>DASSUW010000493.1:0-21308 GCA_035706585.1 Solirubrobacteraceae bacterium | reverse complement strand
GCCCGAGCAGGCGGTCGGCGAGGCGGCCACGCCCGCGTCGGACCGCTACGCGCTCGGGGTCGTCGCCGCCGCCCACCGGGGCCAGCGGGCGCGTCGGCTCGGTCGCCGGGCGCGCGGCGCCCATCGCCTGGTCGAGCGCCTCGACCAACGCGGCGGCGGACTCCCAGCGCTCGGAGGGCTCCTTCGCGAGCGCGCGCTCGAGCACCGCATCGATGCTGCGCGGCAGCGACGGGTCGCGCTCGGTCGCGGGCGGTGGATCGTCCTCGACGTGGGCGCGCGCCTGCGCGGCGAAGTGCTCGGCCTGGAACGGCTTGCTGCCGGTCAGCAGCTCGTAGGCGACGACCCCGAGCGCGTAGCGGTCCGACGCGGGCGTGGCCGCCTCGCCGACCGCCTGCTCGGGCGAGATGTAGCTCGCGGTCCCGAGCACCTGGCCGGTCGCGGTCAGCTGGTCCTCCATCGCCAGCCGCGCGATGCCGAAGTCGGCGATCGCGAGCCGGTCGTTGTCGTCGAGCAGGAGGTTGCCGGGCTTGATGTCGCGGTGCACGACGCCCGCGGCGTGGGCGGCGTCGAGCGCAGACGCGGCCTCGCGCAGCCAGCGCAGCGCCGTGTCGTCGGCGATCGCGCGGCCGGCCTTCAGCCGGTCGGCGACGGTGCCGCCGCGCATGAGCTCCATGACCATGAACGTGCGGCCGTCGTGCTCGCCGACGTCGTAGATCGTCACGACGTGCTGGTGCGACGACAGGCCGGCGGCCGCGCGTGCCTCGCGCTGGAAGCGGCGCCTGGCGCGGTCGTCCTCGGCCAGGTGGCCGGCCAGCACCTTGACCGCGACCGACCGGCCGAGCAGCTCGTCCTCGGCCTCCCACACACCGGCCATGCCGCCGCTGGCGATGTGGCGGACGACGCGATAGCGATCGGGCAGGGAGATACGAGCCGGGGTGACCGGAGGCACCCAAAGACCGTACCCAACCGGTCTCGCCGCTATGCTTTCCCGCCGTTATGGCCCGTGTCTGTCATTCCTGCGGCAAGCGCCCGGCGTTTGGTCAGAGCCGCTCCCACTCCATGGTCGCGACCAAGCGGCGGTTCGACGCCAACCTGCAGAAGGTGCGCATCAGCGAGGCCGGCGCTCCCAAGCGCGTGTACGTCTGCACGCGCTGCCTGAAGGCCGGCAAGGTCACCAAGGCATAGCTCGAAAACGCCTGGCGATGTCCAGGTAGGGGTTTCCTGGAGGGCGGAACCCACATTGGCCGATCCCAGTCTCATCCGATTTCGCGCTGTGGTGCAGGCCGCTCTGGCGGAGCTCGATTCGCGGCGCCGCGAGGTCAACGACCTCAACGTGTTCCCCGTCGCCGACGGAGACACGGGCGACAACATGGCGCTGACGTTGAGCGCAGTCCTCGACGAGCTCGACCGGCTGTCCGCCCAGGGCGACATCGACGAGATCGGCCGCGACGAGATCGTCGACTCCGTGGCGCGCGCGGCCCTGCTCGGCGCGCGCGGCAACTCCGGCGTGATCCTGTCGCAGCTGCTGCGCGGGGCCGCCGAGGAGCTGATCTCACGTCCCGGCGAGCTGGTCGACCCCGTGTTGGTGGCGGCCGCGATGGCGCGCGCCGCCGAGCGCGCGTACGCGTCCGTGCGCGAGCCTGCCGAGGGCACGATCCTCACGGTCGTCCGCGAGATGGCCGCCCGGGTGGCGTCGGAGATCGCGCACATGGCCGATCCGCGGCTGCGCGAGCGCGTCGACGACGACACGCAGAACACGATGATCGCCGAGGTGCTCGAGGCGGCACTGCGGTCCGGCGAGCTGTCGGTCGCGCGCGGCCCGGAGCTGCTGCCCGTGCTGCGCGAGGCGGGCGTGGTGGATGCCGGCGGCTACGGCCTGACCGTGATGATCGCCGGCGTGATCGCGGCGCTGCGCGGCAGCGCCGCGCCGCAGCTCGCGCACCACGCGCCCGCCCGGATCACCCACCCCCAGCACGAGTCGACCACGTACCGCTACTGCACGAACTTCGCGGTCACCGGCGAGGAGCTGGACCCGACGAGCTGGAACGATCAGCTGGAGCGGTTCGGCGACTCGGTGCTCGTGGTCGGCGACAGCCACACGCTCAAGGTCCACCTGCACACCGACGAGCCCGAACGGGCGACCGCGCTGTTCGCCGAGATCGGCGAGGTCTCGCACCTCGACGTCGCCGACATGACCGAGCAGGTCGCCCAGCGGTCCGAGCGGCTCGCCGAGGCGGTCCAGACGTGCGGCGTGCTCGCCGTCGTCACCGGCTCCGGCATGCGCGAGCTGTTCGAGAGCCTCGGTGCGGTGACGCTCGACGGCGGCGGCACGCTGAACCCGTCGACCTACGAGCTGCTCGCCGGCATCCACGACGTGCCGGCCGAGGAGGTCGTGGTGCTGCCGAACTCGCCGAACGTGATCATGGCCGCCGAGCGCGCCGCCGAGCTGGCCGAGAAGACCGTCCACGTCGTCGCCGCGCGGTCGATGCAGGCCGGCCTGGCCGCCGCCGTGGCGCTCGAGCCGGGCCGCGGGGCCGCCGCGAACGCCGAGGCGATGACCGCGGCGCTCGCGAACGTGCGCACCGGCGCCGTGACCGGGGCGGCGCGCGATGACGTCGAGGGCCGCTTCCGCCGTGGCGAGGCGGTCGGCTTCGTCGACGAGCAGCTGGTCGCATGGGGCGAGCCGGGCGAGACGCTCGAGGCGGTGCTGGGCGAGCTCGGCCGCGAGGCCGAGCTGCTGACGCTGATCGAGGGCGACGGCGCGCCGCTCGACGGCGACGGCGTCGCCGCGCTCGTGCCCGGCGGGGTCGACGTGGAGTACTCGCGGGGCGACCAGGCCGCCTACTGGTGGCTGATCGCCGCCGAGTAGGCGAAAACCTGCACGAACTGGGGGAGAAGGACCGGTCGGCAGCTGGTTTCCTCGAACGCTACGTGTTCGCGGCCACCCGCTCCCTTGTCCTCCTCGTCGTCGTGCTCGCGGTCAGCGGGTGCGGTGGCGGCGCGCCCGCGGCGGCGCCCGCGCCGGACGCCGCGAACCTCTGGGTCGCGCCGACGGCGGGCGCGAAGCCCGAGCGGTGCGCCACGCCGTGCACGTTCGACCCCGCGAAGGCGTACGGGGACTTCCAGGCGGCCTACAGCGCGGCGGCGAACGGCGACACGGTCCGCGTGAAGGCCGGGCGCTACGGCACGCAGGCGATCGCGACGACCAACCCCGACCTCAGCGAGCCGGTGACGATCCGGGCCGCCCACGGGGAGGACGTCACGCTCACGCTGCTGCAGACCGACGCCGACTGGCTCTCGGTCAAGGACATGACGATCGAGGCCGGGGCCGCCGCGGGCCGTGGCTGGCGCTCGACCGGCAGCCACATCACGCTCGCCAACGTCGACATCACCGGGCCCGAGGCGACGATCTCGCTGGCGGGCGGCGGTGCGGACGTCACCTACCGAGACAGCGCGCTCGGCACGCGCGGCAACACGACCAGGCGCCTGTGCGCGAACCACAACCCCGAGCCGCTCGAGGTGGCCGACACGACGCGCCTGACGATCTACAACGTCACGTTCTGGCCGTTCGTGCCCGAGCTGGACAATCTCGCGGACTGCGGCGGCGACGGCAACCTGCACCTGGAGACGATCCGCGTCAACGACGGCGTCAAGGACCTCGTCATCAACCGCGCCCGCTTCATGGCGGGCGACGAGTCGGGGTCGGCGCGGCTGTTCCAGTCCGGCGCGGGCGGCGCCCCGAGCTCCGGCGGACTGGTCGTGAACTCCTACTTCGGGCCGGCGATCGGGTTGGACATCCAGCTCGCGGCCGGCGACGCCACCTGCGACGGCTGGGTGTTCGCCTACAACTCGTGGACGCACGGCATCAACGACGAGGAGTGCGCGGTCAAGCCGACCTACGTGGGCAATCTCGGCCCGCAGCCGGACTACCTGCCGTGCCCCGGCTCGCGGGCCAGTCACAACCTGTGGGCCTGGACCGCGCCCAAGAGCGGCTGCGGGACCGACGCCTGGGTCGTCCACCCAGAACCCGTCACGGACGCGTACGCGCAGGCGGCCGACGGCTACCACCTCACGCCCGGCTCCCCGGCGATCGACGCCGGCGAGCAGGAGCTGTGCGCGAAGTACACGGGCGGCGAGGACATCGACGGCGACAGGCGCAGCGGCACCTGCGACGCCGGGCCGGACGAGTACGTCCCGTAGGCCGATCATGATTGGGCGCCGTGGCGCCCACCGAGTTCGCCAGCAGCGATCCCCTGTCCGACGACGCCCTGCACGCGGCCGGTCCGCCGCGCTACCCGCGCCCGTCGCGACTCGCGACGCCGCTGCCGGTGTCGCCGCCGAAGGCGGCCGCGGGCGCCGAGCGGCTGGGCCTGCACACGGTCGGCGACCTGCTCGAGCACCTGCCGCGCGACCGCCAGGAGGCGCGCACGATCGTCGAGCTGTCGCCGGGCGAGACGGCCACGGTGGTCGTCGAGGTGCGGTCGATCTCCAGCCGGCCGGTGCGGCGCCGCGGCATGCGGCCGCTCGTGGAGGCGGTCGTCGCGGACGAGACGGGCACGATGAAGGTCACGTTCTTCAACCAGCCGTGGCTGGAGCGCAAGTACCGGCCCGGCACGCGGCTGCTGCTGAACGGCAAGTACGAGGGCCGCAACCGCTTCCGCGTGCAGGGCCACGCCGAGAGCGGGGAGGCGGTCGGCGCGCTGGCCGCCGACGTCGCGACGTATCCGGCGACGGAGGGGCTCTCCTCGACGCAGATCCTCGCGCTCGTGCGCGAGTGGGCGGGGGCGGCGCACGAGGCGCTGGAGCCGCTCCCGGCGCGCCTGCGGGTCGCCGACCGGCTGCCCGAGCGCTCGGCGGCGCTGCTCGCGGCGCACTTCGGCGACCACGAGGGCGGCCGGCAGCGGCTCGCCTACGAGGAGATGCTGCTGTTGCAGATCGCGCTGCTGCGCCGCCGCGCGCGCCGCCGCGAAGGGTCGCGCGCCGCCGCGCTGGAGCCGCCGGGCGCCCTGACGGCGCGCTGGCTCGCCGAGTCGCTCCCGTTCGCCCCGACGGGCGACCAGCGCACGGCGATGGAGACGATCGACGCCGAGCTCGAGCGCGACCGGCCGATGCAGCGGCTGCTGATGGGCGAGGTCGGCTCCGGCAAGACCGTCGTGGCGGTGTACGCGATGCTGCGCGCGGTCGAGTCCGGCGGCCAGGCGGCGCTGATGGCGCCGACCGAGACGCTCGCCGAGCAGCACTTCGCCACGCTGCAGGGGCTGATGCCGGGCGAGCTGGTGCAGGCCGCGCTGCTCACCGGCTCGACGCCCGGCGGCCGCCGCGCGGACCTGCTCGGCAAGCTCGCGTCCGGCGAGCTGAAGCTGCTGGTCGGCACGCACGCGCTGATCGAGGAGGCCGTGGAGTTCGACCGGCTGGCCGTCGCGGTGGTGGACGAGCAGCATCGCTTCGGCGTCAACCAGCGTCGCGCGCTCGACCGCAAGGCGCCGGGCGCGCTCGCGCCCCACGTGCTGCACATGACCGCCACGCCGATCCCGCGCACGCTGGCGCTTACCGCGTACGGCGACCTCGACGTCACCGTCCTGCGCGAGCTGCCCGCCGGCCGCCGGCCGATCGAGACGCACGTCTGCGCCACCGAGCGCGAACGCTCGCGCGCCTACGAGCGCATCCGCGAGGAGCTGCGGCACGGCCGCCAGGCGTTCGTGGTGTGTCCGCTGGTGGAGGAGTCCGAGGCGCTGCAGGCGCGCGCGGCGACCGCGGAGTTCGAGCGCCTGCGCACCGGCGAGCTGCGCGACTTCGACGTTGTGCTCCTGCACGGGCAGATGCGCCCGCGCGAGAAGCAGGAGTCGATGGCGGCGTTCGCCGCCGGCGGGGCCGACGTGCTCGTGGCGACGACGGTGATCGAGGTCGGGATCGACGTCCCCAACGCCTCGGTCATGCTCGTCGAGGACGCCGATCGCTACGGCATCTCGCAGCTGCACCAGCTGCGCGGCCGCATCGGCCGCGGCCCGCACGACTCGCTGTGCCTGCTGTTCGGACCGAAGGAGTCGGCCCGCCTGCGCGCGCTGGCCGACCATCGCGACGGCTTCAAGCTCGCCGAGATCGACCTCGAGCTGCGCGGCGAGGGCGAGATGCTCGGCACGCGCCAGTCGGGCCTGCAGGCGTTCCGCTTCGCGCGCCTGCCCGAGGACGTCGAGCTGCTCGAGCGGGCTCGCATGCGCGCCCGCACGATGCTCGACGAGGACCCGGAGCTCGCCCGGCCCGAGCACGCCCTGATCGGCGACGCGCTGATCGCCGCGTTCGGCCCGGACGCCCTGGAGCCGATCCCCGCGTGATACTGCGCGCATGTCGAACCACGTGTACAAGTCCGTCGAGATCACCGGCACGTCGCCCGAAGGCGTCAAGGAGGCGATCGACGGCGCGGTCGCCAAGGCGTCCCAGACCCTGCGCAACCTCGACTGGTTCGAGGTGATCAGCGTGCGCGGGCAGATCGACGGCGACAGCGTCGCTCACTACCAGGTCACGCTGAAGATCGGATTCCGGCTGGAGGACTAGAGCCTGCGCGTCATCGCCGGGCAGTGGCGCGGGCGGCGGCTGCAGGCGCCCGCCGGTGCGGCCACGCGCCCCACGGGCGATCGTGTGCGCGGGGCGGTGTTCTCGATCCTCGGCGAGCGCGTGGCCGGCGCCCGCGTGCTCGACCTGTTCGCCGGCTCGGGCGCGCTGGGGATCGAGGCGCTGTCGCGCGGCGCCGCCGAGGCGACGTTCGTGGACAGCGCGCCCGCCGCGATCCGGGCCGTGACACGCAACCTGAAGGCCGTGGGCGCGGAGGCCGACGTCCGCCGCGCCGACGCGCGGCGGTTCCTCTCCGGCGCATCGGCCGCCGCACGTCAATACGATCTTGTCTTCCTCGATCCGCCATACCGGCTGGCCCGGGAAATGGGCGGGGTGCTGACCACAGCGCTACCGTCGGTGCTCGCCCCCGGGGCCCTGGTGGTCGCTGAGAGTGATCGCCGCGGCCCGCTCGAGCTGGACCTTCCCTTAGTCGACGAACGCCGCTACGGCGACACCCTCATACGCATCTATGGCCCCTGATCCCCGCATCGCCGTCTGCCCTGGCTCCTACGACCCGATCACGAACGGGCACGTGGACGTGATCACCCGCGCGTCGCTGATGTTCGACGAGCTGATCGTCGCGGTCGTCAACGCCTCGGTGCGCAAGAGCAAGTCGCTGTTCACGGCCGAGGAGCGGATGGGTTTCATTCGCGAGGCGACCGCGCACTTGGACAACGTGCGGGTCGAGCCGTTCTCCAGCCTCGTGGTCGAGTTCGCGCGCGAGCGCGGAGCCCGTGCGATCGTCAAGGGCCTGCGTGCGATCTCCGACTTCGAGTACGAGCTGGAGATGAACCAGCTCAACCGCCAGCTGGCCTCGGACATAGAGTCCGTCTACCTGATGGCCTCGCCGCAGTACAGTTTTCTCTCCTCGAGCGGCGTGAAGGAGATCGCCACGTTCGGCGGTGATGTCTCCGAACTCGTCCCCGAGCCGGTTGCGGAGCGTTTGCAGGAAGCGCTTGCGCGCTGACGAAACAGGGAGCGCCATGGACGTCCTGGTACTGATCGACAAGCTGGACGACCTCGTCCACAACGCCAAGCAGGTCCCGCTGACGGACCAGGTTCGCGTGGACAAAGAGGAGATCTACGACATCCTCGACCAGATGCGCGCCACGATCCCCGAGGAGATCAAGCAGGCTCGCTGGATCGTCAAGGAGCGCCAGGAGATGCTGGCGGAGGCCAAGCGGGAGGCCGAGCGCATCGTCAAGGAGGCGCGCGAGCGCCAGGCGCAGCTGGTCTCGCAGCAGGAGGTCACGCGCAACGCCGAGCGCGCGGCCGAGGAGATCATCGAGGACGCCCGCGGGCGCGAGCGCGAGATCCGGCTCGGCGCCGAGGACTACGCGGACGAGATCCTCAACACGCTCGAGGTCAACCTGTCGAAGTTCATCGCGGCCGTGCAGCGCGGTCGCGAGCGGCTGCAAGGCCGCGACGAGCCGGCCGAAGTCGGCTAGCTGCTAGTCGTAGTTGGCGTGCTTGAACTGCGGGATCTCGCCCGCCGCTACGGCGATGTCATCGCTCTGGACGGCGTCTCGTTCACGGTCGGCCGCGGGCAGATGTTCGGGTTCGTCGGCCCCAACGGCGCCGGCAAGACGACCGCGATGCGCATCATCCTCGGCGTGCTCGCGGCCGACCGCGGCGAGGTGCTGTTCGACGGCGCGCCGGTGGACTTCGAGCGCCGCACGCGCTTCGGCTACATGCCGGAGGAGCGCGGGCTGTACCCGAAGATGCGTGTCCGCGACCAGCTCGTGTACCTCGCCCGCCTGCACGGCGTGGACGCGGCCGCGGCCGGCCGGGCCGCCGACAGCTGGATCGAGCGGCTCGGCGTCGGCGAGCGCGCGGGCGACCGCGTCGAGGCGCTGTCGCTCGGCAACCAGCAGCGCGTGCAGCTCGCGGCGGCGCTCGTGCACGACCCCGAGCTGCTGGTGCTCGACGAGCCGTTCTCGGGGCTCGACCCGGTCGGCGTCGACGTGCTGAGCGGGGTGCTGGCGGACTACGCGGCGACCGGCGTGCCGGTCGTGTTCTCCTCGCACCAGCTCGAGCTCGTCGAGCGCCTGTGCGAGGCGGTCGCGATCATCAAGGACGGCCGGCTCGTGGCGTCCGGGGCCGTGGAGGAGCTGCGCGATCGCGGCGCCGACGATCGCCGGGTACGCGTCGAGGTCGCAGCGGAGGACGGGTGGGTTCCGGCGGGCGCCGAGGTCGTGAGCCGCAACGGTCGCGGCATCGTGCTCGCGCTGCGCGACGGGACGACGCCGGACGCCGTGCTCGACGCGGCGCGGACCGCGGGGACCGTGAGCCATTTCAGTTACGAGCGGCCGACGCTGACCGATCTGTTCCGCGAGGCGGTGACGGCATGAACGGGCCGCGCAAGCGCGGCCTTGCGAGCTCGCTTCGCGAACGTCGCGGGACGATCGGGCTCGTCGCCAAGCGTGAGCTGCGCGAACGCACGCGCGAGAAGTCGTTCCTGATCTCGACCGGCATCAACGTCGCGATCATCGTCGCGGTCATCGCGCTCGCGGCCGTGCTGGACGGCGACGGGACGACCTACAAGGTCGCCGGCGATCGCGCGGTCGTCGAGGCGGCCGCGAAGGCGGCGCAGGGGACCGACGTCGAGGTCGTGCCGGTCTCGGTCGACGACGTCCGCGCCGCGCTCGAGGACAGCACGATCGACGCCGCCGTCCAGGACGGCCGCATCCTCGCCAAGGACGCGCCGCCCGACGACCTCGTCGCGCTGCTGCAGGCCGGCAACCTCACCCGCGGCTCCCCGCCGCCGCCGCTGCAGGTGTCGACGGTCGAGCCGGTCGACGAGGATGCCGACGCCAAGGCGGGCTACACGTTCTTCATCGTCCTGATCCTCTACGGCCAGCTGCTGACGTACGGCTACTGGGTGGCGGCCGGCGTCGTCGAGGAGAAGGCCTCGCGCGTGGTCGAGGTCGTGCTGTCCACGATCCGCCCGGCGCAGCTGCTCGCCGGCAAGGTCATCGGGCTCGGCCTGCTCGGGCTCGGCAACCTGCTGCTGATCTTCGGCGTCGGCCTGGGGGTGGCGAAGGCGACCGGCGCGCTCGACATCGACGGCGCGGTGCTGGGCGCCGCGGCGCTGGCGCTCGCGTGGTTCGTCGTCGGCTACGCGTTCTACGCCTGCGCGTTCGCGTGCGCCGGCGCGCTGGTGTCGCGCCAGGAGGACCTGCAGTCGACGATGACCCCGCTGACCGTGATGATCCTCGTGTCGTTCTTCCTGGCGTTCGCCGTGCGCGAGAACCCAGACGGTACGCTCGCGCACATCACCGCCTTCATCCCCATGACCGCGCCGCTCACCGTGCCGCCCCGGATCGTCACGGGCGACGTCCCCGCCTGGGAGATCGCCGCCTCGCTGCTCGTGACCGCCGGCGCCGCCGCGCTGCTGATCCCGCTCGCGGCACGGATCTACTCGGGCGGCATCCTTCGGACCGGTTCGGCGCTCAAGCTCCGGGACGCCTGGCGAGCGGCGCGCGCGTGAGCACGTACGTGCTCGTCCACGGGGCCTGGCACGGCGGCTGGTGCTGGGATCCCGTGCGCGAGCGGCTCGAGGCCGCCGGCCACCACGTGACGACGCCGACGCTGACCGGGCTCGGCGAGCGCTGCCACCTGGCCTCGCGCGCGATCGACCTCGACACCCACGTCAGCGACCTCCTCAACCACATCGCCTACGAGGCGCTGACCGAGGTCGTGCTCGTCGCCCACAGCTACGCGGGCTTCGTCGCCTACGGGCTGGCCGACCGCAACGCCGCCGCGATCGACCGGCTCGTGCTGCTGGACGCGTTCATCCCGCGCGACGGGGAGACGATGGCCGACCACGTCGGCGCGCGCGGCGACGAGTACCGGGCGGCGGCGGCCGAGGACCCGGACTGGCTCGCGCCGGCGCCGCCGATCGCGGTGCTGGGCGTGGCCGGCGACGCCGCGGCGTGGGCCGAGCCGCGCCTGACGCCGCAGCCGGTGCAGACCTACCTGCAGCCCGCGGCCGTCGGGCCGGGCATGGAGTTCGTCGCGTCCAAGCTCTACATCTCGTGCACCGATCCCGGCCTGGCGACGCTCGACGAGTCCAAGCGGCGGATCGTCGAGGCGGGCTGGCCGGTGGCCGAGCTGTGCTGCGGGCACGACGCGATGATCGCCGCCCCGGACGAGCTCACCGCGCTGCTGCTGGCCTGATCAGACGTCGAAGTCGCGCGCCGAGACGGGGGCGTCGCCGCGGTCGTCGTCGTCCTCGTCGTCCGACGTCGGCGCGAGCAGCGCGTCGATCTGCCCGAGGTGCAGGCGCACGCGCCGGTCGAGCTCCTCGAGCACCGAGCGGGCGCCCTCGATGCCGTTGGCGGCGTGCGTGAGCTGCTGCTTGATCCGGCGCACGTCCTCCATCGCGCCGAGCGTGCGCTCGACCTCCGCACGCAGCGCCGACGCGTCGAGCCCGTCGGCGTCCGAGCGCGCCATCAGCACGCGGGCGCGCGCGAGCGAATAGGCGACCTCCAGTCCGAGCCGCGAGCCGTCCGCGGGGTCGTAGACCACGAACAGCTTGTCGCCGTTGACCTCGCGCAGCGGCTGCGTGCGGGCCGGCAGCTGGTCCTCGGACGGCACGACCCAGACGCCGTAGCCGGCATCGCGCTGCGCCATCGCCTCGTCGAGCTCCGCGAGCGCCCGCTTCTTCGGCACCTGCGAGTTCTTGGCCTCGAAGACGATCCGGCCGCGCGGCGGGCCGTTGCAGCCGTCGATGCCGACCAGCACGTCGCCCTTGCGGCCGCCCACGCCCGGCAGGTCGCCGACCGCGTCGCAGTCGTCGCCCTGGCCGCCGGCGATCGCGTCGACGGCGTCGAAGACCGCCTCCTCGTACGGGCGGCCCTTCGCGGTCGAGCGGTCGTGCTCGGCGGCGACCTCGAGCGCCTTCTCCCTCTCCGCCTGCAGCTTCTGCAGCTCGAGCTGGAGCGCGCCGACGCGGCCGCTCATCTCGCGCAGCGTCTCGTGCTGGAGCTCGGACGACTGCTTGATGGCGGCGACGGCGGCGCGCTGGAACGCGGCCAGCGGGTTCGACTCGTCGGCCGACGAGAACTGCTTGAACAGCTTCTCGCGCGACTCCGAGAGCAGCTCGGCGACCGCCGCGCGGACCTGGTGCTGCACGGCGGTGCTCGACTCGGCGCCGAAGTGCCGCGCGAGCACGCGCGTGACGTGCCCGCTCTCGGGCCCGAACGCGGCCTCGAGCTGCTTGTTGAGCTCGGTCACGACCGCCTCGGACGTCTGCCCGAGCCGCTGCTCCACCTCCTTGGACGCGCTCTCGAGGTCCTGTCGCAGCACCTCGACGCTCGCGCCGGCCTGCTCGCGGTCGAGCACCCGGGCCCCGATCTCGATCGCGTCCGACACCAGCCGCACCGGGTTCTCGCCGGCCTCCGAGCGGATGCGGACCAGCTCGGCGGCGGTCGCGTCGTCGACGACGAGGTTCTCGACGATCAGGCGGCCCATGAGGGCCGTCACGCGGGTCTGGCGCAGGGGCGTCGCGGCTTCCATGGCGGCCGAGTTCAGGCTAGGTGCAGGGGAAGACGGAACTGCCGCCGCCGACGTTTACTGCGGCTGGGTAGGGAGAGTGGTGACGCCGTCCAACCCGCCGATCTGCGCGCCGCGGCCGGCCCTTCAGCCGCCCTACCCAGCCGCAGGTCGCCTGCCCCGCCTACCGCACGCCGAAGCCGGCCAGCCCCTCCGGATCCTCCGGCGAAACCTCGACCTCGGAGACCTCCGCGTGCCCCGGGCCGCGCTGCACGAACGCCACCATCGCCTCGACCGCGTCGGCGTCGCCCTCGAACACCGCCTCCGCGGTCCCGTCAGAGCAGTTGCGCGCCCACCCGGCCACGCCGCGGCGGTCGGCCTCCCGCCGGACCGAGTCGCGGAAGAACACCCCCTGCACACGACCGTGGGCCCGTACGCGCCGGCGAACCATGGCGCGTAGCGTGACGCACCGCGGCCCGAGCCGTAGTACGGACGGTATGTACCGTAGAGCCCATGGCCTCGATCGAGGTGCTGGACACCGACATCACCACGCTCGCCGTGGATGCCATCGCCAACGCCGCGAACACGCAGCTCAGGCACGGCGGCGGGGTCGCGGGTGCGATCGCGCGCGCGGGCGGCCGCGCGGTCCAGGCCGAATCTGACGCGAAGGCGCCGATCGGGCTCGGCGCGGCCATCGAGACGTCGGCGGGGGACATGCCGGCCCGCTGGGTGATCCATGCCGCGACGATGGAGCTCGGCGGCCCCACGAGCGCCGACATCATCCGCCGGGCCACCGCGTCGACGCTCGCCAAGGCCGACGAGCTCGGCGCCGCCAGCCTCGCGCTCGTCGCGTTCGGGACCGGCGTCGGCGGCTTCGCGCTCGACGAGGCGGCGCGGATCGAGGTCGAGGAGGTCCGCCGGCACCTCGACGCAGGCAGCGGCCTCGAGCGCGTCGTGTTCGCGGTCCACGGCGCGCAGGCGCGCGAGGCGTTCGAGGCCGCGCTCGCTTGAGCGACCTGCTGGCCGAGCTGAGCGCGCTCGGCGGGGCGCAGGCGCCCGCATCCGCCACCGCGCGGCTGCGCGACGTGCTGCTCGCCGCGCTCCGGCACGGCGCCGCCGAGCTGAACAAGCCGCGGTCGGGCTATGAGCAGCCGGTCGAGGTCGCGATCGCCGCCGGCGACGAGCGGCTGTACGCCACCACGCCGGTCAACGCCGCGTTCCGCGCCGATCCCGAGATCGCGGGCGAGCGCGCCTGGCTGCTCACGGCGGCGGTGATCGCGACGCTCGTCGAGCTCGCCGGCCTGCCGCAACCGGCCGGACCCGGCGACATGCTCCTGCAGGCCGGCGACCTCGGCGGCTTCCTGCTGATCGCGCTGCCCGGCCGCACCGACCCGGCGGACCTCGACGAGCTCGCCCCGCTGGCGTTCGAGGACCACGGGATCGACCGGCTGCGCGCCCGCGCCGTCGCCGCGCCCGCCCGGCTGTTCGAGCAGGCCGAGCTCAAGGACCCGATCGGCGCGCACCACCCGCTGCGCATCGCCGAGGCGGTCGCGCGCCTCCACGGCCGGCCCGAGGACCCCCGGTCGGTCGAGGAGCACGAGGACGCCGTGCTCGCGCTGCTGCAGCCGCACGCCCGCACCGTCAGGCCGCACGAGGACCCCGATCCCGCCCGCCGCGTCGCGCGCCGGATCCTGCAGCGGCTCGACGGCATGGGCAAGTGGGGCGGCTACCACACCGACTTCGCCCACCTCAGCCGCGGCTTCGCCGGCAACGAGCGCGCGCTCGCGCAGGCGGTGGGGGAGGCGCTGCTCGAGGCCGGGCTGCTGGCCGAGAAACCGTCCGTCGGCCAGCGCCACGTGTTCCTGAACCCGCGCCGCGCGGCCGAGATCCGGCGGCTGATCGACGAGGGCGGCATGCCGGCGGGCATGCAACTGCCGTCCGCGTGAAACGATGACGCCCATGGACCTCGACCTCGACAAAGTCAAGACCCAGGTCACGACCAAGCTCTTCACGGCCAAGACGCTCGCCGAGGCCGGGATCCTGCGGCCGCAGCGCCCCGACCACATCATCGGCGCGGTCCGCGCGCTCCTGCGCTTCGGCCCGACGCCGGCCGGCGGCTACGGCGCGTCGGCCGAGCGCTACGGGTCCGAGACCGCGATCATCGACGAGCTGGGGACGCTCACGTTCCGCGAGGTCCACGAGCGGACGAACGCGCTCGCGCGCTCGCTGGCCGGCGACGGGATCGGTGTCGGCGACAGCATCGCCCTGATGTGCCGCAACCACCGCGGGTTCGTCGACGCGGTGATCGCCGCGTCCAAGCTCGGCGCCAACACGATCTTCATGAACACGGCGTTCTCCGGCCCGCAGCTGGCCGACGTCGCGCAGCGCGAGAAGCCGAAGGCGCTGATCTACGACCACGAGTTCGAGGGGCTGATCCACGAGGCGGGCAAGCGGCGCAAGCGCTACATCGCGTGGCACGAGCCGGAGGACGGCAAGCCGAAGGACGCGCGGCTGGAGGACCTGATCGACGGCGGCGACACGTCCGACGTCAGCCCGCCGCCCGAGCGCGGCAAGGCGGTGATCCTCACCTCGGGCACGACCGGGACGCCGAAGGGCGCCTCGCGATCGCAGCCGAGGTCGCTCGACCCCGCCGCCGCGCTGCTGGCGATGATCCCGCTCAAGGCGCGCGAGAAGACGATGATCGCCGCGCCGATGTTCCACTCCTGGGGCTTCGTGCACTTCACGCTCGGCATGAGCCTGTCGTCGACGCTCGTGCTCAACCGCAAGTTCGACCCGGAGGCGACGCTCTCGCTCACCGCCCAGCACGAGTGCACCGCGCTGATCGTCGTCCCGGTGATGATGCAGCGGATCCTCGAGCTGCCGGACGACGTCCTGCAGCGCTACGACCTGTCGAACCTGCGCGTGACCGCGGTCTCCGGTTCCGCGCTGCCGGGGGCGATCTCCGACCGCTGGATGGACGTGTTCGGCGACAACGTCTACAACCTCTACGGCTCGACCGAGGTCGCGTGGGCGAGCATCGCCACGCCGGAGGACCTGCGCGCCGCCCCCGGCACCGCGGGGCGCGCGCCGCACGGGACGATCGTGCGGCTCTACGACGACGACGGCAAGCCGGTCGAGCAGGGCGAGACCGGCCGCATCTTCGTCGGCAACGAGATGCAGTTCGAGGGCTACACGGGGGGCGGCGGCAAGGACGTCATCGACGGGCTGCTGTCCTCCGGCGACGTCGGCCACTTCGACGAGGCGGGTCGGCTGTTCGTCGACGGCCGCGACGACGACATGATCGTCTCGGGCGGCGAGAACGTGTTCCCGGCCGAGGTCGAGGACCTGCTCGCCGGCCACGAGGCGATCGCCGAGGTGGCGGTGTTCGGCGTCGACGACGAGAAGTTCGGCCAGCGCCTGAAGGCCGTCGTCGTCGTGCGCGAGGGCATGTCGGTCACCGAGGACGAGCTCAAGCAGCACATCAAGGCCAACCTCGCCGGCTACAAGGTCCCGCGCGACGTCGAGTTCATGGACGAGCTGCCGCGGACGTCGACCGGCAAGGTCCTCAAGCGTCAGCTGAAGGACAGCGAACAGGAAAACTGACGAGGGGGCGGCGAGCCGGCGACACAGGGTCGCCTGCCGGGCCGCCGCGGCGCTCGCGTCGAGCGACGACGACGCGGCGATGCGGCGGCTCGAGCCCGCCTGCGGCGACCGCCGCCTCCCGGCGCGAGCTACCGTGTGAAATGCCATGCCGCAGCGCACCGACACGTTCGACCTGGCGCCGCTCGGACTGCGTTCCGGGGACGGCCGCCGGCTCGACCTCCACATCCCGATCGACGACTTCCACTACGGCGGCGAGCCGTACGCGGTGACGCCCGAGCTCGTGCCCGTCCGCGTGGACGTCTCGCGCACGACCGGGCAGGGCTACGCGTTGCGGCTGCGGTTCAGCGCCGGGCTCGACGGGCCCTGCATGCGCTGCCTGGAGCCCGCCGCGCCGGTGTTCGAGGTCGACGCGCGCGAGGTCGCCCAGCCGGGCGGCGGCGAGGAGATGAGCTCGCCGTATCTGGGCGACGACGAGGTCCTGCACCTCGCCCGCTGGGCGCGTGACGCGCTGGCGCTCGCGCTGCCGGCGCAGCTGACGTGCCGGGAGGATTGCGCCGGTCTCTGCGGCCAGTGCGGCGCCAACCTCAACGAGGATCCCGATCACCATCACGACGCCGCGCCCGACCCGCGCTGGGCCAAGCTCGGCGAGCTCAAGTTCGACTAGCTCCTACGGTCAGTCGACCGGCTTGTAGTCAAGTTCGTTGGCGTTCAGGCCGATTTGCGGAGAAGGAATGTCCATGGCGCCAACTTCCGCATCCGCAGAACTGACGACCCGCCCGGCCCTCCAGGACGCGCTCGCCGACGCCGTCTCGGCCGCGCGCCTGTCCGGCACGGCCGTTGCGCTCGCCTACGCGGACGTCAACGACTTCCGCCGCGTAAACGATTCGCTCGGGACCGAGCTGGGCGAGGAGCTGCTGTCGCAGGTCTCCGCGCGGCTCCGCGCCGCGGTCCGGCCGGTCGACCTGGTGGCGCGCGAGGGCGGCCAGGGGTTCCTGATCCTCGTGCGCGACCTGCCGATCGACGCCCGGGCCCATGCCGAGGCGGTCGGCCAGCGGATCGCCGACGCGATGCACGCGCCGTTCGCGGTCGGCGCAGCCGAGCTGCTGCTCGACGCGAGCGTGGGCATCAGCATCTTCCCGGAGGACGCCGAGACGCCCGAGGCGCTGCGCAAGCACGCCGACGCGGCGATGTACGAGGCACGCGCGGGCGGCGGCGGCGTCCACGTCTACGGGGTCGGCACCGCCGATCCGCTCGAGCGCCTCGAGCTCGCGGCCCGGCTGCGGCGCGCGATCGAGCGCGGCGAGCTGGAGCTGCACCACCAGCCGATCCTGCGGCTGGCCGACGCGGGCGTCATGGGCGTCGAGTCGCTGGTCCGCTGGCGCGACCCGCTGCGCGGCGGCCTCGTGCCCCCGGGCGACTTCATCCCCGTCGCCGAGCGCACCGGCGTGATCGACGCGCTGGGCGACTGGGTCCTGCGCGACGTCTGCCGCCAGGCGCGCGAGTGGGCCGACATCGGTCTGAAGCCCAACGTGGGCTTCAACGTCTCGCCGCGGCAGCTGCGGCGCCCCGACGTCGCGCGGCACTTCGCCGAGGTCGTGCACGCGCATGGGATCGAGCCCGGCCGCTTCGTCCTGGAGATCACCGAGTCGGCGTGGTCGCTGGAGGCGTCGCGCCTGCTGCCGGTGCTGGGGGAGCTGCGGGCCGCGGGGTTCGCGCTGGCGATCGACGACTTCGGCGCCGGCTACTCGTCGCTGTGGCGCCTGCGCGAGCTGCCCGTGCAGATCATCAAGGTCGATCGCGCGTTCCTGTGCGGCGTGCCGGAGGACCCGCAGGGCACGGCCGTCTACTCGGCGATCCTGCGCCTGGCCGACGCGGTCGGTTGCGACGTGGTCGCCGAGGGCGTCGAGCGGGCCGAGCACGCCGGGTTCCTGGCCGCGCAGGGCTGTCGCATCGCGCAGGGCTTCCACTTCTCGCGCCCGGCGCCCGCGCAGGAGATCACGGCGCTCCTGCAGGCGCGGATTGCCGCTGACCGGCGGTCCATGGCGCGTTGACGTCGGATAGCGACGTCAAAGCGCCACGCGATGTCGCGCGGCGGCCGCCACCGCCTCGGTGGATGCCGAAGTGCGGGGCCTTCGCTACCCTTCACAGCCGCCCATGGCCGTCCCCAAGCAGAAGCAGTCGCACTCGCGCACGAGCAAGCGCCGCGCGCAGCACAAGATCTCCGCGCCGTCCGTGAACGCGTGCCCGCAGTGCCACCAGCCGCGGCGGCCGCACCGAGTGTGCCCGCACTGCGGCAGCTACGGCGGGCGCGAGGTCGTCGACGTGACGCACGCGCACGACCACGACCACGACCACTAGGTCTCTCGCCATGAACGCCCCGGTCACCGTCGCGGTCGACGCGAACGGCGCCGACCTGGGCCCGGCCGAGGTCGCCAAGGGCGCCGCGCAGGCGGCGGCGAACGGCGTTCGCGTGCTGCTGTTCGGCCCCGCGGGCGAGTTCGGGGCGACCGCGGACGGCGTCGACGTGGTCGACGCCCCGCTCTCGATCGCCAAGGATCCCGACCCCGCGCGCGCGGTCCGCCGCAACCCCGAGGCCTCGATCGTGCAGGCGGCCGAGACGGTCGCCGGCGGCCGGGCCGACGCGCTCGTCTCCGGCGGCTCCACCGGCGCGGCGCTCGCCGCCGCGCTGTTCCGCTTCAAGCGCGCGCCCGGCGTGCACCGGCCGGCGCTCGCGATCGTCGTGCCGGTCCCCGGGGCGCCGTTCCTGCTGCTCGACGCCGGCGCCAATGTCGAGGTGCGGCCCGAGCACCTCGTCCAGTTCGCGCACATGGGTGCGGCGTTCATGGAGGTCGTCATGGGCGTCGATCGCCCGCGCGTGGCGCTGCTCTCCAACGGCGAGGAGCCGACCAAGGGCGTCGAGACCGTCGTCGCCGCGCACGCCGCGCTGCGCGAGCGCCCTGGCGAGCTGAACTTCGTCGGCAACGTCGAGGGGTTCGCGATCGGCACCGGCGCCGCCGACGTCATCGTCACCGACGGCTTCGCCGGGAACGTCGCCCTGAAGGTCATGGAGGGCACCTCGGCGGCGCTGCTGGGCGCCGTCCGCGGCGCGGCCATGTCCTCAACGCGCGCCAAGCTCGGCGGGCTGCTGCTCAAGCCGGCGCTGCGCGGGCTGCGCGACGAGATCGACCCGCAGGAGCAGGGCGGCGCCGTGCTGCTGGGGCTGCGCAAGCTGGGCGTCGTCCCGCACGGCTCGTTCGGCGCCCGCGGCTTCGCGCGCGCGATCGAGGTCGCCGCGCGCGGCGTGCGGCTGGACGTCGCGGGCCGGACCCAACAACGCCTCGAGGGAGCGGGGGCGTTGAGGGTGTCCGAGCGGGCCGCTACGGTGCCCGACCAGCCATGACGCGAGACGAAGTTCTCGAGCTGATCCGTGAGCATCTGGCCGACGAGCTGCAGCTCGATCCGGCGCGCATCACCGAGCAGACCCACTTCCGCAACGACCTCAACGCGGATTCGCTCGACCTGTACACGCTCGTGCAGGAGCTCGAGGACACCTACGGAGTGAAGATGTCCGACGAGGAGGCGGCGCGCATCCAGACCGTGGGCGCGGCCGTCGACTTCGTCCTCGCCCAGCTTCAGTCCGCGTCCGCGGGCGGTGCCGTCGACCGCGAGCCGGGATCCTGACCGCTGACGACGCTCTCAGACCTGCTGGAACGGTTGCCGGAGGATCTCGCCCGGCAGGCGGTCACGCATGCGTCCTGGGTCGAGCAGCGCAGCGACGCGTACGAGCGGCTCGCCTTCCTGGGCGACTCGGTGCTCGGCCTGGCGGTGACCACGCACCTGTACCCGCGGCTGGAGAACCACGGCGCCGGGCGGCTCACGAAGGTGCGCGCGCAGGCCGTCTCCGGCCGCTCGTGCCGGGCGGTGGCGGAGCGACTGGGTATCCCGGAGCGCCTGCGCGCCGCGGCGCCGGACGAGCTCGCCGGCCCGGCGACGGACGCGCTGGCGCAGACCGAGCGGGTGCTGGCCTCGGTCATCGAGGCGGTGATCGGCGCCTGCTACCTGGCGTTCGGCTACGAGGAGTCGGCCGCGGCGGTCGTGGAGGCGTTCGCGCCGGAGATCGAGCAGGCGCTCGAGCGGCCGGCGGATTTCAAGTCGGCCCTGCAGGAGCGGCTGGCGCGCCGCGGGGCGATCGTGACCTACGAGGTGACGGCCGAGGAGGGCCCGCCGCACGAGCGGCGCTTCGAGGTCGCTGCGATCGTGGAGGGGGCGGAGCTGGCGCGCGGTGCCGGCCGCTCGAAGAAGGACGCCGAGCAGGCGGCCGCCGAGACCGCGCTGGACGCGCTGGAGGCATGACTCGCTGATGCATCTGCAGAGCGTCACCTTGAAGGGCTTCAAGTCGTTCCCCGATCGCACGAAGCTCGAGTTCGCGCCCGGCGTCTCGGTGGTCGTCGGCCCGAACGGCTCCGGCAAGTCCAACATCACCGACGCGGTGCTGTGGGCGATGGGGGAGCAGTCGCCGGTCGCGGTTCGCGGCCAGTCGATGCAGGACGTGATCTTCGCCGGCGCGCACGGCGTGCAGGCGCGCGCCGAGGCCGAGGTCGAGGTGGTGCTCGACAACGCGTCCGGGGCGGTGGACCTGCCGGCGGGCGAGATCGCGATCGTGCGCAAGCTCAACCGCGCGGGGGAGGGCGAGTACCGGATCAACGGCGCCCGCTGTCGCCTGACCGACGTGCTGGAGCTGCTGTCGGACACCGGTCTCGGCAAGGAGATGCACTCGGTGGTCTCCCAGGGCCGCGTCGAGGCGATCGTGACCTCCAAGCCGCGCGACCGGCGGTTGCTGATCGAGGAGGCCGCGGGGCTCGGCAAGCACCGCAAGCGCCGCCGGCGGGCGCAGCTCAAGCTCGCCCGCACGCAGGACAACCTCGACCGTGCCCTGGACGTGGAGCGCGAGGCGCGCTCGCGGCTGCGGCCGCTCAAGCGCCAGGCGGAGGCGGCCGAGCTGCACGAGCGGCTCGAGCGGCAGACCGACGAGGCGCTGTGGGCGCTCGCGCGCGAGGAGGTCCGGGCCACCGGCGCGGCGCTGCGCGAGGCCGAGGAGGCGGTGGCGGGCGCCCGCTCGGCCGCCGCCCGGACCGAGGAGGAGCTGCGTGCCGTCGCGGGCCGCCGGGAGCAGGCCGAGCAGGCGCTCGCCGCGCGCGGCAGCGAGCGCGAGGGCTTGTCGAACCGCTTCTACGCGGCGCGCTCGGCCCGTGACCGGATCGTGCTGCGCGAGGAAGCCGCACGCCAGGCGGCCACGATGCTCGCGGACCGCGCCGCGCGCCGGCGCGCGCTGCTGCGCGCGCTCGAGGGCGAACGCGAGGCCGATTCCGGCGACGACGGCGCGGCCGAGCGGATCGCCGCGCTCGAGGCGGAGCTCGAACAGCTCGCCGATGATCGTCGTGAGCGGCTCGAGCGCGAGCTGGCCGAGCTCGTGGCCCGGCGCGAGGCCGCCGCCGAGCAGCTGGGCGGGCTGGGTGAGGCCGCCGAGGCGGCGAGCGTCGCGCGCCGCGAGGCCGAGGATGCGGCCGACGCCGCGCGCCGCGGCGTCCGGGCGGCCGAGT
>DASSUW010000492.1:0-6845 GCA_035706585.1 Solirubrobacteraceae bacterium | reverse complement strand
GGACTCGCGCTCCCGCCGCATCTGCGTCTCGACCTGCCGCTCGGCACGGGCTGCCCGGCGCTCCGGAGCGGGCAGCATCCACTCACGCACGACCGCCCGAGGCGTGCGGTGCTTGTGCCACATGACGCAAAGCCTTCCAGTACCGGCTTAAGCGGTCAAGCTGGCACGTTCCCGGGTCGATAGACAGGAATGTGATCGCCCAGCACATGCCGGCGCAGGGTGGCGGCGCTGCGCTGGACGCCCTCATCGATGCCGCAGCCGGCATCCTGGCCGCGGACTCGCTCGAGGACACGCTCGCCCGCATCGCGCACCACCTGCGTGCGCTGCTGCCCTACGACGACCTGACCGTCTACGAGGTCGACGCCGACGAGACGAGGCTCCGGCCCGTGTTCGCGATGGGCTCGTGGGTCGAGGAGATCATGGCCCAGACGCTGGCGGTCGATCACGGCACGACCGGCTGGGTGGTGCGCAACCGGCGCACCCGGAACGTCCCCAACGTCCGCTTCGACACGATCAGCACGGTCGTCCCGGGCACCGACAACGACGACGAGGCGTTCGTGTGCGTCCCGATGCTCGCCCACGATCGCGTCGTCGGCACGCTCAACGTCTACCGCGTCGGCGCAGGTCGCGAGTACACCGACGCGGAGGTCGCGCTCGTCGAGCGTTTCGCGACGATGGCCGCGCTCGCGTACGACTCCGCGCGCCAGCGCGAGCACCTGCGCCACCAGGCCGCCACCGACGGGCTCACCGGACTGCTGAACCACCGCGGCGCGCAGGAGCGCCTGCGGCGCGAGATCGAGACCGCCGCGGCGTCCGGCGCCCCGCTGAGCGTGGTGGTTGTCGACCTCGACCACTTCAAGCGCATCAACGACTCGCTCGGCCACGCCGAGGGCGACAAGGTGCTCGCCGCCGCCGCCGCCAAGCTGCGTGCGGTCGTCCGCGAGGGCGACGCGGTCGGCCGCCTGGGCGGCGAGGAGTTCGTGCTCGTGCTCCCGGGCGTCTGCGGCGATGTCGCCGCCGAGGCCGCCGAGCGCGCGCGCACCGCGCTCGGCCAGGTGTTCGTGGGACGCGGGCGCGTGGAGTCGTCGGCCGGCGTGGCGACCTACCCGGAGGACGCGCGCGAGGCCGCCGAGCTGCTCGCGCACGCGGACGCCGCGCTGTACGCCGCCAAGCACGCCGGCCGCCGCCAGACCCGCCGCTACGCGCCCAATCTCGCGGCCCGCCCGTCGCGCTCCGACGAGCGCGGCGAGGTCGAGGCGCTGCTGCGCCGCGGCGCGGACGCCATCCGCCCCGTCTTCCAGCCGGTGCTCGAGCTCGCGACCGGTCGCGTGTGCGGCTACGAGGCGCTTGCCCGCATCGACGGCGACCCGGTCCGCCGGCCCGACCAGTGGTTCGCGCAGGCGCACCGCGCCGGCCTCGGCGCCGAGCTCGAGGCGCTGGCGCTGCGCGCCGCGCTCGCCGTCGCCGACCGCCCGGCCGGCACGTTCCTCGCGCTCAACGTGAGCCCGCGCGCGCTGCTGGCCCCGCCGGTGGCGGACGTGCTGCCCGACGATTTGTCCGGCTACGTGATCGAGCTCACCGAGCACGAGATGTTCGCCGCCGAGAGCGAGCTCGAGGCGAAGCTCGCCGAGCTGCGCGAGCGCGGCGCCCGCGTGGCGCTCGACGACGCCGGCGCCGGCTACGCCGGCCTGCAGCAGCTGATCCGCGTGGCGCCGGAGATCCTGAAGATCGATCGCTCGCTCGTCCACGGCGCGCACAACGACAGCTTCCGCTACGCGCTGCTGGAGGCGCTCGTCTCGTTCGCGAGCACGACCGGCGCCGCCGTCTGCGGCGAGGGGGTCGAGGACCTCGACGACCTGCGCGCGCTCGCCGACCTCGACGCCACCTACGCCCAGGGATACGCGCTCGCCCGTCCCGCCGACGCCTGGGCGGCCCTGAGCCCCGAGGTCGCCGCCACGGCCGAGCTGCGCACGGGCGTCCGCGTCTCCAACGCGACCGCGGCCGGCAGCGGCGCGGTGTGGGCGCGCATCCTGGCCGAGCTCGGCGACGATCTGGCCGACGTGACCAACACCCGGCAGCTCGCCACGATGGGCCGCCGGGCCGCGCGGCTGCTCGGCGCCGAGGACGTCTCGCTGATGTGGGTCGTCGACGACTGCCTGGAGCTGCTGTCCGACAACGTCGACGCGCCCGGCGAGCGCTGGGCGCTCGCCGACTTTCCCGCCACCGCGCGCCTGCTCGAGGAGCACAGCCCGGGCCAGATCGTCGTCGGCGACAGCGAGAGCGACCCGACGGAGCTCGCCGAGCTCGAGCGGCTCGGCTACGGCGCCGTGCTGATGGTGCCGGTGCGCGTCGGCTCAGGCCAGCGCGCGCTCGTGGAGGTCTACCGCGAGCATCCGCAGGCGTTCACGAGCGCGGAGATCGATCGGGCGCGGGTCGTGGCGCAGCAGTTCGGCCCGGTGCTGGCTCGTCTCGCCACCACCTGACCGTGTCGCGCAGCGTGTCGGCGAGCTCGTACTCGGGCTCCCAGCCGGTCGCCGCGCGCAGCTTGTCGCCCGAGCCGCGCAGCTCCATCACCTCGTGCGGGCGCAGCAGCGACGGGTCGACCTCATGCTCGACGCCGAGCATCCGCACGAGCTCCGACGAGGAGGCCGTGCGGCCCGAGCAGACGTTGTAGATGCCCGGCTCGGCGCGCTCGGCCAGCAGGCGGTAGGCGCGCACGACGTCGCGCACGTCGGTGTAGTCGCGCCGCGTGTCGGGATTGCCGGTGACGATCCGCTCGGCGCCCCGGGCCGCCTGGCGGGCGAACGAGGCGATCGCGTACGTCGGCTCCTGTCCCGGCCCGGCATGATTGAAGGCGCGCGCCCGGATCACCCGCAGGCCGTGCGCGTCGGCGTACATGCCGGCGAGCAGGTCGGCCGCCGCCTTCGAGACGGCGTACGGGTTCTGCGGCCGCAGCGGGGCGGTCTCGTCGACCGGCAGGTGCTCGGGCGTGCCGTACACCTCGCCGGAGGCGACCGCGACGACCGTGGCCCCGGGCGCCTCCGCGCGGACGGCCTCGAGCACGTTGAGCGCCATCGTCAGGTTGTCGGCCAGCGTCCCGTGCGGGTCGCGCCACGATTCGCCGACGTGCGCGCGCGCCGCGAGGTGGTAGACGACGGCGGGCCGCGCGGCGGCGATCGCGGCGCGGGTGGCCGCGGCGTCGCGCAGGTCGCACACGGCGCGCGACAGGCCCACGACCTCCTGGTCGGCGCACAGCGCGGCGAGGTGCCGGCCCGCGAAGCCGCTCGCGCCGGTGATGACGACGCGGCCGGTCAGTCCGGATCCTCCGATGACCGGAGCCGCCATGGGGATCGCGGATGCGGGATCAGCGCGTGGCCACCAGATGCGCCGCCGAGCCGTGCCCGTTGGAGGCGGCGGCCTCGTCGCTGACCGGCTGCAGCTCGGCCGGGCCGTTGAGGCGGCGCTCGAGCTCGCCGAGCACGAGCCCGAACAGCGCGTGCCGCCAGGCGGACTGCAGGAACGCGCGGCCGCTGCGTGCCAGCGCCGGCGAGACGAGCGCCATCGCCGGCCAGCTCGTGACGTGCTCGGCGAGCGCCGCGAGCGGCCCGCGCAGGACCGGCGGACCCGGCAGGCGGGCGGCGACGTTCGCGTACAGCGCCCCGAACAGCGCGCCGTTCTGCAGGTGCAGCAGCGCGCCGGCGGCGGCGCTGGTGCCCGCCAGCGCGGCCAGCGCCTCGACATCGTCGAAGTCCGAGCGCAGCAGCCGCTTGTCGAGCGGCATCTGCGCGTACCAGACCGCGGCGGCCGCACTCCCGGCGAGCGCGCCGCGGAGCGTGCGACTGCGGTCAAAGGCCATCAAGGCACTGTAACGAGGAGCGGCAGGCCGGGTACGGCTGTGCAGTGACCGAATCCAAGCGTGCCACCCGCATCGCCCGCTACCACGCGCGTGCGCGCGAGCGCGGCGTGAACCCGATCGTGTACTGGGTCACGCGGGCCATCATCCAGCCGTTCTTCCATCTCTATTTCCGCCTTTCGCGCATCGGGCGCGAGCACATCCCGGAGACCGGCCCGGTCATCTTCGCCGCCAATCACCGGTCGTTCCTGGACCCGTTCATCATGGGCGTCTGCTCACGGCGTCCGATCTACTACGTCGCCAAGCGCGAGATCTTCGCGAACCCGCTCGTCGCCTGGTTCGTGAGCTCGCTGGGCGCGTTCCCGGTGCATCGCGGCGCCGGTGACGGGGACATGCTCGAGACCGCGCGGGCGATCCTCGAGCGCGGCGACTGCGTGCTGATGTTCCCGGAGGGCACGCGCACGCGCCCGGGCGCGCTCGGCCGTCCCAAGCGCGGCGTCGGGCGCCTGGCGCTCGAGACCGGCGCGCCGGTCGTGCCGGTGGCCATGATCGGCACCGAGGCTGTGCGCAAGGGCTGGATGATCCGGCCGCACAAGATCCGCGTGCGGATCGGCCGCGCGCTGACGTTCCCGAAGGTCGAGAGCGTGTCGCCGCAGCTCGCGGGCGCGGTGACCGACCGCATCTGGCCGAACGTGATGCTGCAGTGGGAGTGGCTGGGCGGGCTGCCGCCGTTGCGGCGCGCCGCCGTCGTGGGCGACGGGCAGCGCGGCACGAGCCTGGCCGAAGCGCTGCGCCGGGCGCGGATCGAGGTCGACCAGGTCGGCGCCGACGCGGCCGACCACTCGCGCCACGATCTCGTCGTCTTCGCCGTGCCCGGCGAGCAGCTGCCGGCCGCGGTTGAGGCGCACGCGGTGCGGATCGCGCCGCGCACCGGCGTGCTCGTCGCGTCCGACGGCGTGCTGCCGACCGCCTACGTGTCCGAGCACATCACGGCGTGGGCGATCGGCGCGATCGCCGGCGACGACCGGCTCGAGCGCGGCGCCGCGGTCGCGCTTGCAGCCGACGACGAGGCGTTCTCCCGCCAGGTCGGCGACGCGCTCAGCGCGGCGGGCCTGAAGGTGACCAGGACGCCGCTGGCCGATTTCCAGCCCGGCCGGTTCGCGCGAGCGGAGAAGGCGGGCGCGGGCCAGGCGGCCTGAAGGTAGCCTCCAATGCACCATGGCCGCGGCATCGGATTCCGCGCGCGAGGACAAGGCTCGGCTCGACGCCGCCTTCACGGATCTGTACCGCGCCCATCTTCGCGACGTCTACTCCTATTCCTACTACCGGGTGGGCAACCACCACGACGCCGAGGACCTCACGGAGCAGACGTTCCTGCAGGCGTACCGGCACTTCGAGCGCGCGCAGAAGGAGTCGCAGGGCCGGCCGCTGCGGCCGTGGCTGATCCGCATCGCGCACAACCTCGCGGCCAACTACTACCGCGACCGCTCGCGGCGCCCGCAGACGTCGATCGACGACGCCGGTCCGCTGCCCGAGCTGCACACGACCGAGGCGCTCGTGGAGGATCGCGAGGATCTGAATCGTATTCTCGAATGTGTGAGGCTCCTGCCGGACGATCGTCGCGAGGCGCTGATCATGCGCTTCGCCCTGGGGATGGACAATCGCGAGATCGCCCGTGCCCTCGGGCGCACCGACGGGGCCACGAAAGTGCTGATCCATCGCGCGATCAAGCAGCTCGAGGAACTGGTCGAGGCAGAGGCGGGTACTGAGGCGACATGAGCACCTGGGATTTCGAGACGCGCCTGCGTCAGGCTCTCCAGCCCATCGACCCCCCGGCCGACCTGGAGCCGCGCCTTGAGATGACCCTGGGCTCGCTCGTTGAGATGGCGGCCGACGAGCTCGAGGCCTGGGAGCTGCGAGCGATGAAGGACCCGCGCAACTGGCCGCGGACGGTCCTCGGCCCCGCGGCGGCGGTCGTGATCGGCTCCGGCGCGGCCGCCGGGCTGGTGATCCTGCGCACGCGCGGGCGGCGCCACAAGCGGCGCGCGCAGGCGCGCAACGCCTGGGATCTCGCCGAGCGCACGTTCCGGGACGCGGCGCGCGAGGCCATGCGCGTGTTTGACGACATCGGGCGCTGACCTCCTGGCGCGTTGACGTCGAATAGCGACGTCAAAGCGCCACGCGGCCGATCGCCACGTTGATGTGATCCGCGGCGCGGCCTGATACGAACTAACCGCCATGGGGCAAGACCTGCGCTCCCTGGCCGACGAGGACGTCATGCAGCTCGTGCGACGTGGCGACGCCCGCGCGTTCGAGATCATCTACGAGCGTCACTCGGCGGCCGCGTTCTCGCTCGCCTACCGGATGATGGGCACGCGATCGGGCGCCGAGGACGTCACGCAGGACGCGTTCCTGTCGCTGTGGCGCTCCGGCGCCCGCTACGACCGCGGGCGCGGGTCCGTGCGCACGTGGGTGCTCGGGATCGTCCACCACCGCGCGATCGACGCGCTGCGGCGGGCGACCGTGCACGACCGGCGGCGCGCCGGTGACGAGGGGATCGAGGAGCGGTTCGAGGCGTCCGAGCGCACCGACGTGGAGGCGGCGCGGCGGGAGGAGGCCGGCACCGTGCGCGCTGCGCTGAGCACGCTCCCGGCCGACCAGTGCCAGGTGATCGAGCTCGCGTACTTCGGGGGGTTCACCCATACGGAGATCGCGGAGATGCTCGGCGCCCCGGTCGGCACCATCAAGGGACGGATGCGTCTCGCCTTGAAGAAGATGCGGGCCCAGCTGGGCGAAGGGCAGGTGGCCGTATGACGATGACCGATCACGATCGCTGGGCCGATGCGGCGGGCGCGTACGTGCTCGGGGCGATGACCGCGAGCGAACGCGACGAGTTCGAGCGCCACCTGGCGATGTGCCCGACGTGCCGCGAGGACGTCGACGAGCTGCGGCCGGCCGCCGAGGCGCTGCCGATGGCCTCGCCGCCGGTGCT
>DASSUW010000491.1:0-7616 GCA_035706585.1 Solirubrobacteraceae bacterium | reverse complement strand
CCCCGGCGCCGGCGGCCGAACCGTCGGCGCCGGCTGTCGAGGCGCCCGCGGCCGGTGCGTCCGCCGGCGCCGCCGCTACCGGGGGGGTCGCGGCTCCGAGCTCCTAGCGCGGGGGGCGCCTCGGGGGAGAACGGCGGGGCGTCGACTGGGAGGGCGACGCCCCGCCGGAGCTCGGATTGCCGGCGCGCCTGGCTGCGGAGGAGAGCAGCCACGGCGCGCCGGTGTGAACCGGGGTGGTTGCCCGGCGGCGCGAGGTCCGTTCGCGGGGGTGTCGCCGGGCGATACGAGCATCTCGCCGCGGCGTGACGCGGTCAACAGGCGTTCGGGCAGCGTTCCGCGCAGCCTTGCCAGGCCGGTCGGGGCGTGACGTTGCGTGCCGCGATCTGCTGGGTAGAGGGCCCGACCATGGACAAGGACCCTCTCGACGTCGACCTCGCCCTGGAGCGCCTCACCAGAGCCCTGCCCCTCCAGCTGCGCTCGGTCGCGGCCTTCACGATCGCCGCCGGCTCGATCACGGGCTTCCCGTACCTCGGGCTCAGCGACCTGCTGTGGACGTTCGCCGAGGCGGAGCTCGCGGACGCCCGCCGGCTCGTCGAGAAGATCGTCACGCTCGGCGGCGAGCCGATCGACGCGGTCACCGGCTTCGGTCTGCCGAACGAGGGCGACGCGATCGTCCAGCGGCTGATCGAGCTCGAGCGCGAGACGATCGAGGCGCTGCAGGACACGATCCCCGCCACCGGCCACACGGGCGACTCGGAGGCGCTCGAGCACCGCCTCGAGCACATGATCATGCGCAAGCAGGAACAGGTCGACACGCTCCTGCGCGCGCAGCGGAGCTAACCGGGCCCGAGCCCGAGCGCCAGGAACCCGACTCCGAACACGAGCGCGACCTCCACGCCCACGCACGCGAGAGCCCAGGCGATCGCCTCCGCCGCCCCGAACCGCCGCGCCACGAACGCGCTCAGCCCCGCCGGGACCACGACCAGCGCGCCCAGCACGACCGCGACCTGCCAGACCGCCCAGCTGTCGAGGTCGACGCTCTCGACGAGTCCGACCACGCCCGCGGCCCCGAGGGCGGGCAGGACGACCGGGGCGAGCAACCAGGGCACCCAGCCCCGCCGCGCATCATGCGCGCCCTCCGCCGACGTCATGCAGCAGATCGTTGCAGGCGGTGCGCCCGGAACGCGAGCACGGCGGCCGCCACCACGGCCGCCGCGAACAGCCCGTGCGCGAGCAGGTCGGACGCCGAGCTGAACGAGTCCTCGAAGATGTAGCCGACGATCGTGAAGGCCGAAGCCCACGCCAGCGTGCCGAGCAGGCTCCACGGCAGGAAGGCCCGCAGCCGCATCCCGGACGCGCCGGCGAGGAACGGGGCGACCGCGCGGATGATGCCGATGAAGCGGCCGACCAGGATCGCCTTCGGGCCGTGGCGATCGAAGAACGTATCCACGCGCGTGAGCCGTTCGGCGGTGATGCCGAGCCGCGGCCCGCGCGCGACCAGGAAGCGGCGCCCGAGCCGGCGGCCGAGCAGGAAGCTCGCCAGGTCGCCGGCCGCCGCCGCGAGCCACACCAGCGCGAGCATCGGCGCGAGATCGACGCCGCCGCGCGCCGCCACCACGCCGCCGAGGACGACCGCGGTCTCGCCCGGGGCGACGAGGCCGACGAATGCGCCGGTCTCCAGGAACGCCAGCGCACCGACGAGTGCGTACGTCCACGTGCCGAGCGTGTCCGAGAGATCCGTCAGCGCGGCGTCGAGGTCGGGCGTCGGGACGACACCGAACGCGACCAGGACGAACAGGCCGGCCGCCGCCGCGGCGACGGCGATTAGGGCCGCGGGCCGCCGGGTCATGCCGCGGCGACGGCGATCAGAGCCGCGCGCCGGCGGGTCATGCCGCCGCGTGGCAGGGGGATTCGCGCGGCCGCCACGCCGGGCGGGACGCGCCGGCAAGAGCGCGCGCGGTCGGCGCCGCGACGACGTCGGCGGCCACGGACGGCGCGGCCACGGTCACGGCGAGGGCCTCGTCCTCGCGGCCCGCCACGACGGTCACGGCGAGCGCCTCGTCCTCGCGGCCCGCCACGACGGTCGCGGCGCGCGCCTCGTCCTCGCGGCCCCACGCGGCCATCGTGCCGCGCAGCTTGCCGAGCGCGACGAGGCCGATCGGCGCCGGCAGCCAGATCGCGATCGCCCGGTAGGCGAGCACGGACACGATCGCGAGGTCGGCCGCGACGCCGAACGCGATCAGGGCGCCGACGAGGCCGCCGCTCACGGCGCCCGGGATCGGGATCGTGTTGCCGACCTGGCCGAGGAAGTACGCGAGCACGACGACGGCCAGCGCGGGCGGCGCGCCGAACGCGTTGAGCATCGCCCACAGCACGAACATGTCGAAGCCCCACCAGGCGAGCGCGCCGGCGAGGCGGAAGTCCAGCGACCGCACGTGGCCGAGCGCGTCCCGTACGGCACCGCCCACGACACCGGCGGCCACACGGACACGCCCCTCGCCGGCCGGCCGCAGCCACGCGGCGGTCAGCGGCAGCAGCATGCCGAGCAGTGCGACGCCCGCCGGCACCGCGGTGATCGCGAGCGGCTCGCCCTCGGCGGCGAGCAGCGTCCCGGTCACGGCGATCGAGCCGAGGAACACCGAGTACAGGAGCACGAGAAACGTCAGCAGCGTCCGCGTCGCACCGCGCGTGCCGAGACCCGCGCGCCGCAGCGCCCACAGCGTCAGGGCGGCGCCGCCGGCGCCCGCGGTGGGGAGCAACCGGGTCGCGGCGGCGCCGCCCAGCGTGATCTGGGTCGTCTCGCGCAGGCCGAGGCGCTCGGACGCGCGGCGCCCGACCAGCCACAGCAGGGCGATGTAACCGCCGAACGAAGCGAGCTCGAACACGGCGGCGGCGAGCACCCAGCGCGGATCGGCGTCCACCGCGCGGCCGAGAGCGTCGGCGAACGCCTGCAGGGGCCCGCCGAGGACCACGACCGCGATCACCAGTGCGGCGGCAGCGGCAGCGGGCAGAGCGGCCCGGCGCGCCAAAGCACGCAGATCCGGTGTTCCGAGCGTGAGGTCCTCGACGGGCATGCAACGAGTATCGGGACCACGGTCCGCCGGCGCATCAGGGGTATCGCGACCCTGGGGGTGCGGCGAGCCGCACCGTCACTCGCGCGGTTTCGGCCGCACGTGCTGGAAGCCGAAGCGCCCCTTGATGCAGAGGTTGCCGCGAGTGATGTCGTGGTCGTCGGGCGAGGAGACCTTGACGATCTCGTTGTCCTGCACGTGCAGCGTCAGGTTGCAGCCGACGCCGCAGTACGGGCAGATCGTGTCGGTCGTCGTCTGGCGCGACTCGTCCCACTGCTCGGCCTCGCGCAGCTCGTGCTCGGACGCGAACATCAGCGCGCCGGTCGGGCACACCGCGATGCAGTTGCCGCAGTAGACGCACGCGGAGTCCGGCAGCGGGTTCGCGTACTCGGTCGAGATCCGCGCGTCGAACCCCCGCCCCGCCACGGTGATCGCGAACGTGTTCTGCCACTGCGAGCCGCAGGCGTCGACGCACTTGTAACAGAGGATGCACTTGGAGTAGTCGCGCACGTAGAGGTCGTTGTCGACCTTGACCGGGGTGTGCACGGTCGCGGCCGTCTGGCCGTCGGGCTCCTCGTGCTCGCCGGTGCGCCGGCGGTCGCGGTCCGGGTCGGGCGGCGCCGGCGGCCCGTAGCGCTCCGGCCGCGCGTCATAGCGCTCCAGGTACTCCTCGGCGACCGGCGTCGTCGACAGGTCGACCGACGACGCCAGGAACTCCATCACCATCTTGCGCGAATGGCGGACGCGCTCGGAGTCGGTCTTGACGACCATGTCGGCCTCGACCGTGCGCGCGCACGCGGGCGCCAGCACGCGCGCCCCTTCGAGCTCGACCACGCACACGCGGCAGGCGTTGGCGGGCTGCAGCGTCTCGCCGAAGCACAGGGTCGGCGTGTCGATGCCGATCGCGGTGCACGCGTCGAGGATCGTCGAGCCCTCGGGCACCTCCACCGGCTGGTCGTCGATCGTCAGGCTGACCATCCGCTGCGTCATGCGAACACTCCCAACTTGCCGATCGCCGACTCGATCGCCGACGACGCCGTCTGACCCAGGCCGCAGATCGAGGCGTCGCGCATCGCCTCGCCGATCTCGGCGATCAGCGCCAGCTCGTCCTGCACGCTGCCGCGCGTGCGCCCGGACAGCAGCCGGGCGAGCGCCTCCTGCTGGCGTACCGTGCCGACACGGCACGGCACGCACTGGCCGCAGCTCTCGTTGCGCATGAACGCGGCGATCACCATCAGCAGGCGGCCGAGGTCCATGCGGTCGTCGATCGCGAGCACGACGCCCGAGCCGAGCGTCACGCCCGAGCCGCGCGCGTCCTCGAGCGTCAGCGGCATGTCGAGCTCCTCCGGCGTGATGAACATGCCGGCCGCGCCGCCGAGCAGCACGGTGCGCAGGCGCGGCGGGACCCCGCCGGCGAGCTCGAACAGGTCCCGTAGCCTGGTGCCGAACGGGACCTCGTAGATCCCCGGCCGCGACACCGCGCCGCTGACGCAGAACAGCTTCGGCCCGGTCGACTTCTCGGTGCCGATCCGCGCGAACGCCGGCCCGCCCTCGAGCACGATCGCCATCACGTTCACGAGCGTCTCGACATTGTTGACGACGGTCGGCTGCCGGAACAGGCCCTCGACGACCGGGAACGGCGGCTTGTTGCGCGGCTCGCCGCGGTAGCCCTCGATCGAGCCGAAGATCGCGGTCTCCTCGCCGCAGATGTAGGCGCCAGCGCCCTTGCGGACCTCGATGTCGAACGCGAAGCCGTGGCCGAGCACGTCGCGGCCCAGGAACCGCCGCTCGCGCGCCTCCTCGATCGCGTGCTCGATCCGGTGCTGGGCGAGCGGATACTCGCCGCGCACGTACAGGTAGCCGAGCTCGCAGCCGGTCGCGTAGGCGGCGATCGTCATCGACTCGATCACGGCGAACGGGTCGCCCTCCATGATCACCCGGTCCTTGAACGTCCCGGGCTCGGACTCGTCGGCGTTGCAGATCAGGTAGTGCGGGCGGCGCGGCTGGCGCGCGACGGCGTCCCACTTGCGGCCCATCGGGAACGCGGCACCGCCGCGGCCGACGATGCCTGAGTCGATGACCTCGCGGATCACGCCCTCGGGGCCGAGCTCGATCGCGCGCCGCAGGGCGTCGTAGCCGCCGTGCGCGCGGTAGTCGTCGAGGCTGCCCGGATCGACGTGGCCGACCCGGCGCAGCAGCCGCAGGCCGGTCTCGCCGAACTGCGGTGGCGTCGTCGGCGCCGGGGCGGGCGGCGTCGCGCCGCCGAGGATCGCCTTGATGCCGCCGGCGTCGACCTCGGTCAGCTCGCGCTCGAGCGGCTCCTGCCCGGCTACGGCGAGCATCGCCGCCGGCGCGCGGTCGCACTGGCCCAGGCACGGGCTGCGCAGCCAGGTGGCGCCGTCGACCGTCTCGCCCTCCGGCCCGAGCTGCGCGATCAGCTCCTCCGAGCCGGCGCAGCGGCACGCGATGTCGTCGCAGATGTGGACCACGCGCGGCGGGCGCTCCTCGACCGAGAACAGCGCGTAGAACGTCGCGACGCCGTAGACGTCGGCCGGCGGCACCGTCAGGCGCCGCGCGACGTAGTTCAGCCCACCCGGGCTGATCCACCCTGCCCGCTCGTGCAGCGCGTGCAGCGTCGGCAGCAGCAGGTGGCGCTGGGAGCGCGCCGCGTGGCCGCCGTGGGCGGCGTGCCCGTTCTCGCTCGCGTCCGGGCCGGTCCAGACGGCCAGTGACGGCCCGAGGAACGCATCGACGGCGTCGCGCTCCGCCGCGGTCGGCTCGGCTTCCAGCAGACGGAGGTCCACGCTACTTGCCGGCCTCGGAGCTGGTCACGCCCGCAGTCTGACGCTCGCGGACCTTCTCCACCCGGACGGCCGTCGCCTTGAACTCGGCGGTCCCGGACTTCGGATCGGTCGCGTCGATCGTGAGGATGTTGACGTCGACGTCGTCAGGGAAGTGGAACGTCATGAACGCAAGGCCCGGGCGCAGCCCCTCGTCGAGCCGCACCGGCGCCTGGATCGAGCCGCGGCGCGAGGTGATCTGGACGACCTCGCCGGGCTCGACGCCGAGCGCCTCGGCGTCCCGCGGCGACAGGTCGAGCGTCTCGCCGCGGCGCAGCGGCGAGCTGTAGAGCCCGGACTGGACGCCGGTGTTGTAGGAGTCCAGCCGCCGGCCGGTGGTGAGCCGGATCGGGAAGTCGTCGTCGAGCTCGTCGATCGGCGGCACCCACTTCGTGACCGAGAACGGCGCGCGCGGGCCCTCGACCGGCTCCGCCCACAGCCGCCCGTGCAGGAACGGCGAGCCCGCGTGCTCCTCGTCCGGGCACGGCCACTGGATTCCGCCCAGCTCCTCGAGCCGCCGGTAGCTCATGCCGGCGTGCATCGGGCTCAGCGAGCGCAGCTCGTCCCACGCCTGCTCGGGCGTCGGCTGGCCCCAGTCGTGGCCGAGCCGCTTCGCGAGCTCGCAGATGATCCACTGGTCGTCGCGCGCCTCGCCCGGCGGGTCGATCGCCTTGCGCATGAGCTGCACGCGCCGCTCGGAGTTGGTCACCGTCCCGCCCGCCGACTCGCACCACGAGGCCGACGACGGCAGCACGACGTCGGCCATCTCGCACGTCTTGGTCATGAGGATGTCCTGCGCGAGCAGGAAGTCGAGCCCCTCGAGCAGGCCGAGCGCGCGCTTGGAGTCCGCCTCCGACTGCGCCGGGTTCTCGCCGAGCACGTACAGCGTGTTCAGCTCGCCGCGCTCCATGCCGTCGAACATCTGCGAGAGGTGCCAGCCGCGCTCGGGCGGGAGCGGCGTGCCCCACGCGGCCTCGAAGCGGGCGCGCGCCTCCATGTCGTCCTGCACGTCCTGGAAGCCCGGGAGCTTGTTCGGGATCGCGCCCATGTCGCCGCCGCCCTGGACATTGTTCTGGCCGCGCAGCGGGTTCAGCCCCGACCCGTAGCGGCCCACGTGGCCGGTCAGCAGCGCGAGGTTGATGAGCGACAGGACGTTGTCGACGGCGGTCACGTGCTCGGTGATGCCGAGCGTCCAGCAGAGGATCGCGCGGTCGGCCCGCGCATAGGCGTGGGCGAGCTCGCGGATGACCTGCGCGGGGACGCCGGTCACGCGCTCACCCTCCTCGAGCGTCCACGGCTCGACCGAGGCGCGGTACTCGTCGAAGCCGGTCGTCGCACGCTCGATGAAGACCTCGTTGGTCAGCCCCGCGTGGATGATCTCGCGGGCGATCGTGTTCGAGAGCGCGATGTCGGTGCCGACGTCGAGCCCGAGCCAGGTGTCGGCCCACTGCGCCGAGCCCGTGCGCCGCGGGTCGACGACGTACAGCCGCGCGCCGTTGTGCACGGCCTTGAGGACGTGGTGGAAGAAGATCGGATGCGTCTCGCGGGCGTTCGAGCCCCAGAGGATCAGCAGATCCGTCTCTTCGACCTCCTTATAGGACGACGTGCCGCCGCCCGCGCCGAACACCGTCGCCAGACCGACGACGCTGGGAGCGTGTCAAGTGCGGTTGCACGAGTCGATGTTGTTCGACCCCATCACCGAGCG
>DASSUW010000490.1:0-8265 GCA_035706585.1 Solirubrobacteraceae bacterium | reverse complement strand
CGAGCCCGACCACGAGAAACGGTCCCGGCGGCAACGGCGGACGCGCGATCACGCCCGAGCATTCAAGCGCCCGCGCGGGCGGCACGGCGTGTCGGCGGCCGGCCGGTGCCTCGCGACGGCCGCGGTCGCGCCGGCGAACGGCACGCGGCGTGGGTTTCTTCCCACACGCCCGCGCGGCGCGGATCGTTGCGAACTTTCCGTCCTCTGGCGTGGGTTTCTTCCCACGCTCGGCGCGCGGGCGCGTCGATGGGAAGAAACCCACGCGATCGAGGGTGCATCTCGTCGCACCCATCTCCCCGGCGCAGCGAGAGTGCAGCGGCGCACACGCGGACGAGTGGCACGAAGCCCACACGGCACGACCCTCAAGGCAAGCCGTTCGCCCGCGGCGCGCGCTCAGGCCGCCTCGGCGAGCTCGGGCGGGCGGACGCGCGCCTCGGGGTCGGCCCGGCCGCCCTCGAACTCGAGCCCCTCGGCCTCGAGGCGGCGGCGGACCGCCGCCGGGTCGCCGAGCGCGGTCCCGCCGACCATACCGTCCGACTTCAGGACGCGGTGCGAGCCGGGCGTGGGCTCGCGGATGAAGCGCTGGTTGAGCGCGCGGGCGTGCTGGTCCGTGCCGCCGGCGGCGCGCGCGACGTCGCCGTAGCTCATCCAGGCGCCCTCGGGGATCGCCGCGACGACCGCGCGCATCCGATCGAGATCCATCGGTGTCTCCTCTCGTGACCATGACGGCGCCCGACGCTACGGCCTCGACGCCCCGTCACGGCCGGGCACGCGTGAATTGGCACACAATTGGAACGAAGGCGGCACACGCCGTCGCACCCTCTCCGCAGACCCGCGCCCCGAGCAACTCAGGTTGACAGCAACCGCGTTGTCAACTACGGTTGACGACATGATCGACTTCGAGGCGCCTCGCGACCCCGCCGACGGGCTCGCCGCGGTCGTGGCGCTCCGCCGGCTCGCCGACCAGGTCGAGGACGCGGAGGTCGCGCGGGCGCTGCAGGACGGATGGACGTGGTCGCTCGTCGCCGAGGCGCTCGGCGTCACCCGGCAGGCAGTCCACAAGAAGCACGCCAGGCGACTGAAGGCGCTCGGCATCGAGACGAGGAGGCGCTGATGGCGCTCGGCATCGAGACGAGGAGGCGCTGATGGCGGTCGGCATCGAGACGAGGAGGCGCTGATGTTCGAGCGGTTCAGCCGCGAGGCCCGCGAGGTCGTGAGGGCCGCGGAGGCCGAGGCGACCGACCTCGGCAGTCCGACGATCGAGGCCGAGCACCTCCTGCTCGCGCTCACGGACCGCGTGGCGGCGCTGCCTGCCGTCGGGCTCGATCGCGACGGCGTCCTGACGGCGCTCGAGGCCGAGCGGGACCGCAGCCTCGCCGCCGTCGGCGTGTCGGCGACCGGCTTCGAGCCGTCGCCGTTGGCCGGCAGGCCGCGGTTCGCCACGTCGGCGAAGAGCGCGCTCGAGCTCGCGCTGCGCGAGGCGCTCACGCGCGGCGACAGGCGAATCCTTCCCGGCCACCTGCTGCTCGGGGTGGTGCGCCCGCAGGCCGGCACCGTGCCGCGCGCGCTCGAGCAGGCCGGCGTCGACCGCGACGACCTTCGCGCGCGGACCGCCGCCGAGATGGATCGCTAACCGACCACCGCGTCGGCCTCGATCTCGACCTTCCAGCGCGGGTCGATGAAGCCCGACACGACGATGAAGCCGGTCGCCGGCCGCACGTCGCCGAACACGCGGCCGTGCACCTTGCCGACGGCGGCCGCGTCGTCCCTGTCCACGAGATAGACGCGCGTGCGGATCACGTCCGCGAGCGCCGCGCCCGCCTCGCCGAGCGCGGTCGCGACGATCTCCAGGCACCGCTCGGCCTGCACCGAGACCGACGGGTCCACGTGCCCGTCCGGCCAGATCGCGGCGGTCGCCGACACGCACACGAGGTCGCCCACGCGGATCGCCCGCGAGTACCCCAGCGCGGGCTCGAGCGGCGTTCCGGAGTAGACGTGCTGCCTCACCCGACGGACTGCTGGTAGAGCGTGAAGCCGATCGCCGCGCAGACCGAGGCGACGATCCAGAAGCGCAGGATGATCTTCGTTTCCGACCAGGCCTGCAGCTCGAAGTGGTGGTGGATCGGCGCCATCAGGAACACCCGCTTGCGAAACGTCTGGAAGGAGAACACCTGGATCAGGACCGACAGCGCCTCGATCACGAAGATGCCGCCGAGGATGATCAGCAGCACCTCGGTCTTGGTCATCACCGCCATCGCCGCGATCGCGCCCCCGAGGCCCAGCGACCCCGTGTCGCCCATGAAGATCGACGCCGGGAACGAGTTGAACCACAGGAACCCGACGCAGGCGCCGACCAGGCAGCCCGCGACCAGCGCGAGGTCCTTCTGCCCGGTCGTGAACGTGATCGCGATGTAGGCGAGCAGGACGATCGCGGCGCAGCCCGCGGCCAGGCCGTCGAGGCCGTCCGTGAGGTTGACCGCCGATGTCGTGCCCGCCACGACGAGGTAGATCAGCAGCGGGTACAGGTAGCCGAGGTTGATCTGCGCGTCGACGATGCGCAGGTTCAGCGTGTCGGGCAGGTCGGCGCCCTCGGATGCCGCCACCCACAGCGCGATCGCGATCGCCATCGTGACGATCAGCTTCGTCCGCCCCCGCAGGCCCAGCGACCGCCGCTTGACGAGCTTCGTGTAGTCGTCGGCGAAGCCGAGCAGCGCGCACGCCATCGCCACGCCGAACACCGCCAGAGACCGTGGATCGCGGTCGGTCAGCAGCAGGAACGGCACCGCGATCGCGGTGAAGATGATGATCCCGCCCATCGTCGGCGTGCCGGCCTTGGCGTGGTGCTCCTGCGGCCCCTCCTCGCGGATCTGCTGCCCGAACTCGCGCGCCCGCAGGAAGTCGATGAACTTCGGCGACAGGAAGACGCAGATCAGCAGCGACGCCGTCCCGGCGATCAGGACCTCACCCATGCGGTGCGGCCTCCAGCAGCGCGTCGGCGACGACCTCGAGCCCGACCCCGCGCGAGCCCTTGACGAGCACGACGTCGCCGGCCTCGACCAGCTCGTCGGCCAGCGACGCCGCCTCGGCGGCGTCGGCGACCGCGTACGACTCGCCCGCGAACGCGTCGAGCATCGCCACCGCCCGCGGGCCGACCGTCACCAGCACGTCCACGCCCGCCGCCGCGGCGGCCGCCCCCACCTCGCGGTGCAGCTCCGCCTCCTGCGCGCCGAGCTCCAGCATGTCGCCGAGCACGGCGATGCGCCGGCCTTCGGCCGGCTCGGCGGACAGCTCGTCGAGGGCAGCGCGCATCGACAAAGGGCTGGCGTTGTAGCAGTCGTTGAGGACGAGGGCGCCGACGGGCAGCGTCACGCGCTCGCCGCGGAGGTGGCCCACCGGCAGCTCCACGCGGCCGCTCGGCCGGACGCCGATGGCCAGGCAGGCGGCGATCGCGGCGAGCGCGTTGGTGCGGTGGTGGCGGGCGCGGAACGGCACCTCGAGGTCCAGCGGCTCGCCGAACGCGACCACCGTGTCACCGTCCAGCCGCACGTCGGCGCCGAAGCGGATGACGTCCAGGCCGCCGAGATACGGCTCCAGCAGCGGCTCGCCGGCCGGCACGACGGCGGTCTTCACGCCCGGCAGCAGCTCGGCCTTTGCGCGCGCGACGCCCTCCAGCGACCCCACCTGCTCGAGGTGCACCGGGGCGATGTTCGTGATCACGCCGACGTCGGGCTCGCAGATCTCGCGCAGTGTGGCGATCTCGCCGAACCCGCGCATCGCGGCCTCCAGGACGAGCACCTCGGTTCCGGGATCGGCGGCGAGGATCTCCGGCGGCATCCCGATGTCGGTATTGAAGTTGGCGCGCGAGGAGACCGTCGGGCGCAGCGGCGCCAGCAGCGACGTGAGCAGCTCCTTCGTGGACGTCTTGCCCACCGAGCCGGTCACCGCGATCACGGCGGCGCCGAGCACGCGGCGCCACTCGCGCGCGAGCGCGCCCATCGCGGTGAGCGGATCGGCGGCGGTGAGCACCGCGCCGCCGCTGACGTCCGCGAACGCCGGTGAGACGAGCACGCCCCAGGCCCCGGCGTCGAGCGCGCCCTGCGCGAAGCGGCCGCCGTCGGTGTGCTCCCCCACGAGCCCGACGAACAGGTCGCCCGGCCCGGCCGCCCGCGAGTCGATCGAGACCCGGGCCGGCTCGCCGCCCGCGCCGCGCACGAGCTCGGCTCCCGCCGCCGCGGCGACGCGCGCGGCGTCCCAGCCCCTCATGCCGGCGCCACCGAGCGCAGCGCTTCGCGCGCCACGGTCACGTCGTCGAACGGCTCCTTGCGGCCGCCGGCGAACTCCTGGCCCTGCTCGTGCCCCTTGCCGGCGATCACCACGACGTCGCCCGGCTCGGCGAGCGCGACCGCGCGGTGGATCGAGGCGCGCCGGTCGGGGTCGCTGCTCACCGTGTCCGCGCCGCCGGTGCCGGCGAGGATCTCGGCGATGATCGCGTCCGGGTCCTCGGAGCGCGGGTTGTCGGAGGTGACGAGGCAGACGTCGGCCAGCCGCGCGCCGATCTCCCCCATCAGCGGCCGCTTGCCGCGGTCGCGGTCGCCGCCGGCGCCGAACACCGCGATCACGCGCCGGTCGGCGAGCTCGCGCGCCGCGCGCAGGACGTTCTCGAGCGAGTCCGGCGTGTGCGCGTAGTCGACCAGCACCGCGAACGGCTGGCCCTCCACGACCGGCTCGAAGCGCCCGGGCACGCGCACGCCCTCGGGGAGCTGCCGCAGCTCGGCGCCGAGTGATCGGGCCGCCGCCCAGGCGCCGAGGGCGTTGGCGACGTTGAAGCGCCCCGGCAGCGGCACGTGGATCTCGAACTCGCCGTCGGGCGTGACGAACGTGCAGTCGGTCCCGGCGAAGCCGGAGCGCACAGCGGTCGCGCGGTAGTGGGCATCCGACTCGATCCCGAACGTGGTGGCCTCGGGGAACTCGTCGGCGAGCCGGCGCCCGTAGGGATCGTCGACGTTGATGATCTTCACGTCCGTGAGCGGCGTCGCGAACAGCCGGCGCTTGGCCAGGAAGTAGTCCTCCATCGTCGGGTGGAAGTCCAGGTGATCCTGCGTGAGGTTCGTGAAGATCGCCGCCGCCACGTGGATTGCGTCTGCCCGCCGCAGCTCGAGCGCGTGCGAGGAGATCTCCATCGCGCACGCGCGGTCGCCGCCGTCGAGCATCTCGCGGAACGTGCGCTGGAGGTCGATCGCCTCGGGCGTCGTGCGGACGGTCGGCCGCTCGTCGCCGGCGACGACCGACGTCACGGTGCCGAGCAGGCCCGTCTGGCGCCCGGACGCCTCGAGCAGCGCGCGGACGAGGAACGCGGTCGTGGTCTTGCCGTTCGTGCCGGTGACTCCCACCACGGGCAGGCGCGCCGTGGGGTCGCCGAAGAAGCGGGCGGCGGCGACCGCCATCGCCGCGCGGACGTCCTCGACCTGCACCTCGGGGACGCCGAGATCGAGCGGCCGCGCGACGACCAGCGCCGCGGCCCCGCGCTCGATCGCATCGGGCGCGAAGTCGTGACCGTCGCGGGTGAATCCGGGGACGCAGAAGAACAGGGTCCCGGGCTCCACTGCGCGGTTGTCGTAGGCGAGGCCGCCGATCTCGACCGCCGGCCCATCGCCGAGCAGCTCTCGGACGGTCATCCGCGGGCAGTCTACGAGCGCCTGCGGACCCTACGATGCGTGACGATGCCGGTGCAGCACGATCCGGACGGCCGCCGCCGTCTCGTCGCGGGCGGGACGACGATCGGCCGCTTCGATGCCGGCGAGCGCGACGGCGTGCCGATGGCAGATCTGTTCGACCGCGCGCCCGGCGTGAGCGCCCACGACGCCGCTCGCGCCGTGCTCGCCGAGCTGCCGGGCTGGCGGATCGCCGCCGACGAGGAGCTCGGCTTCGCGCTGCTGGCGGCCGGCGGGACGAAGAAGCGCCACGGGCACCTGTACTCGTACGACCTCCGCGGCGACCGGCCGTCGTGGGTCGCGCCCCCGGGGGTCCGGCTCACCGACATCGACCGTCCGGCGGCCGACCTCGTCGACGCGTACGTGGCCGCCTACCCGCCCGACCATCCCGACGCCGCGTTCGTTCCCGACGACCACGAGGCCGAACTGGACGCGTTGATCGCCGGCGGCCAGTACGGGCCGCTGCTGCGCGGAAGCGGGCTGGCCGTCGCGGACGATGGTCGTGTGGTCGGCGCGATCATCCTCGGGACGGTCCCCGGCGACCCGCCGCGGAACGGGCCGTGGGTCATCGACGTCTTCCGCCACCCGGCCTATCGCGGCGCCGGACGGGCGCTGGTGGCGCGCGCGCTGGCGCTGGCCGACGTCGACACGCTCGGGCTGATCGTCACGGAGGGCAACGACGCGGCGCGCCGGCTGTACGAGCGGCTCGGCTTCAGGCTGCTGTCGTCGGCGGTCGTCGTGCAGCTCTGAGCGGCGTCAGCAGCCGGTGCGGCGCGCGCAGCGCGACGCTTACGGCGTCCTCGCGCGGCGGCCGGTCGCGACCGCTGCCGGGACGGGTCTCGACCGCGTCCGGCGCCGGCGTGACGCCGCACGCCGGGCAGGCACCGGCCTCGTCGAGCTCGGTGCCGCAGTCCGCGTGCAGCCACAGCCGGCGCGCGCCGCCGCCCGCGCAGCGGTGCCGCTCGCCCCATTGCGTGAGCGCGTAGACGGACGGCCACAGCTCGCGGCCGGCCGGCGTGAGGTGGAAGTCGTGGCGGCTCGCGCTGTACGGCCTGCGCTCCACGATCCCTTCGTGCACGAGCGCATCGAGCCGGGCGCTGAGGATTGCGCGTGGGATGTCGAGGTGGGCGACGAGATCGCTGAAGCGCTGGATGCCCATGAAGAGGTCGCGCACGATCAGCAGCGTCCAGCGCTCCCCGACGACCTCGAGCGTGCGCGCGAGCGAGCAGGTCTGCCGGTCGTAGTCGTTGCCGAGCGGCACGGTTCAATGACTGTACCGAACCTGGTAGGTTGCCGCGCTGTGACCCCTTGGTGGCGCAAGCGCAGCGTCGTGATCACGGCCGGCTGCCTGATCGCACTGATCACGTTCGGCGCGCGCACGAGCTTCGGGCTGTTCACCGAGCCGCTGTCGGATCTGCGCGGGTGGGACCGTGGGACGTTCGCGTTCGCGATCGCGATCCAGAACCTGCTGTGGGGGCTCGGCCAGCCGGCCGCCGGCGCGATCGCCGACCGCTTCGGGCCGGCGCGCGTGCTCGCGGCCGGCGGCGCGGTCTATGCGCTCGGCGTCGCGCTGATGGGGCTGGCACAGAGCGGGACCGCGCTGGCGATCAGCGGCGGGGTGCTCGTCGGGCTCGGGCTGACGGGCGGCTCGTTCACGATCGTCATCGCCGCATTCGCGCGGCTCGTCCCCGAGGACCGGCGCTCGTGGGCGATGGGGCTCGCGACCGCGATGGGCTCGCTCGGGCAGTTCGTGTTCGCGCCGCTGGGCCAGGCGTTCATCAGCGCCTACGGGGCGGCGACCGCGCTCGTGATGATCGCCGGCTGTGTCGCGTTCGTGCCGTTGCTGGCCACGGCGCTGGGCGGCGGCGACGCCGTCGACGACGGCCCGCCCGGCTCGACGATCGGTGCCGTCGGCGAGGCCCTGCGCCATCCGAGCTACGTGCTCCTGACGTGCGGCTTCTTCGTCTGTGGCTTCCACATCGCGTTCGTCACCACGCATCTGCCGCCGTACCTGACCGACCTCGGGATGAGCCACGGCGTCGCCGCCCTGGCGCTCGGCATGATCGGGCTCTTCAACGTGCTCGGCGCCTACATGAGCGGCGTCCTCGGCGGCCTCTACAGCCGCCGGCTGCTGCTGAGCGGCATCTACGCCTCGCGGGCGGCGGCCTTCGCGTTGTTCGTGGTGCTGCCCGCCTCGCCGGTCACGGTGCTGGCGTTCGCCGCGCTGATCGGGCTGCTGTGGCTGTCCACCGTCGCGCCGACCTCCGGCCTGATCGCCGTGATGTTCGGCACCCGCCACCTCGGCGTGCTGTTCGGCATCGTGTTCCTCAGCCACCAGGTCGGGGCGTTCTTCGGCGTCTGGCTGGGCGGCGTCGTCTACGACGCGACCGGCGCCTACGAGCTCATGTGGTGGCTCTCGATCGCGCTCGGCCTGGCCGCCGCGGTCGTGCATCTGCCGATCCAGGAGCGCCGGGTGCTGGTGACGGCATGAGGCACCTGGCGATCACCGTGGCGCTCACGCTCGTGGCGATGGGCGGCGTGCTGTGGCAGGTCG
>DASSUW010000489.1:0-11597 GCA_035706585.1 Solirubrobacteraceae bacterium | reverse complement strand
GGCGGCATCGCCGCCGCGGCCGGGTACGACGGCATTGAGCGCGACGCCGACGGTATACGCGCTCACCACACCGAGCAGCGGCACGCGCGTCCGCGGATACGCCGCGGTGAGCACGTTGCGCCAGGCCACCGAGCGCAGCAGGTGGTTGGCGACGTGGAGGACGAGCGCACAGGTCAGCAGCCGCGGGTCGACGTCGCTGAATCGCGCGAACACCGACTGGGCGAAGTCCCACGGCGCGGTCACGGCAACTCCGGGGCGAGCCGCTCGAAGTTGCGGCTGATGAGCCCGTGCGCGCCCCACGCGGCGAGACGCCGTGCCAGCTCCAGCGATTCCACCGGCCAGGTGAGCACGAGCTCGGCCCGCCGTCGCAGCTCGGCGACGACGGCGGCGTCCAGCAGCCGTGCGTGGATGGAGACGCCCGCGAGCGTCCCCGGCAGGCGACGGAGCCGCGCGAGCTGCCGCGCGCTGCCGACCGAGTGCACGACGCGGATGTCCGTGCCGGCGGCGAACGGCTCGAGCATGCGCCAATCCTGCGAGCAGACGGTGAGCCGGCGCTGCGGGCCGGCCGCCTCGATCGCCGCCAGCACGAGCCCGGGAAGCCGCTGGTCACGGCCCTTGAGATCGAGCATCAGCTCGGTGGCGGGCGCGCGCGCGGCGAGCAGCTCGCTCAGCTCCAGCCGCGGCGCCCAGGGGGGAGCGAGCTCCCAGCGGTCCCAGTAGATCGGGACCGGCCCGACGGTCTTGCGATGACGAACCTCCAGGCGTCCACCGAACAGGTGGACGTCAGCCTCGACGAGCGGGAGTCCGAGTCGTTCGGCGGCTCGCAGCCGCTCGAGATCGTTGCCCGCACGGTGGGCGACGATGAAGCACGCGGGCGGTGCGGTGCGCGTCATGCCGATAATCGAGTGTACGGCGGTCCCGCACACGCTCGATCGCGTGGACGGCGATCAGGCCGGCGAGCACGATCGCCACCCCGGCGACGACGTCCAGAACGAAGTGGTTGGCCGTCGCCACGACGGCAACGACCATCGCCGCCGGTCCTGCGACGGCGAGCCCGCGGAACAGCCAGTTCCGCGTCGCGCGCAGCACGACGATCCCGAGCAGGACGTTCCAGCCGGCGTGGAAGCTCGGCATCGCGGCGTACTGGTTCACGAGCGCCTTCGGAACGATCTGGCGGTATCCCTCGGCGTGCTGGGTGACGGTGTCGACGAGCGGCAGATCGGTCAGGCGCGGCGGCGCGACGGGATACAGCGCGAAGATCGCGAGGCCGACGAGCCCGCTGAGCAGGCATGCGTTCCGCAGCTGGTAGTAGCTGTGACGGCGATAGCGATAGAGCAGCGCGCCGGCGACGATGATCACCGGCCAGTGGCCGTACATGTAGACGGCGTTGGCGGCATCGAGCAGGACACGGCTGGCGACGACGTCGTTCTGCACGACGTGCTCCCACGCGATGCCGAGGCGCTGCTCGAGCCGGATCACGTCGTCGGCGTGGCGGAGCGCCGCCGCGGGGGCACCGTCGGTGATCGCCCGGACGCCGAAGTAGACGAGGTACGCGACGGCGAAGATCGCGATCTCGCGGGGCCCCTCGGCGAGACGCTTGCGCAGCGTCGGGAGCCGGGACCGCCTGGGTGCGCTGACGGATGTCATCTGAGCGGCGAGTGCGGGAGTTGGACCCGCCTGACGCGGAGTCAGGGCCGCGGGCGTGAGCGAGGGATGGACCGCATATGTAGCCGCCACCGGGCGGCGCCACTCACCACCTGCAGTGTCGCGCCGCCGCGCTCTGGCGCCTACCGTGCGCCCTCCGGAATCGGGTTGCGGATCAACCCGGTCTTGCGGCCGTGACATTCCACGGATCCGCCGGCGGTCGTCACTCGTAGGCCAGCGCCTCGATCACGTTCAGCCGCGCCGCCCGGCGCGCGGGGAGGACGGCGGCGAGCGTGCCGAGGATCACCGCGGCGACGGCGACCGAGAACGTGATGCCGGTCGGGAAGTGGAACGCCAGGCCGGGCATGCTCTGCGCGAAGCCGGGCAGCCACGCGATGCCGATCGCCAGGCCGGCGGCGATGCCGGTGAGCGCGCCGGCGGCGGTGATCAGCAGGCTCTCGTCGATCATCGTGCGCCGGACCTGCCAGCGCGTCGAGCCGAGCGCGCGCAGCACGCCGATCTCGCGCGTCCGCTCGATCACCGACATCGCCAGCGTGTTGACGACCCCGAGCAGGCTCACGATCACGGCGATCGCGACGATCGAGTTGAACATGTTGAACGTGGCCGAGATCTGCTGGTCGATCTCTGCCTTGCGGTCGGCCAGCGACGCGACTTCCAGGCCCGGGTACTCGCGCGCGATAAGCGCGTCGACCCGGCGCCCGAGCGCCGCGGCCGCCGCGTCCGAGCGGGCACGCACGGCGACCTGCGCGTCGGCCGTGACCCCGTAGACGCGGCGCATCGTCGCGAGCGAGATCTGCATCTCATTGAACTCGCCGCCGGCGATCGAGTCGATGATGCCCGCGACCGGGACGTCCGCGGTGCCCCGCGGGCCCTGGAGATGGATGCGGTCGCCGACCCGCAGGCCGGCGAGCTGGGCGTACTGCGGACCGATGATCGCCCCGCCACGCGCGACGGCGGCGAGCGCATCGGCGCGCGACGCGCCCTCGAGCCGGGTGGCGTCCATGAGCCCGTAGACCGCCGGGTCGTAGGCGACCGCGACGCCCTGCTTCTGGCCGCTCTCGATGCCGGGAAGGTCCATCCACAGCGCCCGGATCGGCGTGACCGCGCGCGTCTCGGGCATCGCGGCGATCCGCCCAACGAGGTCCTTCGGCACCCCGGGGCCGCCGCCGTCCATGAGCGTGTGGCCGGCGGCCTGGACGGTGAAGTCGCGCGCGAAGCTCTGATGGAGCTGGTCCGAGACGGTGCCCATGAAGCTCGCGGAGAGCGTGCTGTTGACGACCACGACGGACAGGCCGATCGTGAGCGCCGCCGCCGTGGCGGCCGTGCGCAGGGGGTTGGAGAGCAGCGAGTCGGCGGCAAGGCGGCCACCGGCGGGGAACAGGACGCGCAGCGGCCAGGCCAGCAGACGCACGACCGGGATCAGGACGTACGGCGCGAGCATCGCCATGCCGGCGAACATGGTCATCGTGAGACCGATCCCGTAGAGCCCCGACAGCGCCGAGCCGCTGCCGTTGCCGCCCCAGAACTCGCCGCCGAACAGCAGGCCGGGCACGAACAGCACGGCGCCGGCGGCGAGCCGCCTGCGGCTCGGGGTGGTCCGCGCGCCGCGTGAGCCGAGCACGGCGCGGATCGGGGAGATCCGCCCGGCGCGGCGGGCGGGCCAGGCGGCGCCGAGCAGCGTCACGACCATGCCGAGGATGAACGCCGCGATCGCCGGGCCCGCGGTGACGTGCACGTCGCCGACCGGCATGCCGACGCCGCGCATCAGCGCGATCAGGCCGAGCGCGAGGCCGACGCCGAGGCCGAGACCGAGCACGCTGCCCACGACGCCGATCGTCGCGGCCTCGACGAGCACCGTGCGCGTGACGAGCCGCCGCGACGCGCCGAGCGTCCGCAGCGTGCCGATCTCGCGCATCCGTTGCAGCACGGTCATGTTGAACGCGTTGAGGATCAGGAACCCGCCGACGAACAGCGCCACGCCCGAGAAGAACGAGAGGACGACGTTGAGCGAGTTCAGCTGCTCCTTGACCTCGCTGCCGAAGGCCTGCGGCGTCTTGACCTGAGCGCCGGGGCCGAGCACGGCGCCGAGCCGCTTCTCCATCGCGGGCACATCCCGCTTGTCCTCGACCGCCACGCTGATCTGCATGTAGCCGCGATCGATGCCGAACAGCCGCCGGGCCGCGTCGATCGGCATCGCGCCGAAGCCCTGGCCGCCGAACGAGAGACCGCTCGAGAAGCGGAAGATGCCGACGATCGGCAACGTCACCGGGCCGGTCGGCGTGGCCAGGCGGATGCGGTCGCCGACCGCCAGATCGCGCTGCCGCGCCCAGTTCTGCTCGAGCGCGACCTCCGGGCCACCGGCCGGCTCGCGGCCGCCGACCCAGCGGAAGTCGTACGGCGTCATCGTCGCGCGCGTGTCGTAGCCGGCCACGAGCACGCGGCCGGCGGCGCCCTTGATCGCGGTCCCGTCCGCTCGCAGCCGGTTCAGGTCACCGCCGACCATCGCCGCCGCGTCGCGCACGCCGGGCACCGCGCGCGTGCGCGCGAGCGCCGAGTCCGGCAGCAGGCCGTTGGACGTCCCGCTGACGATCAGGTCGGTCTTGCCCCAGGCGGAGCCGATCAGGTCGTCGAACGTGTGCCGGATCGTCCCGACGAGCAGGAGGACGCCGAACACCATCCCGACCCCGAGCACGACGCCGAAGCCGGTCAGCAGCGCACGCAGCGGCCGGGCGCGGAGCTGCCGGAGCCCGAGGCCGTCGACGGAGCGCAGCATCGCCCCAGGCCCTCACGCCGCCGCCGGGACGTCGACGTCCGGCTCCAGGCTCGCGAAGAACTCGCCGACGCGCTGCGCCGAGCCGCCGCGGACCTCGCCGGCGACGCGGCCGTCGCGCAGGAACACGACGCGGTCCGCGACCGCGGCGGCCGACGGGTCGTGCGTGACCATCACGACCGTGCGACCCTCGGCGCGGCACAGCTCGCGCAGGAGGCGCAGGATCTCGCGGCCGCTCTTGGTGTCGAGGTTGCCGGTCGGCTCGTCGGCGAGGATGAGCTCCGGCTCGAGCAGCAGCGCCCGCGCGATCGAGACGCGCTGCTGCTGACCGCCCGAGAGCTCGGCGGGCGTGTGCGACGCCCGATCCGCGAGCCCGACGCGCTCCACCAGCTCCTGCGCCCGGCGGCGGATGCCAGCGTCCGTCCGCCGCGCGATCAGCGCAGGCAGCAGCACGCTCTCCGCCGCGCTGAGCGAGCCGAGGAGGTTGAAGAACTGGAACACGAAGCCGATGTGGGCGCCGCGCAACTCCGTCAGCGCCTTGTCGTCCGCGCCGTCGCAGCGGCGGCCGGCCACGGCCACCGTCCCCGCCGTCGGGGCCTCGAGCGCGCCGATGATGTGCAGCAGCGTGCTCTTGCCGGAGCCCGAGGGCCCCATGATCGCGACCATCTCGCCGGGCGCGACCACGAGGTCGACGCCGTCGAGCGCGCGGACCTGGCCGCCGCCCGCGCCGAACACCTTGACGATGCCGCGCGCCTCGACCGCCGCGCTGGCTGATACCGACGCGCTCGTGTGCGTCGCATCCGGTCCACGGTCGAGCGTCAACGCGATCACCTCCAGGGGAGTCCGTCACGATCGTCGCGTGCCAGAGCGTCCGCCGCATCCGGGGATTGCCGCTGTCCGGCGGCGGGATGACACGGATCACGCGCGCACGTCGCGGCGCTCGAACAGCGCGGCGCCGGCGGCGGCGAGGAGCAGCCCCGCGCCGGTGAGTCCGATGAACGCGACCGGGTCGATCCCGTTCTCGATCGCGGAGCCGTAGTAGTGGAAGGCCGACAGGCCGTCCACGGTCGCGGCGGCGCTCGACAGCTTGCCGAGGACCTCGAGGAAGTACATGGCCACGAGCGTCGCGGTCGCGATCCCCGTGACCGCCAGCGTACGGCTCGACAGGCCGGCCAGCAGCAGCGTCAGGCCGCCGAAGAACACGGACAGCGGCCAGAGATTGGCGATCGCCGCGACGGTGCTCGCGACCGCGAGGTCGACCCCGAACGCCAGCGCGGCGAGCTGGCAGATGACGCCGATCACCAGCAGGATCGCGGCGAGCACCGCGGCGACGGCGCCGAGCCAGCCTGCGAGCAGGTGATAGCGCCGCACCGGTGCGCTGAGGACGATGTCCAGGACGCCCCGCTGCTCGCTGCCGCAGACCGCACGCGCGAGCGCGTGGATCACGAAGTACGCGGTCGCGAGCGGCGCGATCAGGCTGAAGACCTCGACGGCCAGGTATCCCTCGATCGTCTGCAAGCTCGCCGCCGTGACGCCGAACGCCTGCTTGAACGCCTCCGGATAGCTGTCGAGGAGCTGCTCGAGCTGCGGCGTCCCCTTGATGCTCGGAAAGATCGCCACGATCATCAGGCACAGCAGTCCGAGCGGCAGGCCCCACGCGAGCGGGGCGTAGCGCAGCCGCCGCGTCGCGTAGGTCGCGATCCGTGCCGGAGGCGTCATCGCGACTCCCCGAAGTACGCGGCGAACGAGTCCTCCAGCGACGGTCGCGTCACCTCGAGGTCGAGGACGTGGTGACCGGCGAGCACGCGCAGGACCGGGTCGATGTCGCCAGCGGTGGTGAACACGAGCCGCCGGCCGTGCGTCCGCAGGTCGGCGACGCCGGCGATGCCGGCGAGCTCGTGCGTCGGGCCGCTGCCGGCGGCGAACGTCACGACGACGCGGCGCAGCGCCCGTCCCGTGAGCGTGTCGACGGATTCGACGGCAACGAGCCGTCCGTCGCGCAGGATGCCGACGCGGTCGCACATCCGCTCGACCTCGTCGAGGTTGTGCGACGACAGGAAGACGGTCGTGCCGGCGGCGCGCAGCTCGTCGACGAGCCGCTCGAACTCCTCCTGCATGAGCGGGTCCAGACCGCTCGTCGGCTCGTCCATGACGACCACGGGCGGCCGGTGGGCGAGCGCCTGGATCAGGCCGATCTTCTGCCGGTTGCCGCGGGACAGGGCGCCGAGCGGCCGGTGCAGCTCGGCAGCGAAGCGCCGCGCGAGCTCAGCGGCGAAGCTGCGGTCGGTGACGCCGCGCAGGTCCGCGAGCAGGTCGAGCAGCTCGCCGCCCGTCACGCGCGGGTCGAAGTCGAAGTCGCCGGGAAGGAAGCCGGCCTGCGACCGCGCGCGGACGCCGTCGCGCACGGTGTCCGCGCCGAGGATGAGCGCGGTCCCGGCCGTCGGCCGCAGCAGGCCCATGAGCGTGCGGATCGTGGTCGTCTTGCCGGCTCCGTTCGGGCCGAGGAAGCCGAACACCTCGCCGGGCTCGACGATGAGCGTGACGTCGTCGATGCCGCGTGCGCGCCCGTACCGCTTGGTCAGGCCACGCGTCTCGATCGCCGCCGTCGCGGCACGCGCATCGGCTCGCTGCGGTCGCGGCATCGTCAGCACACTACGATCATCGTCGCCCGCCCCGACGCGGACATCGGGGCGCGCACGCGTGCCGATCAGTAGTTGTCCGCGCCGCTGCGCGGCACCGCCCCGATGGCTTCCGGCCGCACGGCGGCTAGCGTCGAGCCACGATGCCCGATCCCACCGCGAGGCCGATCCTGATCGCGTACGACGGCTCCGAGCACGCGCGCGTCGCGATCGAGCGCGCGGGCGCGTTGTTCGGACCGCGTGCCGCCGTCGTCGCGTGCGTGTGGAGTCCGGTCGCGCCCGCCGCTGCCGCGGCCTCCATCGCGGCCCCGCGGCCGCTGGTGTACGAGGGGGCGCGGGCACTCGACATCAAGGAGCGCGAGCGTGCCGAAGGGATCGCACGCACGGGCGCTCTGCTGGCCGCGGACGCCGGCCTCGCGGCCGAAGCCCGTGCCATCCGCGGCGACGGCGCGCCGTGGCGGGCGCTCGTGGACTGCGCCGCAGCGATCGACGCGGAGGCCGTCGTCGCCGGCACCCGCGGCCGGTCGCGTGCCGTGTCCGCCGTGCTCGGCAGCACGGCGGCGGGCATCCTGCACCACGCGCACCGGCCCGTGCTCGTGGTGCCCGCCTGAGGCGGCGGGCACCACGCCCATACTCGCTGGTGCCCGCCGCCTGAGGCGGCGGGCACCACGCGCGCTCACGGCGTGATCGCGACCTTCACGACGCCGTCGCGCTGGTTGCTGAACAGGTCGTAGGCCTCCTCGATCTGGTCGAGCGTGAAGCGGTGCGTGATCAGCTTCGACAGGTCGAGCTTGCCGTGGCGCACGAGCTCCATCAGCGTCCGCATGCGCTCCTTGCCCCCCGGGCACAGCGTCGTGACGATGCGCTTGTCGCCGATGCCGTAGACGAACGGCTCGACCGGGATCTCGAGCTTGCCGCCGTAGACGCCGAGGCTCGACACGACGCCGCCCGGCCGCGTGGCCTCCAGGCACCACTGGAACGTGTCCTGCTTGCCGAGCGCCTCGATCGCCACGTCCACGCCGCGGCCGCCGGTGAGGCGCTTGATCGCGGCGACGGGGTCCTCCTGCGTGAAGTCGACGACCTCGTCGGCGCCCATCTCGCGCGACAGCTGCAGGCGGCCCTCGATCGCGTCGACGCCGATGATCAGCGCCGCGCCCTTGAGCCGGGCGCCCGCCGTCGCGCACAGCCCGATCGGTCCCTGGGCGAAGACCGCGACGGTCTGGCCGATGCGCACCTGCGCGCTCTCGGCGGCCGAGATGCCGGTGGACGCGATGTCGGCGAGCAGCAGGCACTGCTCGTCGCTCAGGTCGTCGGGGATCTTCGCCAGGTTCGCCTGCGCGAACGGGACGCGGAAGTAGTCGGCCTGCACGCCGTCGGCGGAGTTGCCGAGCCGCCAGCCGCCGATCATCTCCCACTCGTCCGTGTGGCCGGAGCACTGCGCCTCGACGTGGTTCTGGCAGAAGAAGCACGTCCCGCACGGGGTGATGGCGCCGACGAGGACGCGGTCGCCGACCGCATAGCCGCTCACGGCCGAGCCGAGCTCGTGGATCACGCCGACCGGCTCGTGACCGACGATGCGGCCCGGCGCGACCGGATACTCGCCGCGCAGGATGTGGACGTCGGTTCCGCAGATCGTGGTCATGGCGACACGGACGATCGCGTCGTTGGGGCCGCAGGAGGGCATGGGCCGCTCGTGCAGGGCGATCCTGCCCGGACGCTCGAAAACGGCCGCGCGCATCGTGCCTGAAGCAGCGTCGGCAGCGCGCGCGTCGGGGTGGACGGTGGTCGACATCGGGTCTACCTCCTGGTCGTGAACGCTCGCTGCGATGCTCGTGGCAGGCGGGCGCCGGTACATCCGCCCGACGCCGTACGCGGGCGCCGGAGGACTACGGAGGCCGGACCGGCTCCGCGCACGCTCCGTACTTCACCGCGACGCCGGTGGAGGACTCGCCCCGGATGGATTCGCAGGCGCGCGGTGCGACATTCGCCTTCCGCTCACGAGCGAGTGAAAGGAGCTCCCATGGCAATTGCGGAACGGCAGACCTACGCGGCTCCGGGGCAACCCGGCAGCCCGGTGCGATTGAAGGACCGCTACGACAACTTCATCGGCGGCGCGTGGGTGCCGCCGACCACAGGCCGCTATCGAGCGAACGTCTCTCCCGGGACGGGAAAGCCGTTCTGCGAGGTGGCGTCGTCGGCGCCGGCCGACGTCGAGCTCGCGCTCGATGCGGCGCACGCGGCCAAGGACGACTGGGCTGCGCGGTCGCCCGCGGAGCGCGCGGCGGTGCTCAACGCCGTGGCCGACGCGATGGAGGCCAACCTCGAGATGCTCGCGGTCGCCGAGAGCTACGAGAACGGCAAGCCGGTCCGGGAGACGCTCAACGCCGACCTCCCGCTGGCGATCGACCACTTCCGGTACTTCGCGGGCGCGGCGCGCTCGGAGGAGGGCCGGATCTCGGAGATCGACGGGCAGACCTACGCGTACCACTTCCACGAGCCGCTCGGCGTCGTCGGTCAGATCATCCCGTTCAACTTCCCGCTGCTGATGGCGGCGTGGAAGATCGCCCCGGCCCTGGCCGCCGGCAACTGCACGGTGGTCAAGCCCGCGAGCCCGACGCCGTGGTCGATCCTCAAGCTGCTCGAGGTGATCGGCGAGCTGATCCCGCCGGGCGTGCTGAACGTGGTCAACGGTCCCGGCGCCGAGATCGGCAAGGCGCTCGCGTCGAACAAGCGCATCGCGAAGGTCGCGTTCACCGGCGAGACGGTGACCGGCCGGCTGATCATGACCTACGCCGCGCAGAACCTGATCCCGTCGACGACCGAGCTCGGCGGCAAGTCCCCGAACATCTTCTTCGAGGACGTCATGGCGGCCGACGACGCGTTCCTCGACAAGGCGGTCGAGGGCCTGGTCCTGTACGCGTTCAACAAGGGTGAGGTCTGCACCTGCCCGTCGCGCGCACTGATCCAGGAGTCGATCTACGACGAGTTCATGGGCCGCTGCCTCGAGCGCATCGAGGCGATCCGCCAGGGCGACCCGCTCGACATCGAGACGATGATCGGCGCCCAGGTCTCCCAGGCGCAGCTCGAGAAGATCGAGAGCTACGTGAAGATCGGCCGCGACGAAGGCGCCGAGGTGCTGATCGGCGGCGAGCGCGCGCAGCTCGACGGTGAGCTGGCCGGCGGGTACTACTTCCAGCCGACCGTGCTCAAGGGCCACAACGGCATGCGGGTCTTCCAGGAGGAGATCTTCGGGCCGGTGCTGGCCGTGACGACGTTCAAGGACGAGGCCGAGGCGCTGGCGATCGCCAACGACACGTTGTACGGCCTCGGCGCCGGCGTGTGGACGCGCGACGGCGCCCGTGCCTTCCGCCTCGGCCGGGCGATCAAGGCCGGCCGGGTGTGGACGAACTGCTACCACCACTACCCGGCGCACGCGGCGTTCGGCGGCTACAAGGCCTCCGGCGTCGGGCGCGAGAACCACCGGCAGATGCTCGAGCACTACACGCAGACCAAGTGCCTGCTGGTGAGCTACGACCCGAACCCGATGGGGTTCTTCTAGGCCGATGGGCGTGACGGCCACCGCAGCGGCGCTCGAGGCGATCGCTCGCCTCGGCGCCGCGCATGGCCCACTGGAGCTGTTCCAGTCGGGGGGCTGCTGTGACGGCAGCTCCCCGATCTGCCTCCTGAAGGACGAGCTGCCCGTCGCGGCGGGCGACGTGCTGCTCGGCGCCCCCGGCGGCGTGCCGTTCTACATCGACGCCGACATGTACGAGCGCTGGGGCCGTCCCGACTTCGTTCTCGACGTCGCGCCGGGGCCGCCGGAGGGCTTCTCGCTCGGGCCCGAGGACGCTCATTTCGTCGTCCGGAGCGGCGCGGCGACGTGCCGCGCCGCCCCTTGACGGCGGCCGGCCGTCAGCGTGTGCTGCGCAGGCGGAAGGCGGCGACCACGTCGGTGATGCCGTGCATCAAGGCCCAGATCCCGGCGAACACGAGCAGCGTGTAGGCCTTCTCGATGAAGAACTGGCCGCTCGTCCAGAACGCGAGCGCGAGCATCAGGATCCCGGCGACCAGGTCGAGCCACCAGGTCGAGCTGACGGCCTTCATCAGGAACGCCCTGATCGTCCACCAGACTCCGACGCCCAGGAACACGAAGCCGAGGATGTCGGCCAGCGCGGCGAACGTGTTCTCCGGGTTGATGAAGCAGATGACGGCGGCGGCGCCGAACAGCACTCCGAACAGCGCCCACAGCCAGCGCAGGCTGTCGGCCACCAGCGCGAGCAGGAGCTGCTGCACGGCCGCGAAGGCGAACATGACGCCGACGATCACGCCGACCGTGGCCACCGAGGCGCCGTCGAACTGCAGGATCACGATCGACGCGATCGTCCACGCGATGCCGGCAACCAGCCACAGCCACCAGTACGAGGCGACGTCGGGCCGGTCGCGCGGGACTTCGCGGACGACGAATCCGGAATCGCCTCCGCTAGGGGTTGTGACGCGGATCTGCATGGCTCCTCCTTTCCGGG
>DASSUW010000488.1:0-12709 GCA_035706585.1 Solirubrobacteraceae bacterium | reverse complement strand
CCGGCGTGCAGCGCGGTGTCGGGCCGCGCGCCCGCCAGCGCGAGCGCGTGGGCGAAGATCGCGCCGTCGGGCTTGGCGTGCCCGAGCTCGGCGGATGCGACGGCGCCGTCGACGAGCGGCGCGACGCCGGTCTCCTCGAGCCGCTCGTGCAGCGAGAAGTCCCAGTTGGACACCACGACGAGCCGCAGGCCGCGGGCGCGCAGCGCCCGCAACGCGGGCGCCACGTCCGGGTAGGCGCGGAAGTGCAGCGCGGCGAGCAGCGTGTCGACGCCCGGGTTCACGCCCAGGGCCGGCTCCATCGCCGCGGCGCAGCGCACCCGCAGGTCGTGCAGCGAGCCGGCGTCGCCGCCCTCGTGCAGATGCGCCCGGTAGTAGGCGATCTCGGCCTTCATCGCCGCCGCGGCAGCCTCCTGCGAGACCTCGACCCCGAGCCGCTCGCGCAGTGCCGCGCGCAGCCGCGGCGCGGGCGGGTCGAACGTGATCAGCGTGCCGAGCGCGTCGAGCAGGACGGCTTGCGTAGGCTGCGGCACGGTCATGCAGTTTGCCGCGGTGCTCAAGGACGACGGCTCGTGGGGGGTCGTCATCGGCGCGATCGTCGGTGCGCTGCTGCTCGCGTTCGTCATCGAGCGGGTGCTCAGCCGCCGCGCGGAGCGGCTCGCCGCCGCCGTGACCCGCGGGCACATCTCGCCCGAGACGGCGACCCGGCTGCGGTTCGTGCGCCGCTTCGCCTACGCCGTGATCCTGCTCATCGGCGTCGCGATCGCCTTGTCGCAGTTCAGCGGCGTCGACGAGATCGCCGCCAGCCTGCTCGCCTCCGGCGTGGTCGCCGCGGCGATCATCGGCTTCGCCGCCCGCCAGACGCTGGCGAACTTCGTCGCCGGCGTGATGCTCGCGATCACGCAGCCGATCCGGGTCGGCGACTGGGTCAGGTTCGAGGACCACTACGGCGAGGTCGTGGACGTGCGCCTGAACTACACGTTCCTGCGCACCGCCGGCGACGCCCGCCTGGTGATCCCCAACGAGCGGCTCGCGGCCGGGATCCTGCAGAACGACACGCTCGTCGCCGACACGGTCGGGCTCGACGTCGAGGTCTGGATCCCGCCCGGCGCCGACGCCGCGCGGGCGGTCGAGATCTTGCAGGCGGAGTCCGGCGGCGCGGTCACGGTCGCGGAGATCGCACCGGCAGGCGTACGCCTCGCGGTGGGCTGCGATCCGGTGCCGCCGCGCGAGCTCGCCGGCCGCCAGGCCGACCTGCGGGCCCGCTGTCACGCGCGCCTGCGCGCGGATGGCCTGCTGGAGGGTTTCGCGGCGCCGGACCGAAGCTGAACGGCACTACACTGAGGGGTTTGCGCCGCCGCGCCAACCGCCCCCAATGAGCCGTTCGCAACGTTACAGGCGACGCCGCCGCGGCCGCGGCCGCCATCGCTCCCAGGCCCTCGTCGCCGTTCTGGTGGTCTTCACCGTGATCGGCCTCGCCGGCCTGTCCGTGGTCGCCTGGGTCGCGACGACCGCCGCGTCGGCCCCGCCGATCTCGTCGCTGAAGGAGCGCGACCCGGGCGCCAACACCGAGGTGCTCGCCGCCGACGGCACACGGCTGGGCTTCATCTCCGCCGACTACCTGAGCCGCCCGATCAGCGGCGACCGGATGCCGCAGGTGCTCAAGGACGCGACCGTCGCGATCGAGGACGAGCGCTTCTACAAGCACGAGGGCGTCGACTACGAGGGCATCATCCGCGCCGCCGTCAAGAACTTCATCAACCGCAAGACCGTCGAGGGCGGCTCGACGCTGACGATGCAGCTGGTGAAGAACCTCTACACGACCGACCGCGAGCGCTCCGGCCTGGCCGGCTACCAGCGCAAGATCCGCGAGGCCAAGCTGGCCGAGGAGCTCGAGAACGAGCACGGCAAGGACTGGATCCTCGACAAGTACCTCAACACGACGTCCTACGGCACGGTCGGCGGACAGACGGCGATCGGCGTCGAGGCCGCGGCGCGCATCTACTTCGACAAGCGGGCGAACCAGCTGAACCTCAACGAGTCGGCGCTGCTCGCCGGCCTTCCGCAGGCGCCGACCGACTACTCGCCGATCCTTCACGGCCAGTCAGCCAAGCACCGGCGCAACCAGGTCCTGGACAAGATGGCCGAGCTCGGCATGATCACCGCCGAGCGCGCCGAGCGCGTGAAGCGCCGCGGCATGGGCCTCGAGCTCGGCGACTACTTCAGCCGCCGCCGCGAGGGCTACTTCTTCGACTACGTCAAGGACGAGCTGATCAAGGAGTACGGCACCAAGACCGTCAAGCTCGGCGGCCTGGTCGTGCACACGACGATCGACCTCGACAAGCAGCGCGAGGCGCGCGAGGCGATCAAGACCAAGCTCGGCGACGTCGGCCCGTCGTCAGCGCTCGTCACGATCAACCCGAAGAACGGCTACATCCTCGCGATGGCGTCGTCGGCCGACTACGCGGAGACGAAGTTCAACCTCGCCGCCCAGGGCGAGCGCCAGCCCGGCTCGTCGTTCAAGGTGTTCGCGCTGATGACCGCGCTGCGCCGGGGTGTGAACCCGAACACCACGCGCTACACGTCGGTGTCGCCGACCCGCATCAACGACCCCAAGTACGGGGCGCCGTTCGAGATCAAGACCTACGGCGGCACCAGCGGCGGCAACATGAACCTCGTCCAGGCCACGCTGCGGTCCGACAACTCGGTCTACATCCAGCTCGCGCTCGACCTCGGGCCCGACAAGGTCGCCGACACCGCGGTCGACATGGGCATCAAGCGCCGGCACGTGCACGGGTATCCCGCCGAGTCGCTCGGCGGCCTGGAGAACGGCGTCTCGCCGCTGGAGATGGCCACCGCCTACGCGACGATCGCCTCCGGCGGCTACCGCAACCGGCCGACCGCGATCACGAAGGTCGAGTTCGAGAGCACCGGCAAGTCCGAGCTCCCGCGCCGCTGGCGCCCGCACCGCACGAAGGTGTTCCCCGACGGCGTCACCTACGAGGCGACGAAGATCCTCGAGGCGAACATCCAGGGCGGCACCGGCACGCACGCGAACATCGGCTGCCCGGCGGGCGGCAAGACCGGCACGACCGACCTGAACACCGACGCCTGGTTCGTGGGCTTCACGCCGCGCCTCGCCACCGCCGTGTGGGTCGGCTACCCCAACGACCGCACGCAGATGAACGGGCTCTACTTCGGCCGCAACGTCGACGGCGGCACGTTCCCCGCCGACATCTGGGGCGCCTACATGAGCCAGGCGAAGGGCAAGTTCTGCGGCGCCTTCCCGCAGCCCAAGGAGCCGTTCGTCTCGCAGCCGTTCTACGGCGAGTACGCGACCAGCGGCGGCAACAAGCTCGGCTACGGCGACCAGACCGAGGACGACGTGCCCTCGACCGAGGACAGCACGACCACCGAGCCGACGCCGACGCCCGACGACAACACCGGCGGCACCCAGTTCGACCCCGACCAGTACGAGTCGCCGCCGCAGGGCGATCCCAACACCCAGCCGCCGGACAACGGCGACGGGACCACGCCCTAGTTCAGCGCACCCGCGACTGGTATAAACCGCGCGTCGGCGCCGCCGGTCGGCGGCATGAGTCATGCGGGAAGGCAGTGCCGCAGCACCCCTCGCGCATCGAGTCCAACGCAGCGGAGGTGCTGCAGGAGATGGCAACCGGAGTCGTGAAGTGGTTCAGCGACGAGAAGGGATTCGGGTTCATCACCCCCGATGACGGAGGCCAGGACGCGTTCGTCCACTTCTCCGCCATCCAGGGCGACGGGTTCCGCACCCTCGCCGAGGGTGCCAAGGTGGAGTACGAGCTGGGAGAGAGCCCGAAGGGCCCGCAGGCCACGAACGTTCGGACGATCTGAGGCGTAGCGCTTGGCGAAGGAAGAGAAGGTCGAGTTCGAGGGGGAGGTCGTCGAGGCGCTCCCGAACGCGATGTTCCGGGTGCAGCTCGACAACGGCCACGAGGTGCTCGGGCACGTCGCCGGCAAGATGCGGCGGTTCCGGATCCGCATCCTGCCCGGTGACCGCGTCCGGGTCGAGGTGTCCCCGTACGACCTCAACCGCGCGCGGATCGTCTATCGCCATCGCTAGAGAGCTTCGCCTGATCGAGGCGATCGAGGCGGTCGTGCGCCGCCGTGACGGCTCGCGCGTCGTGCGCTGGCTCGGCGACGACTGCGCGGTGCTGCGCGCGGACCGCTACGCCGCCGTGTCGGTCGACGTGATGGTCGACGGCACGCACTTCCGGCTCGGCGCCGGCTGGACCGCCCAGGACGCCGGCCACCGCGCACTCGCCGGTGCGCTCTCCGACCTCGCCGCCATGGGTGCCGCACCCGGTGAGGCGTTCCTGTCGATCGTCGTCCCCGCGGCGCTCGGCGACGATGACGTGATCGCGCTGCACGCGGGCGCCGAGCAGCTCGCGGCCGGCTGCGGCGTCACGATCGCCGGCGGCGACCTCGTCGCCGGACCGGCGCTGACGATCGCGGTCACGGTGATCGGCTGGGCCGACGACGAGGCGGCGCTGATCGGCCGCGACGGGGCCCGCGACGGCGACCTCGTCGGCGTGACCGGCGACCTCGGCGCGGCGGCCGCCGGCCTCGCGGTGCTCGACGGCCGCGCCCAGGGCCCGGTCGAGCGCCACCTGCGCCCGGTCCCGCGCCTGGCGGAGGGCCGCGCGCTCGCCGCCGCCGGCGCGCACGCGATGCTCGACCTGTCCGACGGCCTGGCGCTCGACGCGCACCGGCTGGCCGCGGCGAGCGGCGTCCAGCTCGAGCTGGACACGGACGAATTGCCGATCGCGCCGGCGACCGCGCAGGTCGCCGCGGCGCTCGGGATGCCACCCGCCGAGCTGGCCGCCACCGGCGGCGAGGACTTCGAGCTGCTGTTCTGCGTGCCGGCCGGGGCGCGCCGGGCCGCCGAGGCGGCCGGGGACGTCACGTGGATCGGGCGCGCCACGGCCGGTGTGCCCGGCGTGCGGTGGCGCGGGGATCCGTCAGCCGCGCAGTGGCGCGGCTACGAGCACTAGCTGCGCCGCTCGTCCATGAGGAGGCGGCGAACGATCGCGTCGGCGACCTTGTGGGGGTCGACGCAGTAGCTCTCGAGCTCGATGCGCTCTCGGAGCTGTTCCATGTGCGTCCTCCTTGACTCGTCACTTCGTCCGAACCGGCGTCCTGTGCCGATCTGGGGTCGGACTGCGAGAACCGTCATGTGGACATACGTCGTCACCGGCGGACTGTCCGATGATGGGGTGAGAACCCGAAACCGCATCAGCGAGCCTGCGCGCCGTCGAGCCGGGCGAACACGATGATGCGCTTGGCGGCCGAGAACAGCGGATGGCAGGCCGACAGGACGAGGCGGTCGTGGTCGACCCGGTCGATCACCGACGTCTCGGTCGGCGGGACGATCCGGGTCCGCTCGACGCGGTAGGTGAAGCGGCCGTAGGGCATGCGCAGCTCGATTCTGTCATCGCGCTCGAGCTGGTCGATGTTGCGGAACGGCGCGCCGTACGTCGTGCGGTGCCCGGCGATCGCCACGGTGCCGTGCTCTCCGGGCAGCGGTGTGCCGGGGTAGTGCCCCGGGCCCTTGCGCAGATCCCCGGCCTCGGTGCCCTCCACGAACACCTCCGACACGCCGATGCGCGGCATCACGATGCGGCCCATCGCGTCGCCGGCGTCCAGGCGCCGATCCAGCGCCCGCGCCCGGAACGCCAGCTTGCGCGCCGGGTCCGGGATCCGCTCCAGCGCACGCTCCTCGGCCGGCGCGAGCGGCGCCCGCTCGAGCTCGGACAGGTCGCCGTCGAGGGCGTTCTGCTGCAGGTGGGCGTAGATCGCCGAGACCGGCTCCTGCCACAGCATCGTGACCGCCGCGTCGGCCAGCAGGATCACGCCGGCCACGATCATCACGCTCGACGCCGCGCGCAGCGCGCGGCGGACACGGAGGCGAGGAGCGGTCGCGGTCATCGCCGCAGCGCCGACTCCGTGCCGCCGAGCGAGCCCGGGCCGGCGTAGCTGATCGGGCCGCGCGTGCGCAGCGGCTCGGGCTCGGCCGTGGCCTGGACGCGCCGGCGCGTACGCATGACGACCAGCAGCCCGGCGAGGCAGGCGAGCATCCCGGCCGCGACGATCGCGACGCCGATCGACAGCTGGCCGGAGGCGGCGGCGAGCACCGCCATCCAGAGGACGCCGAGCGGATCCAGATGGAACGCCAGCGCGTAGTACAGCGGCACCACGGCGAACGGCAGCAGCCCGACGACGACGGCGGCGACACCGGCCCAGCCCCGCCAGCGAGTCTGCGGCGCGGCGGCGAACAGCCACACGTGCGCGGCCGGCAGCAGCAGCGCCGCCGCGTACGGGTTGACGACCCACACGAGCGCGGCCAGAGCGCACAGCACGGCACCGGTCGCGGCGGCCAGGCTCCCGGCCATCGGGTTCGCGCGCCCGCCCGCGCGCGCGAGGATCAGCGCCCGCACCCCGAACCAGCCGATCGCGAGCACGAGCGCGATCGAGGCCATCGCGATCCAGCCGGAGCGTTCGATCGGGGGCAGCGGCAGCACCGGCGCGTCCGGCGGGTCGAGCGCGCCGGCGATGCCGAGCGCGCGGACCCACAGCCACGCCATCAGGACCGGCAGGCCGGTGGCGAGCAGCCACAGCAGCCACGGCCGGACGGCGAGCCGCCGGCGGCGGACGCGGAAGAACGCGTCGAGCGCCGTCAGGAACGCGGGCAGCAGCAGCGTGCCGACGAGCAGCCGCACCGCCCAGTCGGGCAGCACGTTGCGCATCGTGAGGATGCCGTCGGGACCATCGGCGAACGCCGGCTCGCCGGCACGTCCCGGCGCCGCGTCGATCGCGCTGACTGCGCGCAGCACGGCGCGGCCGAAGCGCTCGAGCCGGCCGGGTCGAACCGCCTCGCTCGCGCCGGGGCCGCGCTCGCCGGAGACGCCGATGAAGACCGCAGGCAGCCCCGCGTCGGCGATCACGCCCTGCTCGGAGACCGTGAGCGGCAGCGCCCGCCGCATCCACTGGGCGATCGCCCGGCTGCCGTCGGGGCGCCCGGCCTCGGCGCGCAGCGCGGTCTCGACCGTCCGCTGGAGCGCGAGCGGCGCCGGCCCGTGGCCGAGCGACCACGGCACGACCCACGGGCGGGAGGCGCGGCTGCCGGCCAGGTCGCCGAGCACGAGCACGGCGTCGACCGGCGCGTCGCTCGCGCCGTCCGCCCACGCCTCGGCGCCGGTGAAGCCGTCGGTCGCGCCCGACGTGGAGACGAGCACGAGCGTCTTGTTGAGCTCGCGGGCGCGGAACACGCGGGCAAGCTCGAGCAGCGCCGCGGTGGCCGACAGCTCGGGCCTGCCGGGCACGCGCGCCGCGTCGCGGTGCGCGACGATCACGATCTGGCGGCTCGACAGCCCGGAGCGGACGCCGACGACGGTCTCGGCCGCCCCGGCGAACGACCGCGTCACGCGGAACGCCGGGTGGTCGGCGTCGTCGGGCGCGGCGAGCGTCTTCGCGACCCGGTCGGCCAGCGCCGCGTCGTCGGCCGTGCCGGTGGCGCGGTTGGGGAACGTCTCGGCGAGCTCGAGCAGCGAGTTGCGCAACGGCGTCTTGCCGCCGAACGCGCGCTGGCCGTTGAACTGGTCGGCCGACAGCGGCGAGACCGCGGGCGCGGGCCGGTCGGCGAGCGAGAAGGCGGCGACGAACAGCGCGACGAGCGCCGGGAGGAAGGCAGCTCGATAGACCCGAACGTCGAGCACTCCGCACGAGAGTACTGCCCTACGAACTATCCTCGACCCAGAGCCAAATGACCGACCGCGCACCCCGCATCCTGCTCGTCGACGACGAGCAGCCGATCCAGACGCTGCTGTCGTTCCCGCTGCAGCGGGACGGCTATGAGGTCGTGCAGGCGTCCGACGGCCCCGAGGCGCTGGCGCGCTTCTCCGAGCAGCAGTTCGATCTCGTGGTGCTCGACCTGATGCTGCCGCGGATCGACGGCCTGGAGGTGTGCAAGCGCCTGCGGGCCAAGGGATCGACGGTGCCGATCATCATGCTCACGGCCAAGTCGGAGGAGATCGACAAGGTGCTGGGACTCGAGCTCGGCGCCGACGACTACATCACCAAGCCGTTCTCGATGCGCGAGTTCCGCTCGCGCGTGAAGGCGGCGCTACGGCGCGCCGGCATGGCGCATCCGGAGGCCGACGACGAGCAGCCGATCGAGGTGCGCGGCCTGCGGATCGACCCGTCCAAGCGGACGGTGGTGCGCAACGGCGACACGATCGCGACGACGTTCGTGGAGTTCGAGATCCTCACCGCGCTCGCGCGCACGCCCGGGCGCGTGTTCACGCGGGACATGCTGCTCGCGCGCGTGTGGGGCGACTCGGCGTATCGCGATCCGCGGACGATCGACGTCCACATCCGGCACCTGCGGGAGAAGATCGAGACCGATCCCAAGGAGCCGGAGTACCTGTTCACGGTGCGCGGCGTGGGGTACCGCTTCCGGGACGAGGAGTAGATGTTCGGCCTGCGGTCGCTGCGGAACCGGCTGGCGGTCGTGTTCGGACTGATCGTGCTCGGCGCGATCGGGACCATCTATCTGACGGTCACGCCGCGGCTGCAGGAGCGCCTGCGCAACCAGAAGCTCGAGCGCCTCGAGGCCGACGCGCGCACCAACGTCGAGGGCGCGGGCGGGTTCGCCGACACCTACCTGCCCGGGCGCGGGAAGAAGCCGCCGCTCAAGAAGCGCGTCGTGAACCAGGCCGCCGCGGGAGCGAGCGCCGAGGTGCTGATCCTCGAGGTGCACGAGGAGCCGTTGTCGCTCGTCGGCAAGATGGACTCGGTCGAGGACGGCGGCCTGGACACCGCCGACGCCCGCGATCTCGGGGGCTTCGCGGCCGCCCGCACGGGACGGCCGGTCGCGCGGACCCAGGTGTTCGGCGGCAGCCGCTACGCGATCGTCGCCTATCCGCTGATCCAGGAGAGGCCGGCGGACGACGGCGAGATGGCCAAGGAGGTCGTCGGCGTCGCGGTGTTCGACGACACGCTCGACGAGGTCGAGGGCAACGTGGCGCTGATCCGCCGCCAGATCCTGCTGTCCGGCGGCATCGCGCTCGTGATCGCGCTGGGGGCCGGCTACCTCGTCGCGCGCGCGCTCTCGCAGCGCGTCGCCCGGCTCGAGCAGGCGGCCCGCAAGGTCGCGGCCGGCGACTTCTCGAACCCGATCCGCGCCGACTCGGACGACGAGCTCGGCCAGCTCGCCGCCGCGTTCGACGACATGCAGAACCAGCTCGCCCGGCTCGACCGGGCGCGCAAGCAGTTCATCGCCTCCGCGTCGCACGAGCTGCGAACGCCGATCTTCTCGCTCGGCGGCTTCCTCGAGCTCCTCGCCGACGAGGACCTCGACGAGGAGACGCGGCGCCAGTTCCTCGACCAGCTGCGCGGCCAGGTCGACCGCATGCGCAAGCTCGCGACCGAGCTGCTCGACCTGTCGCGGCTCGAATCGGGCGCGCTCGAGCTCAGGCCCGAGCCGACCGACGTCGGCCAGCTCGCCCGCGAGGTGGCGGCCGAGTTCACGCCGGCGGCGCAACGGCACGAGTCGATCGTCGTGCTGGAGCTCGAGAACGACCCGATCGAGCTCGACTGCGACCCCGAACGGGTGGCCCAGGTGCTTCGTATCCTGCTGGACAACGCCCTGGTCCACACGCCCGCCGGCACCGGTGTCCGGGTTTCGGCCGACCGCCGGAACGGGCACGTGCGCCTGGAAGTCTCCGACCGCGGTCAAGGCATCAAGCGCCAGAACATGCCCCACATCTTCGAGCCGTTCTTCACATCCAACGAGGAGGCACAGGGCGCCGGCCTCGGGCTCGCGATCGCGCGCGAGCTGGCCGAGCGCATGCAGGGCCGGCTGACCGTCCGCTCGGCGCCCGGCTCCACGACCTTCTCGCTGGTGCTGCCGGGATGAGGCGCGCCGCCACGCTGATCGCGGTGGTCTTCCTCGCCGGCTGCGGCGGCGGAGGGTCCGGCGACGACAAGCAGCCGGCGGCGGACCAGCCGCGCACCGAGACCACGCGCGTCGAGGTCATCCAGTCCAGCGGCGACGGCGGCTTTGACCCGAAGGCGATCTACAAGAGCGAGTCGCCCGGCGTGGTCACGGTCATCTCGCTGTTCCGCTCGAGCGGGCTCAGCTCGGTGCTCGGCGGCGACGACGGCGGCGGCGGCGTGGGGTCGGGCTTCGTGCTCAACGGCGACGGTGAGATCGCCACCAACGCGCACGTCGTCACGAGCGGCGAGGGCGAGGCGATCAAGCGCGCCCGCGAGGTGTACGTCGAGTTCTCGGACGGCAACACGGTGCCCGCGAAGATCCTCGGCGCCGACCCGAATGCGGACGTCGCGCTGCTCAAGATCGACCCGCAGGGGCTCAACCTGCGGCCGCTGCCGCTGGGCGACAGCGTGCACGTGCAGGTCGGCGAGCCGGTGGCGGCGATCGGTTCGCCGTTCGGCGAGCGCCAGTCGCTGTCGGTCGGCGTGATCTCGGCCGTCGACCGTTCGATCGAGTCGCTGACGAGCTTCCGCATCTCGGGCGCGATCCAGACCGACGCGGCGATCAATCCCGGCAACTCGGGCGGCCCGCTCGTCAACGAGGACGGGCGCGTGATCGGCATCAACCAGCAGATCAAGACGACGTCGGGCGGCGGCGAGGGCGTCGGCTTCGCGGTGCCGATCGACGCGGTCAAGCGCTCGCTCGGCATGCTGCGCGAGACCGGCCGCGCCGACTACGCCTACCTCGGCGTCTCCTCGGTCGAGCTCTACCCGCAGCTGGTCGACCGCTTCAAGCTCGACGTCGACACGGGCGCATGGGTCCAGGAGGTCACGGGCGACAGCCCGGCGGCGCGCGCCGGCCTGCGCGGCGGCAACGGCGCGGTGACGTTCCAGGCCCAGTCGTACCGCAGCGGCGGTGACGTGATCACGAAGGTCGAGGGCGAGCCGGTCGAGGACTCGGCGGATCTCGCGGACCGCATCGCGCAGCACAAGCCGGGCGACGAGGTGACGCTCGAGGTCCATCGCAACGGCGACACGCGGCTGATCAAGGTCAAGCTGGGCGAACGCCCGCTCGGGGACGTCGGCGGGTAGGTTTCCCGCGTGCTCCAAGCCGTCGCGCTGGCACACAAGGGCCTCGCCGACTACACGCACATCGTCGGCCGGCCGCTCATCGAGGAGATCCGCGAACTGGCCGAGCCGCTGCGCGGGCGACGCGTCGTGCACCTGAGCGCGACGGCGTTCGGCGGCGGCGTGTCGGAGATCCTCTACACGCTCGTGCCGCTGATGCGCGACGTCGGCCTCGAGGTCGAGTGGCAGGTGATCTACGGCCGCGAGGAGTTCTTCAACGCCACCAAGATCATGCACAACGCGCTGCAGGGCAACCCGCAGGACCTGACCGAGGACCAGTGGGCGACGTGGTCGCAGTACAACGAGATGAACGCGCGCGAGCTCTCCCGCGGCTGGGACGTCTGCATCGTCCACGACCCGCAGCCGGCCGCGCTCTACCAGCTCGTCCCCGAGAAGGCGGCGGGATGGGTGTGGCGCTGCCACATCGACGTCTCGACGCCGAATCCGGACACGATGAAGCGGCTGCTCCCGTTCATCGAGAGCTACCCGCAGTCGCTGTTCCACGTGGAGGGCTACGTCCCGGCCGGGATGAACGGCGGCGTGAACATCGTCCCGCCGGCGATCGACCCGCTGGCGCCGAAGAACATGGCGCTGTCGCTCGAGGACGCGGTGTTCGTCTGCCGGCAGTTCGGGATCGACACGTCGCGGCCCATGATCTGCCAGGTCTCGCGCTTCGATCCGTGGAAGGACCCGTTGGGGGTCATCGACGCGTACCGGATCGTGAAGGAGTCGGTGCCCGACGTGCAGCTCGCCCTGGTCGGCTCGATGGCGTCGGACGACCCGGAGGGCTGGGACTTCTACAACTCGACGCTGGCGCACGCCGACGGGGACCCGGACATCCACATCCTCAACAACTTCAACAACGTCGGCGCGATCGAGGTCAACGCGTTCCAGTCGCTGGCCGAGGTCGTGATCCAGAAGTCCACGCGCGAGGGCTTCGGGCTCACGGTGAGCGAGGCGCTGTGGAAGGGCCGGCCGTTCATCGGCGGCAACGTCGGGGGGATCCCGTTGCAGGTGGTCGACGGCGAGTCCGGCTACTTGGTTGACAACGTCGACGATTGCGCGGCGCGTATCCTTGACATCCTTAGGGACCCAGCGCTCGGGAAGTCGCTCGGGCTGCGCGGCAAAGAGCATGTCCGCGCGCATTTCCTGACGCCGCGCTATCTGCGCGACTATTTGAAGATCTTCCACGAGGTTCTCTGATGGGCTCCCCCCTGGTGTTGGTATCGAACCGCGGCCCCGTGACGTATCAGGACGACGGGTCGGTCAAGCGCGGCACGGGCGGCCTGGTGACGGCGCTCACCGGGCTCGCGTCCCATCGCGACGCGATCTGGATCGCCTCGGCGATGACCGACGGCGACGTGCAGGTCGCCGACGAGCACGGCGGCAAGCCGATCGAGGTCGAGGCGCCGGAGGGCGGCACCTACCACGTGCGGTTCGTCGCCTCCGACCCCGAGGCGTACGACCGCTTCTACAACATCTTCGCGAACCCGATGCTCTGGTTCATCCAGCACTACCTGTGGGACCAGAGCAACGCGCCGGACATCCGCCG
>DASSUW010000487.1:0-8802 GCA_035706585.1 Solirubrobacteraceae bacterium | reverse complement strand
CTGCATCTGGATCGGATGGACCTGGCAGATGAAGCGGTAGGTGCCGGGCTCGGTGAACGTGTGGTCCTGCGGCGGCCCCTGCACCTCGATCGGCGTCGCGTAGGACCAGTTGTCGCTGTCCGACGCGACGTTGTGCGGCATCTCGCCGCCCTGGTCGAACTGCCACTCGACCGTGTCGCCGACGTCGATCGTCACCTCCGTGCGATCCCAGCTCGTCCCGACGGCCTCGATCACCTCCGTGTCGGCGTCCTGCGCCGATGCCGCGGCGGCGACGGCCAGGCCGCCGGCCGCGGTGACAGAGGCGATCGCGGCGCACGTCCCCGCGCCGCGCATCCCCATTCTCAACGTCATATCGACCCCTCCCTGCCGACCTCGCGAGTCCTACCGAACGCTTTTGCCGCCAAGTGCCGAAAGTTCGGGTAGCAGCGAGCGAAAGCGGCGGCGCACGCTAGTGGCCGCCGCCCCGATGTCAATCGCGACCGTCGGTCGACTGACGAAACGACGGTCGCGAAACAGACGCCTTGTCAGATGCCGGCCCTACCGAGCGGCGCCCGAGGCGATCGCGGCGCCGAACGTGTCGTTGCCCACGGCGCCCTTGATCCCGCGTGTTCCCTGCGTCCAGAGCTCATCCGGGTCCTCGCGCAGTCCGCCGTCGTTGCCGTAGATCACGTTGAGCGCCCCGGCTTCGCGGAACCCCTGCACGCTGTCGCGCGGCGCGGCGGCGACCAGGTCGTACCGCCCGTCGGCGTCGAAGTCGCCGGCCGCGACCGCGACGCCGAAGTTGTCGAACGCCTGCGGGATGCCCTTGATGCCCCGCGAGGCCTGGCTCCAGAAGTCGTCGCGGCGGGTGATCCCGTTGCTCTCGGAGCCGTACAGCACGTTGACGGCGCCGGCGTCGGCCTCGCCGGCGGTGTCCTCGAGCGGCGTCCCGACGGCGAGCTCGGCCTCGCCGTCGCCGTCGAAGTCGCCCGCGGCGAGCGCGAAGCCGAAGCGGTCGCTGCGCTCGGCGACGCCCTTGATGCCGTGGCTGTTCTGGTGGACCACCTCGTCCGCGCCGCGGAGGCCGCGCTCGGCGCTGTAGAGCACGTTCACGGCGCCCGCGTCATCGACGCGGCCGATGCTCTCGTACGGCGTGCCGACCGCGAGGTCCATGTCGCCGTCCTGGTCGTAGTCGCCCATCGCCAGCGCCCAGCCGAAGCCGTCCGAGTCCTCGGCCACGCCCTTGATCCCGTGCGCATCCTGTGACCACAGCTGGTCGCGGCGCGCATTCAGGCGGCCGCCCGCCTCGTAGATCACCGAGACGGCGCCAGCGCCGAGGTGGCCGCCGATCGTCCCGCCGGGGATCCCGATCGCGAGATCGTCCTCGCCGTCGCCGTCCAGGTCGCCGGCGGCCAGCGAGGCGCCGAAGCGGTGGAACTCGGCCGCGAGCCCCTTGATGCCCGGGCTGTTCTGGGTCCAGAGCTGGTCGCCGCCGGCCGCGAGAGAACCGGCGCCCGCGTACAGCACGTTGACCGAGCCGGCGCCGTCGCGGCCGTCGACGCTGTCGTCGGGCGTGCCGATCGCGACGTCGTCACGGCCGTCGTGGTTGAAGTCGCCCGCGGCCAGCGCCGCCCCGAAGTTCTGCTCGGGCTCGGGCGTTCCCGGCACGCCGCCGGATCCCTGGCCCAGCAGCTCGTCGCGCGCCGTCAGCCCGCGGCGGCTGCCGTAGAGCACGTGCACCTCGCCGGTGTTGCGGTTGCCGGCCACATCCTCCCCGGGCGCGCCGATCGCCAGGTCCGCGTAGCCGTCGCCGTCGAAGTCGCCGGTCGCCAGCGTCCCCCCGAAGCGATCGTCGGCCTCGACGGCGCCCTTGATGCCGCGCGAGCCTTCGGTGAACTCCTGGTCCGGGTCCTCGCGCAGGCCGCCGCGCCGTGATCCGTAGATGACGTTGACCGCGCCCGCGTCGTCGCGGCCGGCGACCGAGTCCAGCGGCGCGCCGATCGCGAGATCGGCGATGCCGTCGCCGTCGAAGTCGGCGGTCGTGTTGGGTGACGCGCTCGCCGCCGCGGGCAGCGCGAGCATCGTCAGGAGAGCGGCAAGGGTCAGGCCGATACGTGTCATCTCGACGCCCTAACCCGGATCGCGGCCTCCCCCGGCGGCTCGTACGCGGACGAACGATCGCGTTGCGGCGGTCATTCGAATGACAACCCGCGACACGCACGCGGCGGCACGTGGCATCGCCGTCTGGATGCCCGCCGATGGCCTGATGTTCCGTGACGCGGCCAAGAGCTTCCGGACGCCCGGCGGCGTCGTCCATGCCGTGCGCGGCGTCGACCTGGAGGTGGCGCGGGGCGAGACCGTCGCGCTCCTCGGCCCCAACGGCGCCGGCAAGTCCACCTCGATCGACATGCTGCTCGGCCTCACGCCCCCCGATCGCGGCACCGTGGCGACGCTCGGCCGCGCTCCGCGCGCGGCCGTCGAGGCCGGGGACGTCGGCGTGATGCTCCAGGTCGGCGCGCTGATCCGCGACGTGTCGGTGCGCGAGCTGGTGACGATGATCAGCTCGCTCTATCCCGATCCGCTCGGGGTCGACGAGACGCTCGACCTGGTCGGCATCCGCGACATCGAGGACCGCCGGACGCAGAAGCTCTCGGGCGGGCAGGCGCAGCGCGTGCGCTTCGCGCTCGCGCTCGCCGCCGATCCCCAGCTGCTCGTCCTCGACGAGCCGACCGTGGGCATGGACGTCGAGAGCCGGCGCCGCTTCTGGGAGTCGATGCGCGCATTCGCCGCGCGCGGGAAGACGGTGATCTTCGCGACGCACTACCTCGAGGAGGCCGACGCGTACGCCGACCGGGCCGTGCTCATGGCACAGGGACGGATCGTGGCCGACGGCCCGACCGGCGAGATCCGCGCCCGCGTCGGCCGGCGGACGATCCGCGCCACGCTCGGCAGTGAGGCCGCCGACGGACTGGCGACGCTGCCCGGCGTGGTCGGCGTCGAGCGCCGCGGCAAGGCGGCGATTCTCACCTGCACCGACTCCGACGCGGCGATCCGCGCGCTCCTGGCGGCCCATCCACAGGCGCGCGACATCGAGATCACGAGCGCCGGACTCGAGGAGGCGTTCCTGGAGCTGACCGGCCCGGCAAGCCCTCAGGCGTGACGATGGGCGGTCTCGCCTACACGCGCTTCGAGCTCGTCCGCACGTTCCGCAACGCGCGCCTGGTCATCTTCTCGCTCGGCTTCCCGCTCGTCCTGTACTTCGCGATCGCGGCGCCGAACCGCGATGTCGACGACTTCGGCCGCACCGGGGTCTCGCTGCCGCTCTACTACATGGTCGGGCTCGTCGCGTTCGGATCGATGATGGCGCTCATCTCCGCGGGCGCGCGCATCGCCACCGAACGCACGGACGGCTGGACGCGACAGCTGCGCGTCACGCCGCTGCCGCCGCACGCCTACCTGCGGGCAAAGGTCCTGACCGGCTACGCGATGGCGCTGCTGACGATGGCGAGCCTGTACGCGTCCGGCGCGATCGTCGGCGTCAGCCTGGCCGCCGGACGGTGGCTCGAGATGACCGGCCTGATCCTCGTCGGGCTGCTGCCGTTCGCGGCGCTCGGCGTGTTCGTCGGCCATCTGCTGACCGCCGACACGATCGGGCCGGCCGCCGGCGGCCTGGTGTCGCTGCTGGCGCTGGTCAGCGGCACGTGGTTCCCGCTCGGCGGCGGCGTGGTCGGCGACATCGCGCAGTTCCTCCCCTCGTACTGGCTGGTGCAGGCCAGTCACGTCTCGCTCGGCGGCGCCGCCTGGCCCGCGACCGGCTGGATCGTCGTCGGCGCGTGGACCGTCGCGCTGACCGTCCTCGCGCGCGCCGCCTACCGGCGCGACACCCGGCGAGTCTGAGACGGCCCTGTGCAGTCACTGGGCTGACGCACGGCATCTGCGGCCTGCGCGCAGCGGGTAGCGCCCTGATGGTCTGGAAAGCGACCGGAAGCGAGACCCCATGGGCGAGAACGTCAGCCAGTTCATCCTGCGGCGGCTGCACGAGGAGTGGGACGTCGACCGCATCTACGGCTACCCGGGGGACGGCATCAACGGCCTGCTCGGCGCATTCCACGAGTACGGCGACGAGATCGAGTTCGTCCAGGCGCGCCACGAGGAGCTCGCGGCGTTCATGGCCTGCGCCCACGCGAAGATGACCGACGAGGTCGGCGTCTGCATGGCCACCTCGGGCCCCGGCGCGATCCACCTGCTCAACGGCCTCTACGACGCCAAGCTCGACCACCAGCCGGTCGTGGCGATCATCGGCCAGCAGAAGACGATGTCGCTGGGCGCCAACTACCAGCAGGAGGTCGACCTGCAGGTGCTGTTCAAGGACGTCGCGTCCGAGTTCTGCGTCCAGGTGTCCTCGCCGCCCGCCGCCCGGCACATCATCGACCGCGCGTTCCGCGTCGCCCAGGCCTCCCGGAGCGTGACGTGCGTGATCGTGCCCGCCGATATCCAGGAGGAGGAGTACACGGACCCGCCGCGGATGCACGGCGCCGTCTACAGCGGCGGCACGATCACGCGCCCGCACGTCGTCCCGCGCGACGAGGACCTGCGGCGCGCGTCGGAGGTGCTCAACGCCGGCGAGAAGGTCGCGATGCTGATCGGCCAGGGCGCCAAGGAGGCGGCCGACGAGGTCGCCGAGGTGGCCGACATCCTCGGCTGCGGCGTCGCGCGCGCGCTCAACGGGCGCGACGTGCTGCCCGACGACCTGCCGTGGCTGACCGGCTCGATCGGGCTGCTCGGCACCAAGGCCAGCGAGCAGATGATGGCCGGCTGCGACACGCTGTTCATGGTCGGCTCGAGCTTCCCGTACTCGGAGTGGCTGCCCGAGCCCGGCCAGGCGCGCGGCGTCCAGATCGACCTCGACGCGCGGATGCTCGGCGTGCGCCATCCGATGGAGGTCGCGCTGTGCGGCGACAGCCGCGACACGCTGCGGGCGCTCATCCCGCTGCTCGAGCGCAAGCAGGACCGCTCCTGGCGCGAGGAGATCGAGCACAACGTCGCCCGCTGGTGGGAGATCATCGAGGACCGCGCGATGCAGGACGCGGACCCGATCAACCCGCAGCGGCTGTTCTGGGAGCTCAACGACTTCCTCCCCGACCGGGCGATCGTGACGGCGGACTCCGGCTCGGGCACCAACTGGTGGGCGCGCGAGCTGCGCCTGCGCAAGGGCATGAAGGCGGCGCTCTCGGGCACGCTGGCGACGATGTGCCCGGCGATGCCGTACGCGGTCGCCGCCAAGTTCGCCTATCCCGACCGGCCGGTGATCGCGGTCGAGGGCGACGGCTCGATGCAGATGAACGGCATCAACGCGCTGATCGACGCCGCCCGCTACTACAAGCGCTGGAGCGACCCGCGCCTGATCGTCCTCGTGCTCAACAACGGCGACCTGAACCAGGTCACGTGGGAGCAGCGCGTCCTGGCCGGCGACGCGAAGCTCGAGGCGTCCCAGGAGCTGCCGGAGTTCCCGTTCGCCGAGTACGCGCGGATGCTGGGCCTCGACGGCGTACGGGTCGACGACCCGAGCCAGATCCGGTCGACCTGGGAGCGGGCGATGAAGGCCGACCGCCCGTTCGTGTTCGAGGCGGTCACCGACCCGAACGTGCCGCCGCTGCCGCCGCACATCCGCATGGAGCAGGCGAAGAAGATGGGGATGGCGCTGATCGGCGGCGGTGAGGACGAGGCCCCGGCGATCATGAAGCAGGCGATCAAGGGCAAGTGGCAGGAGCTCGTGAACCGATGAACCGGGCGATCGTCAACGGCGGCCACGACCTGCGCGCGCCCGAGCGGACCGCCGACATCGACGTCAAGGCGCTCGAGCGCGATCTGCGCAGCAGCGTCCGCGGCGAGGTGCGGTTCGATCGCGGCTACCGGGCGATCTACTCGCACGACTCCTCCAACTACCGCCAGCAGGCGATCGGCGTCGTCGTGCCCGCCGACCAGGACGACGTCGTCAACGCCATCGCCGCCTGCCGGGCGCACGACGCACCCGTGCTGCCGCGCGGGTGCGGCACGTCGCTGTCGGGCGAGACGACCAACCACGCCGTCGTGATCGACGTGTCGCGCAACCTGCGCGGGATCAAGGAGATCAACGAGCGCGAGCGGTACGCGGTCGTCGAGCCGGGCGTGATCCACGACCAGCTGACGTCGATCACCGAGCCGCGCATGAACCTCACGTTCGCGCCCGACACGTCGACGCACGAGTACGCCACGTTCGGCGGCATGATCGGCAACAACTCGTGCGGCGTCCACTCCGTGATGGGCGGCCGCACGTCGGACAACATCCACGAGCTCGACATCGTCACCTACGACGGCTGCCGGATGACGGTCGGCGCCACCGACGAGGACGAGCTGGACCGGATCGTCGCCGCCGGCGGCCGGCGCGGGGACGCCTACCGTCGCATGCGGACGCTGCGCGACCGCTTCGCCGACGAGATCCGCCGCGGCTACCCGCAGATCCCGCGCCGCGTGTCGGGCTACAACCTCGACGACCTGCTGCCGGAGAAGGGATTTCACGTCGCCCGCGCCCTGACCGGCAGCGAGGGCACGCTGGCGACGGTCCTGCAGGCGAAGGTGCGGCTGCTGTACGCCCCGCCGGAGCGGGCCCTGGCCGTCATCGGCTACCCCACCCACGCGGACGCCGCCGACGAGGTGCCGCCGCTGCTCGAGGCCGGCGCGATCGGCCTGGAGGCGATCGACCACAAGCTGCTGCAGGACCTGGAGATCGAAGGCCAGCACCTGCAGGACCTCCAGGTGCTGCCCGCCGGCGAGGCGTTCCTGCTCGTCGAGTTCGGCGGCGAGGAGCGCGCCGAGGCCGAGGACAAGGCACGCAAGGCGGTGCGGGCGATCGGCCGCCGCCCCGACGACGACACGGTCGCCGTCCACAGCGACCCGGAGACCCAGCAGACGATCTGGGAGGTCCGCGAGGGCGGCCTGGGCGCCACCTCGTACGTGCCGCTGGAACGCGACCACTGGCCCGGCTGGGAGGACGCCGCGGTGCCGCCCGCCCGCGTCGGCGACTACCTGCGCGACTTCGACCAGCTGCTCGCGCAGCACGACTACCGCGCCTCGCTGTACGGCCACTACGGCGACGGCTGCATCCACTGCCGAATCAACTTCGACCTGCGTACCGAGGGCGGCATCCGCGACTGGCGGCGGTTCCTCGACGAGGCGGCCGACCTCGTCGTCTCCTACGGCGGCTCGCTGTCGGGCGAGCATGGCGACGGGCAGGCGCGCGCCGAGCTGCTGGAGAAGATGTACGGGCCCGACCTGCTCAAGGCGATGGAGCAGCTGAAGGCGATCTGGGATCCGGACAACCGGATGAACCCCCACAAGGTCGTCGACCCGTATCCGATCGTGTCGAACATGAAGCTCGGCGCCGGATACGCGCCGCCGCAGCCGTCGCCGCTGTACTTCTCCTATCCGGAGGACGGCGGCTCGTTCGCGCACGCCGCCCTGCGCTGCGTCGGCGCCGGCAAGTGCCGCGACACGTCCAGCGGGACGATGTGCCCGTCCTACATGGTCACGCTCGACGAGGAGCACACCACGCGCGGCCGCTCGCGGATCCTCTACGAGATGCTCGAGGGCGACACGATCTCCGGCGGCTTCAAGTCCAAGGAGGTGCACGAGGCGCTCGACCTGTGCCTGTCGTGCAAGGGCTGCAAGGGCGACTGCCCGGTCAGCGTCGACATGGCGACCTACAAGGCCGAGTTCCTGTCGAAGTACTTCAAGGGCCGGCTGCGGCCGCCCGAGGCGTACACCATGGGGCTGATCATGGTGCACGCCAGGCTCGCGGCGCGCGCGCCGCGGCTGGCCAACCGGCTCGCCTCGCTGTCGCTGGTCAAGCGGCTCGGCGGCATCTCGCCCGAGCGCGACATGCCCCCGTTCGCGCCGGAGACGTTCCAGGCGTGGTTCGAGCGGCGCGGCAGCGTCAACCCGCACGGGGATCCGGTCGTGCTGTTCCCGGACACGTTCAACAACTTCCTGCACCCGGAGCCGATGAAGGCGACCGTCGAGGTGCTGGAGGCCGCGGGCTTCCACGTCGTGCTCCCCGAGCAGCCCGTCTGCTGCGGCCGGCCGCTGTACGACTACGGGATGCTGCCGACCGCGCGCCGCTACCTGCGGCGGCTCGTCGACGTGCTCGGCCCGCACGCGCGCGCCGGTACGCACATCGTCGGCGTGGAACCGAGCTGCGTCGCGACGTTCCGCGACGAGCTCGTGAACATGCTGCCGCACGACGAGGACGCCAAGCGCATCTCGCTGCAGACGCTCACGCTCGCCGAGTTCCTGCAGGCGCACGCGGGCGACTGGGACATGCCCAAGCTGCGCCGCCGCGCGCTCGTGCATGGGCACTGCCACCAGAAGGCGGTGATGGGGATGTCGGCCGAGCAGCAGCTCTACCAGCGGATGGGCCTGGAGGCCGAGATGCTCGACTCCGGCTGCTGCGGCATGGCCGGCTCGTTCGGCTTCGAGGCCGGCCACTACGACATCTCGGTGAAGATCGGCGAGCACAAGCTGCTCCCGATCGTGCGGGACGCCCCGGCCGGGACGCTGCTGATCGCCGACGGCTTCTCGTGCAAGACGCAGGTCGAGCAGCTGACCGACCGGCGACCGCTGCACACGGCACAGGTGATCAAGATGGCGATGGAGCACGGGCCGGACGGGCCGTCGGGCGCCGAGCCGGAGCGCTCGTATCCGGACGTCGAGCTCAACGGCCACTCGACCGGGCGCACGGCGGCGATCGCCGCCGGGGCCGGCGTCGTGCTGGCGGCCGGGGCCGCG
>DASSUW010000486.1:0-16084 GCA_035706585.1 Solirubrobacteraceae bacterium | reverse complement strand
GGCACCGCGCAGCCCGCGACCGCGTTCGCGGGCGATCTGGGGCGCGTGTTCTACGCGGCCACCCGGTTCAATCTGCCGGGGACGCCGAACGCGCCGGCGCCGCCGCCGTGCCGGTCCAGCTTCGACAGCGTGCTGGTCGCGTTGGGCGCCGGAAGCGGCCTGGCGGCGTACGACCTCAACAGCGCGGGCGACGACCGCTTCCTGCAGATCACCGGGCAGCGCGTCCAGGCCGTCCGCGTGGACCGCGGGCGGCTGGTGGTCGACATGGGACTCGGCGCGCAGACGCCGCCCCCGCCGCCGTCGGTGCCGACCAACCAGTGCGCGAACGGGATCGACGACGACAAGGACGGCCAGGTCGACGCGGCGAGCGAGAAGCGGTCGCGGCCCGACCCCGGATGCATGAACGCCAACGATTCGACCGAGGCGGGCGAGGTGCCGGTGCCGGCCGCCTGCGCGGCGAGCTCGGGCGTGTCGATCGGCGACGAGCCGTCGCAGCTCGATGTCGGCATCAACGCCGGCTGCGGCAGCTTCGTCGAGGTCGCGGTGTACGCGCAGCCGAGCGCGTTCGTGTGCGACATCCAGGCCTCCGCCGGCAACTGGCTGTGCGTGATCGCGCACGGGCAGCCGTTCGCCGAGACGCGTACCGCGGCGGCGGACATGGCGGACCTGCAGATCTCCCTCAACGGTCCCGCGAACTGCGGCGTCCCCGCCACGGTCGTTCTCTACCGCAGCGACTTCACGGTGTCGGAGCTCGTCGCGCCGATCGCGGGCTGCGGCGAGGTGCCGCCGCCCGCCGGCTGCGTCGCCGAGTTGAGCACGTTCAACGGGGACCCGCGCTTCGTCGGCGTCGCCGTCAGCGGTTGCGGGGCCGTCAAGGGCGTCCGCTTCACGCCGACGGCGGCGCCGTCCGACTGCTTCGTCCAGGTCGGCAGCGATCCCGTGACGGCGTGCTCGGTCACGGCCGGCGCCACGTTCGCGCCGACGACCCAGGAGGTGCTCCTCGCCATGCACACGGACGAGGAGCCGCCGTGCGGGCCGGTGACGACCGCGATCACGCTCGCCGACGGCTCGGTCGTCAAGATCCGCGACGACTGGTGCTGAAGCCGTTAGTCTCGACCCATGGGGGCCGGGGACGCGTTCGTCGAGGTACCCGCGGGTCACTACGAGCTCGGTGAGCCGGGCGAGGAGCGGGCCTGCGAGCTCGGCGCGCTGCTGATCGGCCGCTGGCCGGTCGTCAACGCGGATGTGCGCGAGTTCCTCGGGCGGCGCGCCGGTCCGGCGCACGCGGCCCAGGCGCTCGCCGATCACCCCGCCACGGGGCTCACCCGCACCGACGCCGAGGCGTTCTGCGACTGGCTGTCCGAGCGGCTCGGGCGGCGCGTGCGGCTCCCGACCGGCGACGAGTGGGAGGCCGCGGCGCGCGGAGCTGACCGGCGCCCGTATCCGTGGGGCGAGACGTTCGATCCCGAGCGCTGCGCCTGCGCGGAGTCGGGGTGGGGCTGGACCGTCCCGGTCGACGCGCATCCCGCCGGCGCCGGCCCGTTCGGCACCGAGCAGCAGGCCGGCAACGTCTGGGAGTGGGTGTCCGACCGCGGCGCCGACGGTTGGGGCGCCGTGCGCGGCGGCAGCTACCTCGACACCGGCTGGGGCCTGCGCGCCTCGCGCGTGCAACCGGCCGATCCTGAGCGTCCGACGAACACGACCGGATTCAGAGTCGTCCTCGAGGAGGTTGGATGAGGGATGTTCTGATCGACGCGCTGCGGGAGGTCTACGACCCCTGCTGCGCTGACCGCGGGATCTCGATCGTCGACATGGGCGTCGTGGAGGACGTGCGCGTCGACGGGTCGCACGTGGATGTCGACCTCGTGCTCACGACCGGCTGGTGCCCGTTCGTGGTGTCGATGTCGACCGCGATCCCCGAGGCGCTGACGGCGATCGACGGGGTCGACACGGTCGATGTCAAGGTCGTCTGGGATCCCGTCTGGACGATGGACCGCCTGTCGGAGTCGGCTCGCGCGAAGCTCGCGATGCCGCTGGAGGAGCTGGAGCCCTATCGCGCGGGAAGGAGCGCTGCCTGATGGCCGTCACCGAGGAACGCCCGGAGCAGGCCGGCAAGCGGAAGGTCGACGCGTTCGTGTTCGACTGCGTCTGCCACATCTTCAACTTCGACTTCAAGAACGCGATCGGTCCGCCCGGCGAGCTGTTCGACGAGCACCTGTACGCCTTCCACCAGCTGCTCACGCGCGAGGGCGAGCGGGTCCTCTCGCGCGACGAGTTCTTCAAGGAGTGGAGCGTCGACGAGATCTACGACATGGTCATCGAGGACTCCGACACCGACATGATCGTCGCGCAGCCGCTGCCGCTGACCGACCTCTTCCACGACGGGCTGTCGGCCTGGGAGAAATGCGCCGAGATGGCGGCCAAGCACCCGGACAAGGCGGTCTTCTGGGGCTCGGTGAACCCGCTGGAGGGCAAGAAGGCGCTCGACCTGATGACCCGCCAGGTGGAGGACCACGGCGCCAAGGCGTTCAAGTTCTACAACGTGCGCTACGACTACGGGCAGCCGTTCCCGTGGCGCATGGACGACCCGCGCGTGGCGTTCCCGGTGTTCGAGCACGCGCAGAACCTGGGCGTGAACCTGATCGGCGTCCACAAGGGCGTGCCGCTCGGCCCGCAGCCGATCGAGCACACGCGCACGTTCGACATGGACGGCGCCGCGGCGAACTTCCCGGACATCAACTTCGTGATCTTCCACGTCGGGCTGCCGTGGCTCGACGAGGTGCTGTGGCAGATCGTGCGGTTCCCGAACCTGTACGCGTCGATCGCCGCCACGGTCAACTTCGTCGCGCGCCAGCCGCGTGTGTTCGCCGAGATGCTGGGGAAGATGATGTGGTGGTGCGGCGAGGACAAGATCATCTACGGCGGCGAGGCCCCGATCTGGCACCCGCAGTGGGCGCTCGAGGAGTTCTGGAACTTCGAGCTCCCGCAGGACATCGTGGAGGAGCGCGGCTACCCGCAGCTCACCGAGCAGGCGAAGCGCAAGATCCTCGGGGGGAACCTCGCGCGGCTACACGGAATGGAGGTGCCGGCCTGACGTGGCGGGCTACACGAAGCTACATCTGATCGCCGATGTCGAGGACTCGGCGCAGAAGTTCGGCATGGGCGAGGTGCTGGAGGCGCACTTCGCCCGCGAGGACATCGAGGCGAAGCAGTTCGGGCTGAGCCTGCAGCGGCTCAAGCCGAACCAGCGGCTGCCGTTCGGGCACCGGCACGAGCGGCAGGAGGAGGTCTACGTCGTGGTCGCCGGCAGCGGGCGCGCCAAGCTCGAGGACGAGATCGTCGACCTCGCGCAGTGGGACGCGCTGCGCGTCGACCCGGACGTGGTGCGCAACCTCGAGGCCGGGCCCGACGGGATGGACGTGCTCGCGTTCGGCGCGCCGGGCGTCCGGGACACCGAGCAGTTCATGGACTGGTGGACGGACTGAGCGCGCGGAACCGCTGAGGACTGACGCCGCGCAGGCGCTTGAACGCGGTGCTGAGCGCGAACGGGCTGCCGTAGCCGACCTGGTGCGCGACGGACCCGACGGTCGCGCCGGGCTCGCGCAGCAGGTCGGCCGCCAGCGCGATGCGCCAGCCGGTGAGGAACGTCATCGGCGGCTCGCCGACGAGCGCGTTGAAGCGGCGGGCGAACGCGGCGCGCGAGACGCCGGTCGCCCGCGCGAGCTCGGCGACGGTCCACGGGTGCGCCGGGTTGTGGTGGAGCATGCGCAGGGCCGGACCGACGACCGGGTCGCCGTGGGCGCGGTACCAGCCGGGCGCGCCGGCCTCGGGCCGCGCGAACCAGGCGCGCAGCACCGCGATCAGCAGCAGGTCGAGCAGACGGTCGAGCACCGCCTCCTGGCCCGGCTCGTCCTTGACGATCTCGGCGGCGAGCAGCGGGATCACCGGGCAGTCCCACTCGCCTGCCCGCAGCGCGATCAGTCCCGGCAGCGCGCGCAGCAGCCGTCCGCTGACCTCGCCGTCGAGCGTGTAGGTGCCGGTGAGCATCACGGTCGCGCCGTCCGCGCTGTTGCCCCACGTGCGCACGCCCTGGTCGGTCATGCCGGTGAGCTCGCGGCCGTCGGGCGTCGTGCAGCGCTGGCCGGGATGGATCACCGCCTGCGGGGCCGTGCCGGGGTCGTCGGCCACGAGGTACGGGTCCGGCCCGCGCACGATCGCGACGTCGTCGCGCTCCAGGCGCACCGCCTCACCGTCGTCGGGGACGATCCACGCGTCGCCGCGGACCATCGCCACGAGCGTGAGCGGCGCCTCGTCCTGGATCCGCAGCGACCACGGGGGATCCATGGTCGAGCGCAGCAGGAACGCGCCGCGGGCGCGCGGTCCGTCGAGCAGGCCGGCCACCGCGTCCATCGCGTGATCGTAGACGATCGCGAATGAAACCGCGCCTTCGAGCCATGGACAGTCTCATGTGGCGCCGGTTGACTGGCGGGCATGACGACTCACGACACCCTCGGCCGGGACGGGCACGTGCTCGTTCTCGGCGGCAAGACCGGCCATCGCGTGCTGCGGCGCCTGCAGGCGCGCGGCGTCCCCGCGCGGGCGGCGTCCCGCTCGACCGCCGTGCCGTTCGACTGGAACGATCGCGCCACGTGGGCCCCGGCGCTCGCCGGTTTGCACGCGGCCTACATCGCCTACGTGCCCGATCTCGCGGTGCCGGGCGCCGCCGATACGGTCGCGGCGTTCGCCGAGCAGGCGGTCGCGGCCGGCGCCCGCCGGCTCGTGCTGCTGTCGGGCCGCGGCGAGGACGAGGCGCAGCGGACCGAGCAGCTCGTCGCGCAGGCCGGCGCCGAGTGGACCGTCGTCCGCTGCAGCTGGTTCGACCAGAACTTCAGCGAGGGATTCTTCGTCGACGGCGTGCGCGCCGGCGAGCTCGCGCTGCCGGTCGGCGACGTGCCCGAGCCGTTCGTCGATCTCGATGACGTCGCCGACGTCGCGGTCGCCGCGCTCACGGAGGACGGCCACGCGAGCGAGGTGTACGAGCTCACCGGCCCGCAGCTCCTGCGGTTCGACGAGGCCGTGGCGGCGATCGCGGCCGCGGCCGGGCACGACATCGCCTTCGCGCCCGTGCCGGTGGACGAGTTCGCCGCCGCGCTGCGGTCCTCCGGCGAGCCAGAGGATGTAGTCTGGCTGACCACGTACCTGTTCAGCGAGGTCCTCGACGGCCGCAACGCGAGCCTCGCCGACGGGGTGCAGCGAGCGCTCGGGCGCCCCCCGCGGTCATTTGCCGACTACGCGCGCGCGGTCTGGGGCGCGTGAACTGCGGCATTGAGCGGGAGCGCGGAGCGTGGGTTTCTTCCCAGTCGCCGCTCGCGCGCGCGGCGTTGGGAAGAAACCCACGCTATTGGGCGGGTAAGTTCGCAAGGACGGCGCGCAACGCGATCGGTGGGAACAAACCCACACGATCGTGCCGGGGGTTGACGTCGCCCGCAGCTACAGCAGCGCCGGCTCGTCTTCGTGCATCAGAAAACCGGCGGCGTCGAGCACACGGCGCTCGCGCAGACGTTCCAGCCGGTCCTTGCACGACGGGTCGATCGCCCAGGCCGCGACGGCGGCGGTGTCCTCGAGCGGGCGCAGGCCGTTCTCCTCCGGCTCGTCGTAGGCCTGGCGCAGCCATGCCAGGTCGTCGGCGATGCGCCGCGGGCGCTGGCGAGTGCCCTCGGCCTCGGGGTTCCACGGGTCCTGGCCCTGCCGGCGCTCGGGCACGCCGGGCGGACGCGTCAGCGCCACGCCCAGGGCGTTCAGCCAGTCCGGCGTCTCTCGGACGAGCTCAAGCATTCACAACACCTCGTTTCCGGTCGTAGGTCCTGGCAAACTCGGCCGTACGGCTATGACAACGCTCAACTACACCTCAACTGGCGCCGATCCCGCAACCGACGCGGCGTTCGAGCAGGCGCTCGCCGCCGCGCGTGCGGGGCGCGCGGCGCCGCTCGCGCACCTGATCGCGGGAGAGGAGCACGCGGTCGGCGACGTCTTCGAGCGGGCGGATCCGTGCCGCCCGGACCGGGTCGTCTCGCGCGCGCATGCCGCCCCGCCGGAGGTGGTCGAGGCCGCCGTGCGCGCCGCCCGCGCGGCGCAGCCGCAGTGGGCCGCGACGCCGCTCGCGGAGCGGACCGCGGCATTGCGGCGCGTCGCGGCGCTGATCGCGGAGCGGCGGGTGGAGCTGGCCGGTGTCGTGTCGGCCGAGACCGGCAAGATCCGGATGGAGGCGGTGCCGGAGGTGCAGGAGGGCGTCGACCTGATCGAGACCTACTGCGCCGAGCTCGAGCGCCACGACGGCTACCGCATCCCGCTCGGCCGGCTGTCCGAGCGCGAGGACAACGTCTCGGTGATGCACCCGTACGGGGTGTTCGCGGTGATCTGCCCGTTCAACTTCCCGTTCGCGCTGGCGGTCAACATGGCCGCCGGCGCGCTCGTGACCGGCAACACCGTCGTGATCAAGCCGGCCGAGGAGACGCCGTGGTCGACCGCGCAGCTCGCCGAGCTGGCGGTCGAGGCGGGTCTGCCGCCCGGCGTGGTGAACCTCGTCCACGGCGACGACGCCACCGGGCGCGCGCTCGTCGACGGCGGCGTCGACGGCGTCGCGTTCACCGGCTCGGCGGAGGCCGGCCACTCGATCGCCGCGACGCTGCATGCACGGCCTCCGCTGCGCCCGCTGATCGCCGAGATGGGCGGCAAGAATCCGGCGATCGTCACCGCCACCGCGGACGTCGACCGCGCGGCGGAGGGCATCGTGCGCTCCGCCTACGGGCTCAGCGGCCAGAAGTGCAGCTCGTGCTCGCGCGTGATCGTCGACCGCGCGCTGCACGACGCCCTGGTCGAGCGGATCGCCGCCGGCGCCCGCGCGCTCGTCGTCGGCGACCCGGCCGACGCCGCGAGCAACCTCGGGCCCGTCGTCGGCCCGCCGGCGATCGAGCGCTTCGACGCCGCGGTCGCCGACGCCCGCCGCGACGGCGACGTCGTCACCGGCGGCGAGCGCGACGGCAACTTCGTGCAGCCGACGCTCGTCACCGGCCTGCCGCTCGGCCACCGGCTCACGCGCGAGGAGCTGTTCCTGCCGTTCCTGACGGTCACGCCCGTCGACTCGCTCGACGAGGCGATCGGCGAGGCCAACGCGGTCGCCTACGGCCTGACCGCCGGCATCTTCAGCGAGGACGAGTCAGAGCGACAGGCGTTCCTGGACCGGATCGAGGCCGGCGTCGTGTACGTCAACCGGCGCGAGGGCGCCACGACCGGCGCCTGGCCCGGCATCCAGAGCTTCTGCGGCTGGAAGGCGAGCGGCGTGTCCGGCAAGGGCGGCCTCGGCCCGCACTACCTCACGCAGTTCATGCGCGAGCAGAGCCGGACGGTGATGGTGTCCTGAGCAGCAGGCACGCCGCGGCGTGGCCGGCGTCTTCGGCGTCGAACAGCGGCGGATCCTCGCGGTCGCACGGCTCGAACCGGTAGGGGCAGCGCGGGTGCAGCCGGCAGCCGGCGGGGATGTGCGCCGCGTCGGGCGGCTCGCCGCCGATCAGCTTGGCGCCCTCCTCGCGGCCCGGTGACGGCACCGCCGCGACGAGCGCCTGCGTGTAGGGATGCCGCGGGCGCTCGATCACCTGCTGGGCGCTGCCGTGCTCGACGATCCGGCCGAGGTACATGACCGCGATGCGGTCGCACAGCGCCCACGCGAGCCCGAGGTCGTGGGTGATGAACAGCAGCGCCAGCGAGCGCGACTCGCGCAGGTCCATGAGCACCTTGAGCACCTGCGCCTGCACCGACACGTCGAGCATCGACACCGGCTCGTCGCAGATCAGCCCGTCGGGGTCGAGCACGAGCGCGGCGGCGATCGCCACGCGCTGGCGCTGGCCGCCCGACAGCTCGTGCGGGTAGCGGTCGCCGAACCGGTCGGCGGGCAGGCCGACGTCGGCCAGCGCGCGATCGACGCGTTCGTCGTGCTCGGCCGCCGGGACCTTCTGCACCACGAGCGGCTCGCTCACGATCGCGCGCACGCGCATGCGCGGATTGAGCGTCTGGTAGGGGTCCTGGAAGACCATCTGCACGCGCCGGCGCAGCCTGCGCAGCTCGGGCCTGCCGCGCACCGGCGCGCCGTCGACCTCGATCGCGCCGCCCGCGGTCCTGACCAGCCCGAGCAGCGCCCGCGCGAGCGTCGACTTGCCGCAGCCCGACTCCCCGACGACGCCGAGCACCTCGCCCTCGCGCCACTCGAACGAGACGCCGTCGACCGCTCGCGCGGCGCCGTAGTGGACGTGGAGGTCGCGCACGGAGAACAGGCTCGCGGGCCGCTCCGGGGCGCGCGATTCGGGGGCGGTCGTCACCACGCCTCCCACGGGGCGAAGTGGCAGGCGGAGCGGCGCCCGGGCGCGACCTCGATCAGCGGCGGCTCGGTCAGGCACCGCTCGGCCGCGTACGGGCAGCGCGGCCGGAACGTGCAGCCCTCGGGCGGGTCGTGCGGATCGGGCGGCGCGCCCGGGATCGGATCGGCCACGCCGCGCCGGCCGCCGATCGCGGGCAGCGAGTCGAGCAGCCGCTTCGTGTACGGGTGCTGCGGCGCGGCGAACACGTCGGCGGCCGGGCCGCTCTCCACGATCCGGCCCGCGTACATGACCGCCAGCCGGTCGCACGTCTCCGCCAGCACGGCGAGGTCGTGGCTGATGAGGATCAGCGCCAGACCGAGCTCGCGCCGCAGCCGGCCCAGCAGGTCGAGCACCTGCGCCTGCATGATCACGTCGAGCGCGGTGGTCGGCTCGTCGGCGATCACCAGCGCCGGCCGGCACGCCAGAGCGAGCGCGATCATCGCGCGCTGGCGCTGGCCGCCGGAGAGCTGGTGCGGGTAGCTGCGCCCGTGCCGCGGCGTCAGGCCGACCGTGCGCAGGAGCTCGGCGATCCGCTCGCGCAGCTCGGCCCGCCCGACGCGCTCGTGCAGGCGGATCGCCTCCTCGATCTGCGCCTCGATCCGGTAGACGGGATCGAGCGCGTTCATCGCCCCCTGGAACACCAGCGACACGTGCCGCCAGCGGACGAGGTTCATGCCGCGCTCGGTCCGCCGGTCGATCTTCACCGGCTCCTCGACGCCCGGCGGCCGCAGCGTGATCGTGCCGCTCGGCGTCAGCGCCGGCGGAAGCAGCTTCATGATCGCCAGCGCGGTCGTGGTCTTGCCGCAGCCGGACTCGCCGGCCAGGCCGAGCGACTCGCCCGGCTCGATCGTCAGGTCGACGCCCGCGACGATCGCCTTGCCGCGGTGATGGACCTGCAGGCCCTCGATCTCGAGCAGGCTCACTCGACCTCCTGCAGCCGCGGGTTGATGTGCTGCTCCCACACGTAGCCGAGCAGGCCGATCGCGAACACGAGCACCGTGATGCACAGCCCGGGCGGGATCAGGTACCACCACGCGCCCGCGCTCGGCGCCCCCGCCGAGAACCCGTTCTCGAGCATCGTCCCCCACGAGATGTTCGTCGGGTCGCCGAGCCCGAGGAACGACAGCCCCGCCTCGGCGAGGATCGCCACCGCCACGATCAGCACGGTGTTGGCGAAGATCAGCGGCAGTGCGTTGGGGAGGATGTGGCGGCGGATGATGTGCCAGTCGCTCGCGCCGAGCGCCCGCGCGCGCTCGACGAACGCGCGCTCCTTCAACGTCAGCACCTGCGAGCGCACGATCCGCCCGGTCCCGGCCCAGCTCGTGAGGCCGATGACGAGGATCAGCACGCCGAGCGACGGGTTCAGCAGCCGCGCGAGCACCACCATCAGCGGCAGCTGCGGGATCACCAGGAACCAGTTCTCGAACGCGTCGATCGACTTGTCGGTCAGGCCGCCGAAGTAGCCGCCGATCAGCCCCACGGCCGCGCCGAGCACCGCCGAGATCACCGCCGCGGCGAACCCGACGACGATCGACACACGCGCCCCGACCAGCAGCTGCGAGAACACGTCCGAGCCGACCTCGGTCGTGCCGAGCAGGTGCGCGCTGCTGGGCGGCTCCAGCACGTCGGTGCTCGACGCGTAGGGATCCTCGGGCGCGAGCAGCGAGCCGAACACCGCGATGAACACGAACAGGGCGATGATCGCCAGCGAGAACTGGCCGCGCCGGCTGTGCAGGACCGCGCTCATGCGTCCTGCACCCGCGGGTCGAGCACGAAGTACAGGCAGTCGGCGAGCAGGTTGAGCAGGATCACCGACGCCGAGAAGACGAGGAACGCGCCCTGCAGCATCGGGAAGTCCTTAGACGTGATCGCGTCGTACTCGAGCAGCCCGAGCCCGGGCCACGAGAAGATCGTCTCGATCGTGATGACGCCGCCCATCACGAACCCGAAGTAGATCGCCGACAGCGTCACGAGCGGCAGCAACGCGTTGCGCACCGCGTGGCGGCGCACGACCCGCGGCCACGGCAGCCCGGTCGCCTTCTTGACGGTGATGAAGTCCTCGGTGAGGACGTCGACCATCGAGCTGCGCATGATCACGAAGTACTGGCCGAGCAGCATCAGCATCAGCGCGGTGGCGGGCAGCACGAGATGCTGGGCGACGTCGAGCGCCTGGGCGATCCACGAGTCGAAGTCCTCGCCCGGCGTCATCTGCAGGCCGGCCGGGAACAGCGGGATCGCGACCGCGAACAGCAGGATCAGGATCAGCCCGATCCAGTACTCGGGCGCCGCGTAGGTGAACAGGCTGAAGCCGAGAAGCGAGTCGTCGGTCCGGCTGCCTCTTCGCGTGGCGGCCACGATCCCCAGCCACGTGCCGACGATCGTGGCGAGCAGCGTGCCGGTGCCGACCAGCAGCAGCGTCCACGGCAGCGCGTCGCCGATCTCGTCCCACACCGGCCGGCGCGTGCGCTGGCTGATCCCGAGGTCGAGCGTCGCGGTGTCTCCGACGTAGTCGGCGAACTGGCCGAGCAGCGGCTTGTCGAGCCCGTAGGCGTGGCGGAGCTGCTGGATCTCCTCGGGCGTCGCGCGCGGCAGCCGCGCGAGCTGCGCCGTCGGGTCCCCCATGACGCGGAACAGGAAGAAGTTGAAGACGAGGACGAAGATCAGCGTCAGGAAGGCGGCCAGCACCTTCCCGGCGAGCCAGCGTGCGCTCACACCTCGAGCGCCTCGTCGTCCCGCCGCCGGCGCAGGAACAGCACGATCAGCAGCACGACCACGACCGCGGCGAGCGCGATCACCACGTAAAGCAGCGCGTTGGAGCCGCTGTCGTCGTCCGACGACGCGAGCGCCCCCGCCTCACCCGGCTGCGGCGGCCCGAGCGTCGCCCACGGCGCGTACGAGACCTGCTCGCAGTACAGGTCGCCGTCCGGCTTCGGGCACGACAGCTCGACGCCGCTGAGCGCGTCCGTCCGGTACGCCTGCAGGATCGGGTCGACCGTCAGCACGAGGTACGGGAGGTCGCGCTGGCTGATGTCGACGAGCTGCTTGACGATCGGCTTGCGCTTCTCGATGTCGTACTCGCCCGCCTGCTCGTCGAACAGCCGGTCGTACTCGGGGTTCGAGTAGAACGCGTCCGACGAGCCGCCGATCTGGCTGGTCGTGATCAGCTGCAGCAGCGTGCTCGGGTCGTACGGGTCGCCGCCCCAGCCCCAGATGAACGTGTCGAAGTCGGGCGCCATCTTGCCGTCGACCTTCTGCGTGGTGAGCTCGGTGAGCTTGTCCACGCTGACGACCTGGACGTTGAACTCGACGCCGATGTCGGCGGCCATCTCCTTGACGAGCCGGGCGTCCTGGATGTTCTCCTGCGACTCCGAGCGGACGTACAGGTTGAACGACAGCTTCTGATCGCCCTTCTGGCGGATGCCGCCGTCGCCCTTGACCCAGCCGGCGTCGTCGAGCATCTGGTTCGCGCGGTCGGGGTCGTACGGGTAGTCCAGATCGCCCTCGGGCTGCTGGTAGAAGTCCTTGTAGAAGTTCGGCAGGATCCCGTGGCCGGTGAACGCGGTGTTGCGGGTCGAGATCTCGTTGATCCGGTCGCGGTCGACCGCGAAGCCGATCGCCTGCCGGACCGTCCGGTCCTGGATCGCCGGGTTGAACTTCGCGTCCGGGCACTTGTCCTTCGGGCACAGGTTGAACGCGAGCTCGGTGAACGACGGCGACGCCGCCTTGACCGTCTTGATGCCGTCGGTCTTGCCGAGCCGCTCGAACGACGCCGCCTGCACCTCGGTGATCACGTCGATCTCGCCGAGCGTGAGCGCGCGCTCGACCGCGTCGTCGCTGCCGTACTTGATCCACTGCAGCTCGTCGAACTTCGGCTTGGGCCCGCGGAAGTACGGGTTCGGCTCCATCCGGATGATCCGGTTGCGCTTGAACTCGGTGACGACGTACGGCCCGCTGCCGACCATCGGGATCTGCGGCTTGTAGGTCGTCGTGAGCGACTTCACCGACTGCTTGCCCCAGATGTGCTCGGGGATCATGTAGAGGAACAGGCCGCCGACGATCCGCGCGTCCGGCTTCTTGGTCTTGACGACGACCGTCTCGGGGTCGGGTGTCGTGACCGACGTGACGTTGTCGGTGTAGCCGGTGAACAGCGCGCCGTTGCCGCCGAGGACGTCGAGGCTGAACTTGACGTCCTTGCTCGTGATCGGCTCCCCGTCCGACCACTTCGCGCCCTTGATCAGATGGAACGTGACCGTCTTCTTGTCGTCCGACACGTCCCAGCTCTCGGCGATGCCCGGCGCCGGCCCGAGGTTGTCCGGGCTGAAGTTGACGAGCAGGTCGTAGTTGATCGCCCAGATCCGGAAGTCCTCCTCGTCGTAGTCCAGGAAGACGCTGAGGGTCTGCGGGTCCTGCGCCCAGCCGAACTTGAGCACCTTCTTGCCGTCCTGCGCCCGCGCGGGCGCGGCGAACAGCAGCAGGGCGGCGAGCGCCGCGATGATGACCCTAACCCTCATGATGATCCTCTCCCGGGAGCCGACGGCGAGTGGCGATCTCGGCGATGTAGGCACGTATCTCATCGACGGCGGCGGAAAGCAACCGCTTCCCCTTGTCCGCGGTGGCTACAGTCGCGTCGCCAACCACGCCGCTGCGGCTGAGCCCGGACCAGTGCGGCCACACCTGCAGCGGCCCGTCGGACCAGTCGAGCCACACGTACTCGGAGTCCCAGTCCGGGATCTCGCGCACGGCCTTGTCCATCTGCACGAGCTCGGGTGCGAGCGCGAGGTAGAGCGAGGTCTCCAGCTCGCACGCGTGGGCCATGCCGCCCGGCACCGGCGAGTCGCGCACCTCGGCGATGACACGCTTGGCCTCGGCGCTCTGCAGGTAGAAGCACGAGCCGCAGACGGCGTTGCGGTGCTCGACGCCGATCAGGCGTGCCGCGACGTCGACGAGCGGCTGGTTGGAGCCGTGCCCGTTGACGAACAGGATGCGGTCGAACCCGTGGTGGCAGAGGCTGCGGCCCTGGTCCAGCAGCGATTCCACGAACACGTTCCAGCGCAGCGTGACGCTGCCCGGGAAGTCCATGTGGTGCGGCGTGTAGCCGTGCACCTGCGTGGGGAACAGCAGCGCCTGGTCCCCGGCAGCCGCCACCGCGCGCTCGGCGATCGCGGTCACGAGCCGCGCGTCGGTGTCGACCGGCAGGTGGTGGCCGTGGTCCTCCAGCGTCGCCGTCGGGATCACGACGACGAGGTCGTCGCGGCGCGCGAGCTCCTTGAGCTCGGGCCATGTGTGCTCCTCGTAGCGCAGCGTCACGGAGCCGCCTCGGCCAGCAGCGCCAGCGCGTCGTAGGTGACGTGCATGAGGCGGCGGAGACCCTCGATCTCCGCCCACTCGTCGGGGCCGTGGGCGCCGCCGGCGTGCCCGGGGCCGCCGGACGCGAACGGGACGTCGCCGAACACGTGGTACGGAGCCCACCACGGGGCCAGTGGCCGGACCTGCGGCTCCGTGCCGTGACGGCGCAGCGCCTCCGCGAGAGCGCGGACGGGCGCGCCGTCGGGGTCCGACCGCGCCGCCGGGTAGGCGCCCTTGACGTCGACCCTCACGCCGTTCGCGATCGCCGGCAGCTCGGGCGGCTCGTCGAAGCGGATGTCGACGCCGGCGCGAGCCGTCCCCGGCACCACCGTGCGGCTGACGTCCTCGGGCGTGCCGGCGAGCATCCAGGTCACGTTGGCCGCCGGGACGCGCTCCTTGAGCGCGATCACCGCGCGCGCCAGGTCGAGCGCCGGCTCCGGCACCTCGGCCACGCGCGAGGAATGCACGTCCGGACCGCCGCCCGCGCTCAGCTCCAGCTCGTAGAGCCCCTTGACGCCGGCGAAGATCGAGCCCGGGTCCTCCTGGAGGTCGAAGTCGAGCGCGTAGTCGGCGGCCAGCTCGTCGCGATGGTCGTCGCAGAACGCGGCGAGCCGCGGGCTGCCGAGCTCCTCCTCCCCTTCGCACACGAACACCTGGCGGCACGGGCTGGGGACCGAGGCGAACACGAGGATCGACGCGGCGAGCGCCGCCTTGGAGTTGGCGGCGCCGCGGCCGATGATGCGGCCGTCGCGCACGGTCGCGCCGAACGGGTCGACCGTCCAGTGCGCTCCCGGTGGCTGGACGTCGTACATGCCGTACCGCAGCACGGTCGGCGGCGGGCCGTCGATGACGCCGATGACGGTCGGGCGGCGATGATCCTCGCGCGGCGCGGCGGCAGCGCCGATCAGCTCGCAGACCGCGGCGGCGGTGCTGCGCAGGTCGCCGTCGCCGGCGCTCACCGACGGGATGCGCAGGAACTCGCGGATGCGGTCAAGGTGCGCGGCGAAGTCGCGGTCGATCGCGGCGTGCGGGTCGGTCATGACACGCCGGGCTCGAGGATGTCGAGCGTCTTGCCCGTCGCGTCCAGCCGCGCCCGCGCGCCGAGCGGGATCGTGACCATCGTCTTGCCGTGCCCGACCGGCACGTTCGCCACGGCGGGGATCCCGAGCGGCGCGATCAGCTCGTCGAGGATCTCCTCGATCGACAGCGTCGACTCGTTGTACTCGGGGACCGTCTGCGCCTTGAGGTTGACGTCGGTTCCGAACACGAGCCCGGCCGCGTTGTCGAGCTTGCCCGACAGGATCAGGTGGTTGAGGTGCGCGTCGATCATGTACGGCTCCTCGTTGAGGTCCTCGAGCAGCACGATGCAGCCGTCGGTCTCGATCTCGTACGGCGTGCCGAGGCTGGAGGCGACGAGCGTCAGGCAGCCGCCCACGATCGGCCCCTCCGCCACCCCGTCGCCGACCGTCAGCACGTACGGGTCGTCGGGGTCCTCGGGCACGCGGCCGAGCGGCTCGGGCCGCAGGACGCGGTGGAAGCAGTCCTCGGTGACCTCGTTCAGCTCGTCCTTCTTGCGGATGAAGCGCAGGAACATCGGGCCGTAGAACGTGGTCCAGTTCCCGTGCTTGGCGAGCGCGAGGTGCAGCGCCGTGATGTCGCTGTAGCCGCAGAAGATCCGCGGGTCGCCGAGCGCGTCCCAGTCGACCAGCCGGTACAGCCGCGCGGCCCCGTAGCCGCCCTCGAGGCAGTGCACCATGTCGATCCCGGGCTCCGACAGCGCCCACTGCACGTCGGCGGCGCGCTCGGCGTCGGTCCCCGCCATGTAGCCGTGGACCTTGCGGTGATTGGGCCCGAACACGAGGTTGTAGCCGCGGCGCGAGAAGTACTCGGTGGCCTGCTCGATCTCCGAGCGGGTCTGCGGCGGGCTCGACGGCGCGACGACCGCGATCGTGGCTCCCTCGCGCAGCGCAGGCGGTTTGACCCTGTCCACGCGCGCGACCCTACCGGGGCGGCGACTCGTCGAGCAGATCGAGTCGCTCCGCGATCGCCGCGGCCTCGACCCGGCGGCCGACCGCGAGCTTGGCGAGGATGTTCGAGACGTGGGCGCCGGCGGTCTTGACGCTGATGAACAGCGTCTCGGCGATCTGCGCATTCGTGTAGCCGCGGCCGACGAGGCGCAGGACCTCGAGCTCGCGCGGCGTGAGCCCGAGCGGAGGCGCCTCCGGCGCCGGAGCCGCGTCGGGCTCGCCGAGCGGCACCCGCGCGCGACGGGCGAGCGACTCGACCGACGCCGCGAGCGGCGCCGCCCCGAGCTCGCCGGCGAGCGC
>DASSUW010000485.1:0-3019 GCA_035706585.1 Solirubrobacteraceae bacterium | reverse complement strand
GCCTACGAGGCGTTCCTGCTCGCGGAGGTGCGCTGATGGCCGACGCGCTCGAGGTGACCGCCACATGGCGCGGCGGCTACGAGGCGACGGTCAGCGCGCGCGGGCACGCCGTGACGATCGACGAGCCGGAGACCGCCGGCGGCCGCGACGCCGGGCCGATGCCGACCGAGGCGCTGGCGATCTCGATCGCGAGCTGCTTCTGCCTGGCCGTCGCGCACGTGGCGCGGCGCGACGGCTTCGCGATCTCCGACCTGAACGTCCACGCCCGCGCCGAGCGGGCGGGGCGCGAGCTGCGCTACGGCCGCGTCGTCGTCACGACGAGCGCGACCGTCGACGGCGCGCCGCTCGAGACGCTCGTCGAACGGGCGCGGCGCGTCTGCTGGGTGTCGAACACGCTGGCGAAGCCGCCGGCGCTCGAGTATCGATCCATGGAGGTTCCATGAGCGACCGGTTGATCGTGATCGGCGGCGGCGGCGCAGGCACGGCGGCCGCCACGATCGCCAAGCGCGTCAAGCCCGACCTGCGGGTGACGCTGTTCACCGAGTTCCCGGACATCGCGTACTCGCCGTGCGGGATCCCGTTCGTCCACGGCCGCGAGATCGACAAGTTCGAGAACCTGTTCCTGTCCACGGTCGAGCGCTACATCGAGGACGGCCTCGACATGCGGATGGAGACGACGGTCACGGACATCGACCTCGATCGCGGGACCGTCACCGCCCGCAACGGCCACGAGGGGTTCGACAAGCTCGTCGTCTGCACCGGCTTCACCTGGGAGAAGCCCGATGTGCCCGGCTCCAACCTCGAGGGGCTGCACTACGTCAAGGACATCCGGGCGGCGATGCTGTTCGACGAGAAGCTCGACGGGATGAAGCGGGTGGCGGTCGTCGGCGCTACCCCGCTCGGCGTCGAGATGGCGGGCAACCTCGGCCACCGCGGACTGCACGTCGACTTCATCGACGAGGGCCCGTGGGTGCTGTCGGAGGTGCTCGACCCCGACGTCGCCGAGCCCGTCCACGAGTCGCTGACGAACCGCGGGGTGACGATGCGGCTCGGCACGAAGGTCGAGGGCTTCGTGGAGAAGGACGGCCGCGCCGCCGCGGTCGCCACATCCGCGGGCGAGCTCGAATGCGACGCCGTGATCGTGTGCCTGCACAAGCTGCCCAACAGCGCGCTCGCCGAGGCCGCCGGCGTCGCCACCGGCACCACCGGCGGAATCATCGTCGACGAGCGGATGCGCACGAACAAGGACGCGGTGTGGGCGGCTGGCGACGTCGTCGAGGTCCCGCATGGGCTCTCGATGCTCCCGATCCGCGGGCTCACCGGCTCGCACGCATACGCGCAGGGCCGCACCGCCGCGTTCAATGCCGCCGGGCGCGACCACGTCTACGACCCGGTGTGGGTGCCGTGGGGGATGGTCGCCGGCGACTACACGATCGGAGGCTTCTCGATCGGCGAGACGCTCGCGACCGCGATGGGCGTGCCGTACGTGGTCGCCAAGGGCGTCGGCGTCTCGCGCGCCCGCTACTACCCGGGCGCCACGCGGACGCACGTCAAGCTGCTCGCCGAGCCGGACACGCACAAGCTGATCGGCGGCCAGCTGCACGGCGGCGAGGGCATCAAGGAGCGCGCGGACTTCCTCGCGTTCGCGGCCAAGCGCGGCGCCACGCTGGAGGACATCGCGTGGATGGAGAACATCTACTCGCCGCCGATCGGGGCGCTGTTCGAGCCGATGGCGATCGCCGCCCAGAACGGACTCGCGCAGCTGGCATGAGCGCGTTCGCCGACATGAAGCGCCGGCTGCGCGATCGCTCCGAGCACTACCTGCTCCAGGCCGCGATGCGCGACGTCGGCTCCGGCGCCCCGGGGACGGTGAACGCCTACCGCGACCGCAGCGGCGTGCTCTGGCGGTGGCTGTTCGTGCCGCTCTACCGCCGGCTCCCGTGGACGGTCAAGCGCCGGGCGATGTTCGCGCTGCGCATGACCGCCGCGGGGTGGACGCCGCCCGGTCGCGAGCCCGGAGAGCCGTGGCGGCCGCCACGTCAACCCCCGCATTGAGGAGTGTGGGTTTCGTCCCACTGATCGCATCCGGGAACGCCTTTGGGAAGAAACCCACGCCAGAGGACGGAAACTTCCCACGGGCGGCGCGCGAGCGGGGCGTTGGGAAGAAACCCACACGATCGCGCTCCGCCTCAATGCGAGCAGTTGACGTTCGCCGGCGCGCTCAGCAGCCACCGGTATAGCGGCGAGCGACGACGCACGGCTTCTCGAGCACCCGCCCGCGCTGGATCGCCCACGCCAGCCGGATGAACTGCGCGTGCGTCCAGGCCAGCGGGGTCGCCGAGCGGGTGCCCTCGCCGACCGGCTCGCCGGCCGGCGGGCGGCCGTCCCACACCTGCTCGGGGAGCATCAGGCCGCCGTTGCCGGTGCGGGCGATCGTGCGCAGGTACCGGCGCGCGTTCCCGCCCCGCGCCACCACGTACTCGCCGCGCTCGCCGGTGAGGATCGGCCACCCGCGCCCGAGCGTCTGGTTGCCCTTCGTCGGGAAGATGTCCCACTGCGCGCCGGTCGCGGTCTCGCCGTAGCCGTCGAACGTGAACCGGTGCCAGACCGGGCCGTTGGGCGTGCGCACGCGCAGCACCTGGTCGCCGACCGCCAGCGAGTTGCGGATCACGGCGTCGTCGTCGCGCTTGACGCCCCACAGCACGAGGCCGAGGAAGCTCTGGTCGACGATCGCGCGCTCGTCCTCCTCGCCGACGTGGTTGTCACCCGGGTCGTAGGTCGTGCCGTCGTTCGGGTTGCCGTCCTTGGTCACGCGCACGTAGTACGGCTTCGGGCTGTACGGGCCGTTGGTGGTGGCCGTCCACGCCTGCACGTCGCGCTGCCAGGCATCGGCCGTCGCGCGGTAGCTCGCCGCCCGCAGCGCGTCGCCGTTGCGCTCGGCGATGTCGGCCGCGCAGACGAGCCCGGCGATCTCGGCGGCGATCGTGTTGGGCGACCAGCCGCTCTGGTTCTCCCAGCG
>DASSUW010000484.1:0-5773 GCA_035706585.1 Solirubrobacteraceae bacterium | reverse complement strand
CGGACAGGCGCGCGAGTTCCCCGGCGCGACCGACGAAGCGCTGCTCGCCGGCGCGGCCGAGCGCGGCCGGTGGCGCGATCCCGGCGACGAGCTCGTCGGCGGCCTGCGTCGCGACGCGGTTCTCGTGAGCGCTGCGCAGCTCGAGCACCCAGTCGTCGTCGAGGTCGGTGAGCAACGTCGCGGTCGGGGCGCCGTCGCGGATGTCGACCCAGGCGTCGTCGAGCGCGACGGTGTCGCGCGTCGTGACGAGGCCGGAGGCGTGCGGCCCGAGCGCGTGCCGGAGCTCCGTGAGCGCGGCACGCAGGCTGGCCCGCGCGCTGTCGTCGAGCACGTCGGGCCAGAAGCGCGCGGCGAGGTGCCCGCGGCTGTGCGGGCCCGGGTGCGCCGCGAGGTAGGCGAGCAGCCCGCGCGCGCGGCGTGACCGCGGCGGCGCGACCTCGCGGCCGTCGGCCTCGATCCGCAGGTTGCCCGCGAGATGCACGCGCAGCATCGACCAACCCTATCCACGCGATCTGGCGCCGCCGCAGCGCTCGGCGCGCTTTCACGCTGCGCGAACGGTGCGCGAACGGTCGCCGCGGACACTGCCGGCCATGACCGTGCTGCGCATCCGCGACGTCCGCCTGATCGTCGGCGCCGTCGGCATCTCCTCGTTCGGCGACTTCCTGCTGTGGGTGCCGCTCGCCCTGCACATCCAGGCGACGACGGGATCCGCGCTCACGCTGTCGGCGTTCTTCCTCGCGCTGTTCGGCCCGGTCGTCGCGCTCGGCGGCGTCGCCGGACGGCTCGCCGACCGGTTCGAGAACGCGCGCCTGCTGGTGATCGTCTCGCTGGCGCAGGCGGTCGCGGTGGCGGCGATGGGCCTCATCAGCGGCTCGGTCGTCGCACTGATCGCGCTCGCGGCGCTCGTCGGCATCGGCGTCGCGATCGCCCAGCCCGCCGAGTTCGCGCTCGTGCCCGTGGCGGCCGGCGGCCGGCACCTCACCGAGGTCAACGGGCTGGTCGAGACCGCCCGCTACGCCGGCGCCGTGCTCGGCCCGCCGCTGGGCGGCGCGCTCGCCGCGACCGGGCGGATCGACATCGCACTGTGGATCGACGCTGCCACGTTCCTCGCCGTCGCGGCCAGCGCCGCGCTCCTGCACGCGCGCCGGCGGCCCGAGCGCATCGCGGGCGACCGCGCGCTCGCCCGCGAGGGCCTGTCCGTCCTGACCGCCGACCCGGTCCTGCGCGTCACGCTCGCCACCGGGGTCGCGGCGCTGCTGTTCTTCTCGATGTCGATCACCGCCGAGGTCTTCTACGTCAAGGACGTGCTCGCGGCCGGCGACACCGCGTTCGGCGTGCTGTTCACGAGCTGGGCGCTCGGCATGGTCGCGGGCGCGGTCGGCCTCGCGCGGCGCGTGCCGGTCTCTGCGCTCGCCGTCGCCGCGGTCGTGGCCGTCGCCGTCCAGGGCGCGGGCCTCGCCGTCGCCGCGGGCGGCGTGCTGTGGGCGGCGTTCGCGGGCTTCACGCTCGGCGGCGTCGCGCACGGCGTCAAGAACGTCCTGCTGCGCACGCTCATCCACGAGCGCGTGCCGGAGTCCGTCCGCGGCCGCGCCTTCGGCGTCTACAACGCCGCACGCAACGGCGCCGAGCTGAGCGCACTGGCGCTCGGCGGCGTCCTGGTCGGCGCGATCGGCGCGCAGGCGGCGCTGCTGCTGTCCGGCGCGATCCCGCTCGCGATCGGCCTCGCCGGCCTGCTTGTCATGACCACCCCGATCCGGAGGACCGCAGATGTCCACGACTGACCATCTCGCCATCACCGGCAGCGCGATCGACGAGCTGCCCGAGCTGTGGGACGGCTTCGCCAAGCTCGTCCGCACCGGCCTCGGCATCAGCGCGTTCGGCGCGCAGATCATGGACCTCCCGCCCGACTACACGACGGCGGCGCACGACGAGTCCGACACCGGCCAGCAGGAGCTGTACGTCGCGCTGCGCGGCAGCGGCGCGGTCGTCGCCGGCGACGCCCGGCTCGCGCTCGATCCCGACCACCTCGTGCGCGTGGACGCGGGCGTCGACCGCGTGCTCGCCAGCGGGCCGGACGGGCTGCGCGTGCTCTGCATCGGCGGCGTCCCCGGCGCGCCCTATGTGGCGCCGGAGTGGACCGGCTGAGATGATCTGGCGGCGGTGCCCGTCGATTTCACGCTGATCCTCGACGACCGACCCGGGGAACTCGCCCGCCTGGGCACGATCCTGGGCGACGCCGGCGTGAACATCGGTGGGCTCGCCGCCTTCACCGGCGAGGGCCGGGGCGTGATCCACGTGCTCGTGGACGACGAGGCGAAGAGCCGCGCGAGCGCGGCCCTGCGCCAGGGGCACATGGGCGTCGCCGACGAGCGCGAGGTGCTCGTGATCGACGTCGTCGACCGCCCCGGCACGCTCGGCGAGCTGGCGCGCGAGCTGGCCGCCGCGAACGTCAACATCGACCTCGCGTACACCACGTTCGGCGGCGGCGTGAAGATCGTGATCGCCACCGACGACCTCGAGAGCGCACGAGCGGCGCTCACCTAAAGGGGTCTGACCCCCTTAGGCGGCGGCGCGGAACTCGGTCGGCGTCGCGCCGGCGAACGCGCGGAAGTCGCGACGGTCCGAACGAGACGACGAGCACGATCCGCGCTCCGGCAGCTCTTTGCGCACGACCGGCCCGTCCGCCCGCCCGTGCCGGCCGGCGAGGCTGCGGACGTGCTGGGCAAGCGCGCGATGCGGCGTCCTGCGCGCGATCTCCATCGCTACAGGAGGGCGCCGAGGGCGTCCAGGAACCGCTCGTTCTCGGCTCCGGTGCCGACCGTCACGCGCAGCGCGCCCTCGCGCCCGAGCGCGGTCCCCGCGCGCACCAGCACGCCGCGCTCCGCCAGCCCGCGGATGATCTCGGCCTCGTCGCGGCCCTCGCCGAGGTCGAACCACACGAAGTTGGCCTGTGAGTCGGCGGGCTCGATCCCGAGCGCGCGCAGGCCGTCCTCGAGCCCGACGCGCTCGGCGAGGTTGCGCTCCACGCGGCGCGTGACCTCGTCCTGGTGATCGAGGGCCTCGAGCGCGGCCGCCTGCGCGGCGGCGTTGCAGAAGAACGGCTGGCGCACCTGATCGACCGCCGTCCGGAACTCCTCGGACCCCGCGAGCGCGTAGCCGACGCGCAGGCCGCACAGGCCATAGACCTTCGAAAACGTCCGCAGCAGCACGAGGTTCGGGTGCTTGTCGAGCAGCGCGATCGAGTCGTCGGGGTCCTGCAGCAGGCTGAACTCGACGTACGCCTCGTCGAGGATCACGCACACGTGACGCGGGACGTCGGCGACGAACGCGGCGATCTCGTCGAGCGGCAGCGCCGTCGAGGTCGGGTTGTTCGGGTTGCAGACGATCGCCAGCCGGGTCGCGACGGTGATCTCGCGCCGCATCGCCTCGAGGTCGTGGCGGTGCTCGGCGTCGAGCGGCACCTCGATCGCGCGGGCTCCCGACGCCGCGGCGAGATGCGGGTAGACCGAGAACGCCGGCCACGCGTAGACGAGCTCGGCGCCGGGCTCGAGCAGCGCGTCGCCGGCCGCGAGCAGCACGTCGCAGGAGCCGTTGCCGACCGCGATCCGGTTCGCCGGCACGCCGTGACGATCGGCCAGCTTGCGCCGCAGCGCGGAGTTCGTCGGATCGGGATAGCGGTTCGCGCCCGCCATCGCGCGGCTCGCCGCTTCGACCACCGCGGGCACGGGCGGGTACGGCGACTCGTTGGACGCGAGCGCGACGATCGGACCGTCGAACGCGTAGCCGTCAGCGGCCGGGTAGACCGGGATGCGCCGGACCTTGCTGGCGAACTCGAGCGACATCGGCAGGTGAGTCTATTGCGCGCCTTCGAGGTCCAGGCGCAGCGTGCGCGCCTCCCCCAGGTACACGTGCTGGGGCTCGACGCCGACCGGCGGATAGCAGTGGATGAGCACGCGGATCACCCGCGGCAGCGCGCCCGCAACGGGGATCTCGCGCGCGCACAGCAGCGGCACGCGGCTGAGGCCCATGCGGCGGGCGGCGACGGCCGGGAACTCGGCGTCGAGGTCCGGCGTGACCGTGAAGATGCAGCTCACGATCGAGTCCCCGTCGAGCCGGTTGCGCGCGAGGATCTCGTGCATCAGCTCCTCGGTGGCGTGCAGGATCGGCTCCGCCTCGTTGGCGTCGACCGTGGTGGCGCCGCGGAGCGCGATCAGTCGCATGGGCGGCGGAGCCTATCGCGAGGCGCGCCGCAGCTTCTCGATCTCCGCTGCGGTGAGGCGGCGGTGCTGGCCCTCCTCGAGCTTGCCGAGCCACAGCGGACCGAAGCGCACGCGCTCGAGCGCGATCACCGGATGCCCGACCGCCTCGAGCATGCGCCGCACCTGCCGCTTGCGCCCCTCGTGGATCGTCAGCTCGACCCGGTCGGCGCCCAGCCGCTTGACGCGCGCGGGGGCGGTGCGCCCATCGTCGAGCTCGACGCCGGCGCGCAGCCGGCGCAGCGCCTCCTCGCGCACCGGCGGGTGGCGGACCTTGGCGTGGTAGGTGCGCGGGACCTCGAACGACGGGTGCGTGAGCCGGTGCGCGAGCTCGCCGTCGTCGGTGAGCAGGATCAGCCCGGTGCTGTCGGCGTCGAGGCGCCCGACCGGGTAGAGCCGGCGCGCGCTGGGGACGAGCGAGACGACCGTCGGGCGGCCCTGCGGGTCGCGCGCGGTAGAGACGACGCCGCGCGGCTTGTGCACGGCGTAGACGGCGCGCTGGCCGTTGGAGACGCGCACCGGGGTGCCGTCGACCGCGACCGGGACCGAGCCGTCGACGTCGCGGGCCGGGTCCCGCACCACCTCGCCGCCGACCGTGACGCGCCCGGCGAACACGAGCTGCTCGGAGGCGCGGCGCGAGGCGACGCCGGCATGGGCGAGGTACTTGGCGAGCCGCACGGTGGTGCCACCATAGGGCTGTGGACCTCGCCCTGCTCGACGACGCGCTCGCCGGCGAGCCCGCCTTCCGCGCCCGCCAGGTCTGGAGCTGGGCGGCGCGCGGCGCGGCCGGCTACGACGAGATGACCGACCTGCCCGCCGCCCTGCGCGCGCGGCTCGCCGCCGACGTGCCGTTCTCGAGCCTGCAGGTCGTCGACGAGGCCCACTCGGCCGACGGCACGGTGAAGGCGCTCTTCCACACCCGCGACGGGCGCCCGGTCGAGGCCGTGCTCATGCGCTACCGCGACGGCCGCCGCTCGGTCTGCGTCTCGTCGCAGTCGGGCTGCCCGCTCACGTGCACGTTCTGCGCCACCGGGACGATGAGGTTCGGCCGCAACCTGACGGCCTCGGAGATCCTCGACCAGGTGCTGCACTTCCGCCGCATCGAGCCCGTCGATCACCTCGTGTTCATGGGCATGGGCGAGCCGATGATGAACCTCGACGGCGTGCTCGCCGCCGCCCGCAAGCTGCCCGACGTCGGCATCACGCACCGCCGCACCACGATCTCGACCGTCGGCTGGGTGCCCGGCATCCGCGCGCTGGCGGAGACCGACATGCCGATCCGGCTCGCGTTCTCGCTGCACGCGCCCGATGACGAGCTGCGCTCGCAGATCATGCCGATCAACGACCGCCACCCGATCGCGACCGTGCTGGAGGCGTGCGCCGCCTACTACGCGCGGCGCAAGCGACGCGTCTTCATCGAGTACGTGATGCTCGCGGGCGTCAACGACACCTACCGCCAGGCGGTCGCGCTCGCCGAGCTCCTGGATCCGAAGATCTACAAGGTCAATCTGATCCCG
>DASSUW010000483.1:0-4971 GCA_035706585.1 Solirubrobacteraceae bacterium | reverse complement strand
CGGCGCCGACCGCGGCGAACCCGACGGGCTGGAGCGCGCGCAGCGACGCCGCGTTCGCAGCGGCCACCTGCGCGAACACGGGCTCCGTCGGTGCCGCGGCGGCGAGGGCGGCGGCGACGAGGCGCCGCGCGGCGCCGCGATTGCGGCGCGCGGGCTCGATCTCGACGCTCAGCTCGAGCCGGTCCGCCAGGCCGCGGCCGAACACGACCAGGCCGTCGGCGCCCGCGAAGACGCGCAGGTCGCGGCGCCACCGCCGCGCGCGGGTGATCCGCGGGTGGTCGCCCGGCGAGACCTCGTGGACGGCGAGATCGCGCCCCGCGGCGAGATCGCGCGCGGCGGCGGGATCGCGGGCGTCGCCGCGCTCGGGCACCCACGCGAGCACGACGTCGAGGCTGCCGGCCCGCAGACCGGTGCGGTCCGCCAGCCACGCCAGCACCGGCGGCGCCATCGGCCCGTTGAGGTTGGCGGGGTCGACGGCGGCGAGCACCTCCTCCGCGGGCACGTCGGCCGCCACCACATGGTGGCCCGTGAACGACAGCACCGCCGCCTGCGCGCCCGCCGCCGCGCCCACGACGTGGGTGGCGCCATCCTCCGGCGGGAAGTCACCACGCGCCGCGGCGTGCAGGAGCTCGAGGATCACCCGCCGTGTTCTAGCGCGGCAGGCCGGGCGCGATGATGCGGTACGCCTTCAGGCCGAGCCCGAGCCGCTCGCGGTCCTCGGTCTGCATCGGGTCCAGGCCGCTGAGCTCCTTCACGCGCTCGAGCCGGTAGGCGACCGTGTGGCGGTGCGCGTAGATCGCCGCCGCGGTCGCGTTCATGTTGCAGTTGTGCTCGAGGTAGGCCTCGAGCGTCTGCACGAGGTCGGTGCGGTACTGGTCGTCGTAGCGGACGATCGCGGCGACCGTGTCCTCGTAGAACGACCGCACCTCCTCGGGGTGCGAGGCGAGCACGCGGAACAGCAGCCGGTACGTGCCGGTGCCGATGTCCTCCTGGATCGGCCCGCCGAGCCCGTCGCCGCGCTGGAGCACCTCGAGCACGAGCTCCGCCTCCTGGATCGCGCGGCCGAGCTCGCCCGGGTCGGCGTAGAACGACGACAGCGCCACCATGCCGTGGCGCTGCAGGCGGCCCGCGAGCGTGCGGGCGGCGGCGACCGTCGCGGTCTGATCGCCGGCCGCCGGCAGCAGCGCGTAGACGCGGCCGGACGCGCCGCCCTCGAGGTGCTGGGCGAGCGCACCCGCGTACTCGGACCCGATCAGCGCGACCACGTGCCGCGGCCGCTCGCTGGTCAGCTCCGCGCACAGCACCACGGCGCCGGCGGAGAGATCGCAGCCCAGGCGGGCGGCGCGGCGGACGACATCGGCGGCGTCGATCGCGTCGGGCCGCTCGCGCAGCTCCTCCAGGAACGAGCCGCGGACGTTCTCCTCGACCTCCTCGCGCGCCTCCTCGACCGCCACCTCGGTCAGGGCGGCGACCGCGGCCAGGTGCAGGAACTCGACCGCCTCCGGCTCCGGCCGCCCCGGCTGCAGGAGCACGACGCCGCCGATCCGCTCGTCGCCCGACGCGATCGGCACCTCGGCGACGACCTCGGCAGGCACCGGCGCCACGCGGCCGCGGCCGTGCTCGCCGATGTAGTGGCGCAGGCCGCGCAGCGCCTTCTCGCCGCCCGCGGAGGCGACCGCGACACCGAGGCGCGGGACCACGATGACGACCGGGCCGCGGGCCGCCTCGGCCGCCAGGTCGGCGACCGCGGACAGCCCCTCGCCGGTCAGCACGGCGTCGAGCATCTGCAGGTGCACGGCCCGCAGCCGCTCGACGAGCGACGTGGCGGCCGGCGGCGATATGTCCGGCCGCCCCGTCGACATCGTCGGTTACGCAGTGGCCTGCGCGGCCACCTCGGGGTGCGCCTGCAACGTCTCCTCACCGGACTCGCCGGTGCGGATGCGGTAGGCCTCCTCGACCGGCATCACGAACACCTTGCCGTCGCCGATCTGGCCGGTGCGGGCGTGCTTGAGGATGGCGTCGACCACCGTCTGCACGTCCTGCGTCGCGACCACGCACTCGAGCTTGACCTTCGGCCGCAGCCAGTTCGTCAGCTCGGCGCCGCGGTAGCGCTCCGTGATGCCCTTCTGGCGCCCCGAGCCCTTGACCTCCGAGATCGACAGGGACGGGAACCCGAGACTCAGCAGCTCCATCCGAATCGGCTCGAAGGACTCGTGCCGGATATACGCCTCGATCTTCTTCATCTCGCAAGCCCTCCTTAGGTCTGCGGCGCCGGCTCACCGACTGCCGGCGACCGTGCTGGTGGAGAGCTTGCCAGGGGCGTTCCGGCCACGGAAGGCTGGTAGAGCCCGATGCTGTACTCCGGCTGCGGGATGAACTGCTCCGGGTAGCCGTACATGCCGTGCTCGGAGATGTCCAGCCCGGCATCCTCGGCCTCGGCCGACACGCGCAGCCCGACCGTCGCCTTGATCAGGGCGAACACCGCCAGCGACAGCGACAGCACGGTCACGAACGCGATCGCCACGCCGGCCGCCTGCACGGCGAGCTGCTCGAACGAGCCGGAGTAGAACAGCCCGGGCTCGCCGATGCCGTTGTACTCCGCCAGCCGCGTCGACGTGAACAGGCCGCACGAGAGCGTGCCCCACACGCCCGCCAGACCGTGCGCGGCAAGCGCGCCGACCGGGTCGTCGAGCTTCTTCTCGATCGCCAGCACCGCGACGACGACGAGCACGCCGGCGACGAGGCCGATGATCGGGGCGGCCCAGAACTCCACGTAGCCCGAGGGCGCCGTGATCGCGACGAGTCCGGCGATCGCACCGTTGCCGGACATGCCGACGTCGAGCGCCTTGGTCTTGAACCAGATCGTCGCCGAGGCGCCGATCACACCGGCGGCCGCGCCGAGCTGGGTGACGAGGATGACCTCGGCGAACCGGTTGTCGGCCGTGCCCAGCGTCGAGCCGCCGTTGAAGCCGAACCAGCCCAGCCACAGGATCAGGATGCCCAGGCCGACGAGCGGCATCGAATGCCCGGGGATCGCCCGCGGCTTGCCGTCGGGGCCGTACTTGCCGCGGCGCGGGCCGAGCAGCAACAGCGCGGCGAGCGCGGCCGTCGCGCCGGTCAGGTGCACGACGGTCGAGCCGGCGAAGTCCTGGACACCGCCGCCGATCCGCGTGAACAGGCCCCCGCCCCAGGCCCAGTGCGCGATCAGCGGATAGATCACCGCCGCGAACGCGATCGCGAAGATCACGTACGCGATGAACTTGATGCGCTCGAGCGTCGTCCCCCACACGATCGCGAGCGACACGGCGCAGAACATGAACTGGAAGAACATGAACGCGGCCGTCTCGCCGACGATCGGCTCACCGGCCAGGTTGCCGCCGGTGTTGAAGAAGAACCCGCTGTCGCCGAACAGCCAGCCGGCGCCCCCGAAGGCAAAAGCGAAGCCGCACGCCCACCACACGATCGAGCCGATCGAGAAGTTGACGACGATCTTCGCGATGCCCATGCCGACGTTCTTGCCCCGCGAGAACCCGATCTCCAGGAACGCGAAGCCGGCCTGCATGAACATCACGAGCGCGCCGGCGACCAGGATCCATGTGACGTTGAGCTCGCTGACGACCTGCTCCATCAGTCCTCCTCGGTCGAATTCATCGAGGGGAATGGTGGTTCGGGCCGGCCGAACGGTCTTTGTCCCGGTGTCGAAGATTCCCGGCCGCCTGTTTCTCCCTGCGGTCGACAGTCGAACCAAAGAGCGCGATCTTTGGACATGTGGACAAGGACCGCCCGTCGGCTCCGCACTACGTTTGTGGCGGACCCAGGCAAAGCCCGGAGGAGGACCCCCGACCACATGCCACCCCGTACACGCACGCACAATGTCCACGCCGCGCAGTGGAGCCCCAACGGGGGCGCGCTCGGCCAGGCGGACCTGACACAGCCCGGCGCCAACGTCTTCGGCGAGGCGGTCTTCTCGACCGCCGTGCAGCGCCAGCGGCTCCCGAAGGCGGTCTACCGCCAGCTGCAGGAGACCCTCGAGGCCGGCGAGATGCTCGACCCGGCGCTCGCCGACGCCGTCGCCACCGCCATGAAGGAGTGGGCGATGGAGCGCGGCGCCACGCACTTCACGCACTGGTTCCAGCCGCTGACCGGCTCGACCGCCGAGAAGCACGACTCCTTCTACGCGCCCACGGGCGACGGCAACGCGATCGCCGAGTTCTCCGGCAAGGAGCTGATCCAGGGCGAGCCGGACGCGTCGTCGTTCCCGACCGGCGGCATCCGGGCCACGTTCGAGGCGCGCGGGTACACGGCCTGGGATCCCACCAGCCCCGCGTTCATCCTCGAGAACCCGAACGGCGCGCACCTGTGCATCCCGACGGCGTTCGCGTCGTGGACCGGAGAGGCGCTCGACCACAAGATCCCGCTGCTGCGCTCGATGGACGCGCTGTCCAACAGCGCCCTGCGCGCGCTGCGGCTGTTCGGCGACGACGCGTCCACGCGCGTGTTCACGACGGTCGGGCCCGAGCAGGAGTACTTCCTGATCGACGAGCGCTTCTACTTCGAGCGCCCGGACCTGATCACCACCGGCCGGACGCTGTTCGGCGCCAAGCCGCCGAAGGGCCACGAGCTCGACGACCACTACTTCGGGTCGATCCCCGAGCGCGTGCTCGCCTGCATGCTCGAGACCGAGCAGCAGCTCGCGAAGCTCGGCGTGCCGATCAAGACGCGCCACAACGAGGTCGCGCCGGCGCAGTACGAGGTCGCGCCGGTGTTCGAGAACTCCAACGTCGGCTGCGACCACCAGCAGCTGACGATGCAGGTGATGCAGAACGTCGCCCGCCGCTACGGGCTCGTCTGCCTGCTGCACGAGAAGCCGTTCGCCGGCGTCAACGGCTCCGGCAAGCACAACAACTGGTCGATGGGCACCGACACGGGCTCGAACCTGCTCGACCCGGGCGACACGCCGCACGAGAACCT
>DASSUW010000482.1:0-4412 GCA_035706585.1 Solirubrobacteraceae bacterium | reverse complement strand
CGCGAGCGCGCCCGCGACCGCGCCGGCGATCGCGAACGACCCGCGCTCGGCACGCAGGTAGAGGACGATCGCGAGCGCGTTGATGCCGATCGGGAAGCGCGCCAGCAGCGTCGCGGAGATGAGCGCGGCGACGTGCGGCGCGCGCAGCACCGCGGCGTAGCGCTTCACCCGCGCCGCCCGCGCACGCCCCCGGCGTCCCGCGCCCCGCCCGCCGCGGCGGCGACCGGCGCCGCTGCGGGCAGCTCGGCGATCTCGCGCGCCCGGCGCAGCACGTCCTCCATCATCGGGGCGGTCAGCTTGCCGGTGAACGTGTTCTGCTGGCTGGGGTGGAAGCAGCCGAGCAGGGTCCAGCGCCCGCCGTCCACCTCGGCGCCGTGGCCGAACTTCGGTAGCGGCCGCGGGGCGATCACGTCCCATGCGAACTTGCCCAGGCACACGACGACGCGGATGTCGGGGAGCAGCGGCAGCTCGCGGTCGAGCCAGGCGCGGCAGTTGTCACGCTCGGACGGCAGCGGCTTGTTGGCCGGCGGCGCGCAGCGCACCGACGCGGTGATGAAGCAGTCGCGCAGCTCGAGCCCGTCGTCGCGCGCGGTCGCCGTCGGCTGGTTGGCGAACCCGGTCGCGTGCAGTGCGGCGTACAGGAAGTCGCCCGACCGGTCGCCGGTGAACATGCGGCCGGTGCGGTTCGCGCCGTGTGCGGCCGGCGCCAGGCCCAGCAGCAGCACGCGCGCGGCGGGATCGCCGAATCCGGGGACCGGCCGGCCCCAGTAGTCCCAGTCCCGGAACGCGGCCCGCTTCTCGCGCGCGACCTGCTCGCGCCACGCGACCAGGCGCGGGCAGCGGCGGCAGTCGACGATCTCGCGCTCGAGCAGCTCCAGCTCGCTCAGAGGTCAACCTCGTGTCACGGCGTCTCGCCGGCGCCCAGCAGCCCGAGGATCAGGCGCTCGACGACCGGCTCGAGATCACGGATGTCGGCGGGCACGCCGGTGCGGATCTGGCGCGACGCCAGCTCGACCACGGCGCCGGTGATCGCGTAGGCGTCGTGGAACGACGGCAGCCGGGGCGAGCGCCCGCGCTCGGAGTCGACGCGGTTGAGCTCGTCGATGTACGTGGCCACGGCGTCGAGCGCCCGGTCGCGCCGCTCCATCGCCCGCGGGCCCGCGCCGACGATCTCCACGAGCAGCGTCTGCGACTCCTCGCGGTAGCGCGCCAGCGTGCCGAGGAACGCCTCCAGCGTCGTGCGCACGCGCGTGGTCGGATCGGCGTCTGCATGCCGCGCGACGGCGTCGCGCATGTTGTGCAGCAGCGTCTGGACCGCGGCGTCGAACAGCGCGACGATGCACTCCTCCTTGTTGGCGAAGTGCTCGTAGAACGTGGCCTTGGACATCCCGGCCTCGCGGGCGATCGCCTCGGCCGTCGCGTCCGCGTATCCGACGCGCGCGAACACCGCCGCGGCGGCCGCGAACAGGCGCGCGCGCTGGCGGTCCTGGCGGACCTCCAGAGGCGGGGCATGACGCCCGCGCGGGACGGTGGCACGTTCCTGCACCGCCCCGATGATAAGCCGCCACTAGGATCAGGGACTCCGATGAAGCGTGTCGCGCTCGCACTGCTGCTCGCCGGTCTTCTCGTGGCCGGCTGCGGCACCAACCAGTCGCCGTCGTCCGCGGACAAGTTCAGCGACCCGGACCAGAAGGCCGTTGCGGAGAAGGTCGAGGACCTCGAGACGGCCGGCCGCCGGGGCCAGGCCGACGACATCTGCACGAACATCCTCGCCAAGACGCTCGTCAGCCAGCTCGACGCGGCGGGCACCGACTGCGCTACGGAGATGCAGAAGGCCATCGACGACGCCACCCAGTTCAACCTCGAGGTGGAGAAGGTCACGGTCGACGGCAGCGACGCGACCGCCGAGGTCAAGCAGGGCGACGACGGCCCGACCGAGACGATGACGTTCACGAAGGAGAACGGCGACTGGCGGGCCACCGCGCTCAGCGAGGGCTAGCGTCGTGACCGTCGGGGACTAGCCGAGCGCGCGCCCGTACTGACGCTCGTAGTACGCGCGGTACTCGCCGGTCCGGATCGACTCCCACCAGGCGCGGTTGTCGCGGTACCACGCGACCGTGCGCTCCAGGCCCTCGGCGAAGCGCACCTGCGCCTCCCATCCGAGGCCCTTGGCCTTCTCGGAGCCGAGCGAGTAGCGGCGGTCATGGCCGGGACGGTCCGTCACGTACTCGATCAGGTCCTCGCTCGCGCCCGTGTACTCGATGATCTTCTTGACGACCTCGATGTTCGGCGCCTCGTCGGGGCCGCCGACGTTGTAGACCTCGCCCGGCTCGCCCTTCTCGAGCACGGTCCCGATACCGCGCGCGAAGTCCTCGACGTAGATCCAGTTGCGCACCTGCATCCCGTCGCCGTAGACCGGGAGCTTGTCGCCGTGCAGGGCGTTGAGGACCATCAGCGGGATCAGCTTCTCGGGGTACTGATATGGGCCGTAGTTGTTCGAGCCGCGGCAGATCAGCGTCTCGAGCCCGTAGGTGTGCCGGTAGGAGGCGACGAGCAGGTCGGCGCCGGCCTTGGTCGCCGAGTACGGCGACGACGGCTGCAGCGGCGACTGCTCGGTGAACGAGCCCGTCTCGATCGAGCCGTAGACCTCGTCGGTGGAGACCTGGACGTAGCGCAGGCCGCGCTCGCGGGCCGCCTCGAGCAGCGTGTAGGTGCCCTGGGCGTGCGTGGTCACGAACGCGTCGGGCTCGGTGATCGAGCGGTCGACGTGGGTCTCCGCGGCGAAGTTGACAACCGCGTCGCACCCCTCGATCGCGTCGGCGACGGCGCCGGGGTCCTCGATCCCTCCGACCACGAGCCGGATGTCGAGGCCCTCGAGGTTCTCGCGCCGGCCCGCGTACGTGAGCTTGTCGAGCACGGTGATCTCGTCGCCCTGGTCGCGGAGCCGCAGGCGCACGAAGTTGGAGCCGATGAAGCCGGCTCCGCCGCAGACGAGCAGCTTCATGCCGCCACCTCCACCCGGGCCAGGTGCGCCTGCAGTCCGTCGCGCCAGGCGGGCAGCCGCGGGGCGTCGTCGCGCGTGCTGGCCAGCACCGAGTACGCCGGTCGCGGGGCGGGGCGGCCGAGCTCCGCGGTCGTCAGCGGCTTCACGCGGCAGTGCAGGCCGGTCTCCGCGAACGTCGCCCGCGCGAGCTCGAACCACGAGCAGCTGCCCGCGCCGGCGACGTGCAGGATGCCCGTCGCGCCGCGCTCGGCGATCTCGACCAGCGCGGGCGCCAGATGGCCCGTGTACGTGGGGCAGCCGACCTGGTCGTCGACCACGGCGATCTCCTCTCGCTCGGCGCCCAGGCGCCGCATGGTGTCCACGAAGTTCTTGCCGTGCGGGCCGAACAGCCACGACGCGCGGACGATCGCGCTGCGGGCCCCGGCCGCCGCGACGGCGTGCTCGCCGGCGAGCTTGCTCCGGCCGTACGCCCCCTGCGGGCGGGTCGGTGCGGCCTCGGTGTACGGCTCGGTGGCCGTGCCGTCGAACACGTAGTCGCTGGAGACGTGCACGACCAGCGCGCCGGCCTCGGCCGCGGCGGCGGCGACGTGCCCGGCCCCGTCGCCGTTGACGGCGGTCGCCTCCGGCTCCGCGGACTCGGCGCCGTCGACGTCGGTCCAGGCGGCGCAGTTGATCACGGCATCGGGCTCGGCGGCGAGGATGGCGGCGCGCACGGCGGCGGCGTCGGTGATGTCGAGGTCGGCCCGGGCCAGGGCGAGGGCCTCATGCCCGGCATCGCCCGCCGCGGCCACGACATCGCGGCCCAGCATGCCCGCGGCCCCCGTCACGAGGAGGCGCATGCGCACATGAATAGCGCACGCAGGCGGAAAACGCGCGCTATCCCACCCGAAGGGCGAGGGCGAGCTCGAACCGTGCGTCTGGGTCTTCGAGCCGCGTGCCGAACAGCTCGCGCAGCTGGCGCAGGCGGTAGCGGACGGTCTGCGGGTGCACGTCGAGCTCGGCCGCGACGGCCTGGACCTGGCCGGGCCGGTCGAGCCAGGCGCGCAGCGTCTCGGTCAGGCGCGCCCGCGGGCCGTCGCCGAGTGCGTCCAGCGGCGCGAGGCGGCTGGCGGCGAGGTCGGCGGCCAGCGCGCGGTCGGCGGTGAGCAGCAGCGTGGCGAGATGATCCTCGGCGATCACGAGCCCACCCGGGATGCGCCCGGCGGCGGCGAGCCGGAACGCGGCGGCCGCGCGCCGCAGGCTGGCGGTCGCGTCGTGCCACGCCACGGTCGGGCCGAGGCTGACGATCGCCGGCGCGCCGTCCGGGTCCAGCTCGGCGACGATCTGGCGCCGCCGCCCCGGCGCGTCGGGATCGGGGACGAACACGGCGGCGATCCCGCCGGCCGCGCCGCCGACCGCGCCGTTGCCG
>DASSUW010000481.1:0-6208 GCA_035706585.1 Solirubrobacteraceae bacterium | reverse complement strand
TGAGGATGTAGACGAGGTCGAAGAGCCGGAACGCCTCGATCGCGCGGAACATGATCGCGATCAGCAGCAGCGGCCACACGAGCGGGAACGTGATCCGGCGGAACTTGAACCATTCCGAGGCGCGGTCGATCTCCGCCGCCTCGTAGAGGTACTTGGGGACTGCGGTCAGGCCCGCGAGCGCGATCAGCATGATGAACGGCGTCCACTGCCAGGAGTCGACCACCACCAGCGACAGCAGCGCCAGCCGCTGCTGCGTCAGCCACTCGACGCGGCCGAGCCCCAGGCTGTCCAAGAACGAGTTCACGACGCCGAACTGCACGTCGAGCATGAACTTCCAGAACAGGCCGACGACCACCGGTGAGAGCATCATCGGGATCAGGAACAGCGTGGTGAGCACGCCGCGCCCCTTGGTGCGGCGAGAGATCAGGAACGCGATCGCGAAGCCGACCACGGTCTGCAGCGCCACCGCGCCGACGACGAAGATCAGCGTCGTCAGCGCACGCGCCCGGACGACCGGCGACGTGAGGACGTCGACGTAGTTCTCGAACCCGATGAAGCTCTCGGGTACGTCACGGGTCACCGAGTAATCGGTGAACGAGAGCCAGATCAGCCGGATCAGCGGCCAGATCGACAGGAACACCAGCAGCGCCAGCGCCGGCGTGATGAACAGGCCGGCGAGCCGGCGGTCGGTGAGGAAGCCGAAGCGCTTCGCCGCCGCCGGCGCCTCGAGCGTCGGCGGCGGCGCGGTCACTCTCGGCGGTGTTTCGAGCGTGTCGGCCATTCGGTCAGCGAGAGGTCAGGAGGCCGGGCGTCCCCACCCGGCCTCCCTGGTGGGTCCCCCTATTTGCCACTCTCGTCGAGGATTGCCTGCTCCTCGGCGGCCAGCTTGTCGAGCGCGGCTTCCGGCGCTTCGGTGCCGGAGATCGCCGCGTTGACCTGGGTCGAGTGGACGTTCAGGAGCTTCGCGTATTCGGGCAGGTTCCAGAAGTCCTTCAGACGCGGAACCGAGTCCGTGAACACCTGGTTGTACGGCTGCGTCTCGAGGAACTCGGGCGACTGCAGCACGTCGTTGCGGGCGGGCACGCCGCCGAGCTGGGCCCACTTCTTCTGGGCTTCGGGCGTCTGGAACCACTTGATGAAGTTCAGCGCCTCGGCCTGCTTCTCCTCCGGGATGTAGCGGGAGATGTGGAGGCCCATGCCGCCGAGCGGCACCTTGTCGGTCTCCTGCGGCGGCAGGGGAGCGAACGCGAGCTTGTCGAGGATCTTCTCGCGCGTGTCACCGAGCTCCGAGCTCTTCGGATCGAGCAGGCCGCCCATGGCGGCGATCCACTGGAAGCCGACGCAGACCTTGCCCTGGCTGATCGCGGCGTTGACCTCGTCGATGAACCAGTTGCTCGAGCCCTTGGGCGCGAGCGGGACCATCTGGTTGACGAGCACGTCCATCGCCTTCTTGCCGGCGGCGTCGTTGATGACACCCTCGATCTGGCGCTTGTCCGCATCCCACAGCTCGCCGCCGTAGAGCGCGTTCATGACGTTGTACGTGACGGCCGCGGCGTCGCTCGTGCCTGCCTGGTGGAACGCGAGGCCGCTCATGCCGGGGTTGTCCTCCTGGCACTTCTTGGCGGCGGCGATCATGTCCTCCCACGTCGCCGGGGGCTCGTCGCCCATGAGGTCCTTGCGCCAGATCATCGCCCAGGTGTCGCCGAGCAGCGGCAGCCCGTAGGTCTTGGCGTCCGGGTTGGCCTCGCCGGTCTGGGCCTGCGGGTACTGCCCGTACGCCGCGAGGAAGTACGGGTCGTACACGGACGTGTCGATGTTCTCCTTGACGAAGTCCGTGATGTCCAGGATCGAGCCGTTCGTGACGGCCTCGCCGATGTTCTGCGAGTCGAGGATCGGCATGTCGAAGTTCGTCTTGCGCGCGGCGAACTGGGTGAAGATGGCGTCGTGCCACTGGGCGTTCGGCACCGTGTTGACCTTGACGGTCACGTTCGGGCGCTCCTTCGTGTACTCCTTGCCCAGCTCCTCGAGGGCCTGCGCGGGCGGCCACTCGAACCAGAGGAACGTGAGCGTCATCGGCTCATCGGACAGCTTGCTGGTCGCGTCGGCGGCCGCCTTCGACGCACCACCGTCGTCGCCACCACCGCCGCAGGCGCTGAGCGTGAGCGCCGCGGCGGTCGCTGCCAGCGCTGCTGCGACCTGAAGTCTCCCCTTCATGCAGTCCTCCTCCAACGGGTCGGGCCCGGTTGCCGATGGTCTTTCGTCCCGCTGCAAGAAACTTAAGTTGTTCTTGCAGCAAATGTCAACGTCTTTCCTTGATCTTGCAATTCTCATCACCGGCGCGCTAGTGTCCCGGAATGGCCATCGCCACCGAGCGCAGGCAGTTCGCGGTCGTCGATCCCGCGGACGAATCGGTCATCGAGTCGCTGGAATCAGCCCGGCCGGAAGACGGCATCGCCGCCGTCGACGCCGCCGCGGCCGCGGCCGCGGACTGGGCCGCCCGGGCACCCCGCGAGCGGGCCGAGATCCTCCGCCGGGCCTTCGACCTGATGACCGCACGCACCGATGAGGTTGCGCACCTGATCGTGCGTGAAATGGGCAAGCCGCTGGCCGAGGCACGCGGCGAGACCGCCTACGCCGCCGAGTTCCTGCGCTGGTTCTCGGAGGAGGCCGTGCGCGCGAACGGCGAGTTCGCGACCGCCCCGAGCGGCGCCAACCGGATGCTCGTCGCGCATGCGCCGGTCGGGATCGCGCTGCTGATCACGCCCTGGAACTTCCCGGCGGCCATGGCGACGCGCAAGCTCGGCCCGGCGCTCGCCGCCGGCTGCACGGTCGTGCTCAAGCCCGCGCAGGAGACGCCGCTCACGGCACTGGCGATCGCCCGGATCATGGAGGAGGCAGGCGTGCCGCCGGGCGTCGTCAACGTGGTCTGCACGGACGAGCCGGCGCCGCTCGTCGAGGCGATCCTCGCCGACCCCCGCGTGCGCAAGCTGTCGTTCACGGGCTCGACCGAGGTCGGCCGCCGGCTGCTCGAGCTGTGCGCGCCGCGGGTGATCAACGCCTCGATGGAGCTCGGCGGCAACTCGCCGTTCCTGGTGCTCGACGACGCGGACCTCGACGTCGCGATCGCCGGCGCGATGGCGGCCAAGATGCGCAACGGGGGCGAGGCCTGCACCGCCGCGAACCGCTTCCTCGTCCACGAGTCGGTCGCCGAGGAGTTCACGGCGGGCCTGACCGCGGCGATGGCCGCCGTGCGCGTCGGGAACGGCTTCTCCGACGGCGCCCAGCTCGGGCCGCTGATCAACGCGGCCGCGCGCGAGAAGGTCGAGCGCCTGGTCGCGGATGCGCTCGACCGCGGGGCGCGCGTGCGCACGGGCGGCGAGCGGGCGCAGGGGCCGGGCTACTTCTATCCGCCGACCGTGCTCGACCGCGTCCAGCCGGGCAGCGCGATGCTCGCCGAGGAGGTCTTCGGCCCGGTCGCGCCGGTCATGACGTTCGCCGACGACGGCGAGGCGCTCGCGCTCGCCAACGACACCGAGCACGGGTTGGTCGCGTTCGTCTTCAGCCGCGACCTGCGGCGCGCGATGGCGGTCGGCGAACGGATCGAGACCGGCATGGTCGGGCTCAACCGCGGCGTGGTCTCGGACCCGGCGGCGCCGTTCGGTGGCGCCAAGCAGAGCGGCATCGGGCGCGAGGGCGGCCACCACGGACTGCTCGAGTTCCTCGAGCCGAAGTACTTTGCGTTTGATTGATCCAACCGAAGGGAGGTTCCGTGTCGCAGCAGAAAGTGCTCGTGCTGGTCGGCGACGCCGCCGAGGAGCTCGACGCGATGTACCCGATCTACCGGCTGCGCGAGGCCGGCTACATCGCCGACGTGGCTGCGCTCACGCGCCGCGACGTTCAGCTCGTGATCCACGATTTCGATCCGAATTCGGACGCCTACACGGAGAAGTTCGGCCGCAAGCTCCCGGTCGACATCACGTTCGCGGAGGTCGACCCGTCCGACTACGTCGCCCTCGTGATCCCCGGCGGGCGCGCCCCCGAGTACATCCGCACCGACGCTGACGTGCGGCGGATCACCGAGTACTTCTTCGAGCGCAACCTGCCGGTCGGGACGATCTGCCACGGGCCGCAGGTCCCGGCGGTCTACGGGCTCCTGCGCGGCCGCACGACCGCGGCGTTCCCGCCCTTGAAGGGCGACATGGAGAACGCGGGCGCGACCGTCGTGGACGAGCCGGACTGCGTCGACGGCAACATGGTCTCGTGCCGCGGCTGGCCCGACATGCCGGAGTGGTCGCGCGCGTTCATGCACGTGCTCGAGAGCGCCGCCGTCCCGGCCTGAGCGGCGTCCGATGCTCGCCGAAGGCTCCGGGCCGCCCGTGCTGCTGCTGCACGGCTCCGGCCCGGGGACGACGGCCGCGGCGTGGGCGCCGCTGATCGCCGCGCTCGCGCCACGTCACCGCGTGATCGCGCCCGACCTGCTCGGCTTCGGGTCCAGCCCGCGGCCGACGGGGTCGCTCCGGTCGGCGTGGACGGCGCAGGCGCTCGAGCTGGTCGACTCGCTCGGCATCTCGTCGTTCGCCGTCGTCGGCAACTCGGCCGGCGGGGCGATCGCGCTGAGCCTCGCCGCCGCCCGCCCCGGCGCCGTGACCCGAGTGGTCGCGGTGGGGTCGATGGGGCATCCGATGGCGCTGCCGGCCGGTCTCGACGAGCTGTGGAGCTTCGGGACGCCGAGCCTCGAGGCGGCGCGCGCGCTGCTCGAGCTGATCAACTTCGACGCCGGGGCGGCGACGGCCGCGGCGGTGACGGCGCGCCACGAGGCGACGCTCGCGCAGCCCTGGTACCCCGAGCTGTTCCCCGCCCCGCGCCAGCGGTGGGTCGACGACCTCGCGCTGTCGCGCGACGAGCTGGCGGCGATCTCGGCGCCGGTCCTGCTCGTGCACGGGGCGCAGGATCGCGTCGTGCCGCTGCGCGCCGGCTTCCTGCCGCTGCTGGAGGCGCTGCCCGACGTCCGCGGGCATGTCTTCGGCCGCTGCGGCCATGCGTCGCCGCTGGAGCGCACCGACGAGTTCAACCGACTGCTGACCACGTTTCTGGAGGACGATCGATGACCCACTTCGCCGTCCTGCGCGCGCCGTCGCAGGTGCTGTTCGGGGCCGAGATGGCCGCCGCCACCGGCCGCATCGCGGCCGACTACGGCCGCCGCGTGCTCGTGATCACGGACCCGGTCATCGCCGAGACGCCGGGGTTCGCCGCGGTCGTCGAGTCGCTCGCGGGGCTGGACGTCACGGTCTTCGCCGAGGCCGTCGTGGATGTCCCGAGCTCGGCGGTCGATGCGGCCGTGGCGCTGGGAACCGAGACCGAGCCCGACACGATCGTCGCCGTCGGCGGCGGCAGCGTGATCGACACCGCGAAGGTGACCGCCCTGCTGCTCGCCCACGGCGGGCCGCTGTCGGACTACTACGCCGTTCAGTCCGTTCCCGGTCCGGTCGTGCCGCTGATCGCGCTCCCCACCACGGCCGGGACGGGCTCGGAGGCGACGCCGGTCGCCGTCATCACCGATCCCACGACCGAGATGAAGATCGGCGTGGCGAGCCCGCACCTGATCCCGCGCCACGCGATCTGCGACCCGCTCTTGACGGTCGGCGCTCCGCCGGTCGTGACCGCCCACTCGGGCATCGACGCGCTGTCTCACGCCGTCGAGTCGTTCATGGCGGCGCGCGAGACGCCGTCGCCGGAGCTCGTGCTCGGCCGCCCGCAGGTGGGCAAGAACCTGCTCTCGGACGCGCTGGCGCTGACCGCGGCGCGCCACATCTTCCGCAATCTCGCGCGCGCGGTCGACGACGGGTCCGACCTCGAGGCCCGGGCCGGGATGCTGTACGGCGCGCTGCTGGCCGGGATCGCGTTCGGGAACTCGGGCGTCAGCGCCGCGCACGCCCTGCAGTTCACGGTCGGGGCGGCGACGCACACGTCGCACGGGCTCGGCACGGGCCTGCTGCTGCCGTATGTCATGGAGTACAACCGGACGGCCCGTCCGGACGAGATCGCGGAGCTGTCCTCGTTCATGGGCGGCGACGCCGTCGCGCAGGTCCACGCCCTGGGCCTGCAGATCGGACTGCCGGCGTCGCTGGCCGAGATCGGGGTCGCCCGCGACGACCTGCGCGGGATGGCGGAGGCGGCGGTGGGGATCAAGCGCCTGGTCGACAACAAC
>DASSUW010000480.1:0-4563 GCA_035706585.1 Solirubrobacteraceae bacterium | reverse complement strand
TGGCGGCCGGGCCGCGAGCCCGCGTAGCGCGGCGGCGCGGCGGCGCGGCGCCGCGGGCGCGCGGCGGCGCTAGTTGAGCCGCTCGACGATCATCGCCTGGCCCATCCCGCCGGCGACGCACATGGTCTCGAGCCCGTACGTGCCGTCGGTCGCCCGCAGGCCGTTGAGCAGCGTGGTCATGATGCGCGCGCCGGTCATGCCGAACGGATGGCCGAGCGCGATCGCGCCGCCGTACGGGTTGAGCTTCTCCGGGTCGATCCCGAGCTCGTCGCGGCACGGCACGACCTGGGCGGCGAACGCCTCGTTGAGCTCGACGATGTCGATGTCGCCGAGCGACATGCCCGCCTGCTCGAGCACCGCCTTGACGGCCGGGATCGGGCCGAGGCCCATGATCTCCGGCCGGATCGCGGCGACCGACGAGGCGACGATCCGCGCCTTGGGCTCCAGGCCGAGCGCCTTCGCCTTCGCGTCCGACATCACGAGCACGGCCGCGGCGCCATCGTTGAGCGGGCACGAGTTGCCCGCCGTGACCGTGCCGTTCTCGGGATCGAACGCCGGCTTGAGCTCGGCGAGCTTCTCCATCGTCGTGCCGGGCCGGGGCCCGTCGTCGCGCGCGACTTCGCCCTCGGGCGTCGTGACCGGCACGATCTCGGCATCGAAGTGCCCGGAGTCGCGAGCCGCGACCGCGCGGTTCTGGGACACGACCGCCCACTCGTCCTGCGCCTCGCGGCTGACGTTGCAGCGCCGCGCGACGTTCTCCGCCGTCAGCCCCATCGGGATGTAGACGTTGAACGGCGCGCCGTCGCCGCCCGCGAGCTGCGGGTGCGGGTCGAACGGGGCGTGCTGCGGGAAGCGCGAGACGGCCTCGACGCCGGCGGCGACGTACTGGTCGCCCTCGCCGGCCTTGATCGCGTGGAAGGCCATGCGGATCGTCTGCAGCGACGAGGCGCAGAAGCGGTTGACCGTCGTGGCCGGCACGTGATGGTCGATCCCGGCCAGCAGCGCGGCGTTGCGGCCGACGTTGTAGCCCGCCTCGCCCATCTGGAAGCCGCAGCCCATCATCAGGTCGTCCGTCTCGCCGAAGTCGACGCCCGGGTTGCGGTCGACGAGCGCCTTCAGCGGCACGGCGGCGAGGTCGTCCGCGCGGACCTCGCGCAGCGATCCCTTCGCCGCGCGCCCGATCGGCGTGCGGATGGCGTCGACGATGACGGCTTCAGGCATTCCCAGGTCTCCGATCGCATGAGCGCCCTGATGGGCGGGGCACCCGCAGCACATCGCGCGGGGCTCGCGCCCCGGCCTTCAGGCCGGGCGCTGCTGACTGACTGGTCAATCGTCATCGTACTGCGGCCGGGCACCCACCTGTGTCACCACGCGGGCGGCGACGTGGCAGCCGGCCTCGAGCGCCTCGCGCCGGTCGGCGCCCTGCAGCCGCGCCGTCAGGAAGCCGGCGGCGAACGCGTCACCGGCCCCGGTCGTGTCGACCACCTCGACCGCCTCGGCGGGCACCTCGAGCTCGCCCCAGCGCGCGCCGCGCGCGCCGAGCTTGACCACCATCTCTCCCTCCACCAGGCCGGCCTCGCGCTCGTTCGGCAGCAGCAGGTCGACGTCCGGGATCGCGCCCGGGCGCAGCAGCGCCCATGACGAGGGGTCGACCGACACGGTCATTCCCGCCGCGCGCGCCCGCTCGATCGCCGCCAGCGCGCTCGCCCGCGGCCCGGCGCGCAGCAGCGCGTAGCCGACGACGTGCAGGTGCGTGCCGAGCGGGATCTCGCCGAGCGGCGCGTCGTTGGCCCCCGGGTCGGGCAGCATCGTGCGCTCGCCGCCGGGCTCGACCAGCACGACGCAGGTCCCCGTCGCCCGCTCGTGGTCGACCGTCACGTGCACGTCGACGCCGCGCAGCTCGGCGACCGCCGCCCGGCCGCGGTCGTCGCGCCCGACCCGGCAGACGAGCGACACGGGGGTCCCGAGATACGCCGCCCAGGCGGCGACGTTGGCCGCCGAGCCGCCGCCCTGCACGGTGATCCGGGCCGGGGTGTCGCTTCCGTTCGCGAGCGGCTCGGACACGCGCGTCACCACGTCGACCATGAGGTCGCCGAGGACGACGATCGTCATGCGGTCGCGCACGCGATCTGGGCGGCGAGCGCGGCGTTGCGCAGCACGAGCCGGACGTTCGCCTCCAGGCTCGCGCCCTCGGTCTCGCGATGGAAGTAGTCGAGCAGGAACGGCGTGATGTCCTTGCCGTGGACGCCGGTCTCGGCCGCGGCGGCCAGGCCCTCGGCGAGGACGCGGTCGTGCAGGTCCGCGTCGAGCGGCTCGTCGAGCGGGTTGGCGACGACGATCGCGCCGAGGCCGAGCTCGGCCCGCGCGTGCGCGACGTCGGCGACCTCCTCCGGCGTGTCGACGCGCCACGGCACCGGGAACCCGGAGTCCTCGAGGTAGAAGCCGGGAAAGCGGTCGGTGCGGTAGCCGAGCAGCGTGACGTTCAGCGTCTCCAGGCGCTCCAGCGTCGCCTCGACGTCGAGGATCGACTTCACGCCCGCGCACACGACCGTGATCGGGGTCTGGCCCAGCGTCGTCAGGTCGGCCGACTCGTCCCAGCTCTCGCGCGCCTCGCGGTGCACGCCGCCGATGCCGCCGGTGGCGAACACGCCGATCCCGGCGCGCACGGCCAGCGTCGCGGTGGCGGCGACCGTCGTCGCCCCGGTCGCGCGCCGCGCCATCACGATCGGCAGGTCGCGCGCGCTGCACTTCGGGACGTCGTTCTCGGCGATCTCGTCGAGCGCCTGGCGGTCGAGCCCGATCCGCACCATCCCCTCGACGATCGCGATCGTCGCCGGCACCGCGCCCTCGTCGCGCACGGTCGCCTCGATCATGCGCGCGATCTCGACGTTCTCGGGTCGCGGCAGGCCGTGCGCGATCAGCGTGCTCTCGAGCGCCACCACCGGGCGGCCCTCTTCCAGCGCCTGGGAGACCTCGCGGGTGAAACGCATCAGGGCGTCACCGTACACGGGCCATGACGCCTGTACGCGCGAGTAAGGGGGTCTGACCCCCTTACGGGGGGTTGCCCGTATTGGCGGCGCTCGTGCGGTTGCGTACGTTCGTTACGTGGCCGCTCCTCCCCCGACATCGCGACTCGCGCGCACCGGCCGCTTCGGCGGCCTCGTCGCCGGCCAGAGCCTGCGCTGGGCCGGCACGCGGGCGGCCAACCTCGTGCGCTCGCCCGAGCGCGCCGAGGCGGCGACCGGCGAGCGCGCCGCCGCGCTGGCGCGTGAGCTCGTCGAGCAGCTCGGGCACATGCGCGGCGCCGCGATGAAGATCGGACAGGTCCTGTCGACGATCGACTTCAGCGCGATCCCGCCGTCCGAGCGCGAGCAGTTCAAGCAGACGCTCGCCGCGTTGCGCGACGACGTCCCGCCGCTGCCGTTCGCGAAGGTCGAGCGGCTCGTGCGCGCCGAGCTCGGCGGCCAGGTGTCCCGCTACTTCGCCGAGTTCGAGGAGGAGGCGTTCGCCGCCGCCTCGATCGGGCAGGTCCACCGCGCCGTCACGCGCGACGGCCGCCCCGTCGCGGTCAAGGTCCAGTACCCCGGCATCGCCGAGGCGGTGGAGACCGACCTGCGCAACCTCGGACTGCTGCAGCCGCTGCTCAAGCGGCTCGCCCCGGGGCTCGACGCGTCGGCGCTCGCCGCCGAGCTGCGCGAGCGCGTCGCCGAGGAGCTCGACTACGAGATCGAGGCCGCCAACCACCGCACGGTCGAGCGCGGCTGGCGCGGGCACCCGCACGTGCACGTGCCGGCCGTCGACACGCAGCTCTCCGCCCGCCGCGTGCTCGTCACCGAGCTGCTGACCGGCCACCGCTTCGAGGAGGTCAAGCGCCTGCCGGCGCCTGACCGCGACCGCTTCGCCGAGATCGTCTTCCGCTTCTTCTTCGGCACGCTGACGTACCTGGGCCGTGCATCCGGCGACCCGCATCCCGGCAACTACCTGCTGCTCGACGACGGGCGCGTCGGGTTCCTCGACTTCGGGCTCATGCGGCTGGTCGATCCCGCATACCTCGAGGGTGAGCACGCGCTGGCCCGTGCCGTCGAGGCCGGCGACGCCGCGGCGGTCCACGCCGGCATGGCCGCGCTCGGCTACCTCCCGGACCCGGCGGCGTTCGACCCACGGCGCCTGCTGGAGCAGCTGTGGCTGGCCGGCGAGTGGTACTTCGAGCCCGGCCCCCGCCGGATCACGCCCGCCTACGTGAGCGACCTCGTCGAGCGCACCTCCTCGCCGCGTTCGGAGTACTTCGACGACCTGCGGCAGATGTCGCTCCCGCCGCAGGCGCTGCTCATCCGCCGCATGGAGGGCCTCGTGTTCTCCACGCTCGGCGAGCTGCGCGCCCGCGCCGACTGGTCGGCCCTCGGCCGCGAGTACCACGCCGGGGCGGCGCCGGCGACCGCGCTCGGGCACGCCGACGCCGCGTTCTGGAACGCGCGCTCGCTGGCCCGCGCCGCTTAGACGCGGTTGCGGCGGCGCTCGAGCGCCGTGCGCTCGGCCTCGCTCGGCGCCAGCGCGATCGCGATC
>DASSUW010000479.1:0-11307 GCA_035706585.1 Solirubrobacteraceae bacterium | reverse complement strand
GGCCGGCGTGCTGCTGGAGGCGATGGCCGGCGAGCACGAGCGCGCGGCCGGCGCCTGGCACAGCGAATGGCGCGCGCTGGCGGACGCGCTGGCCAACACGGGCGGTGCCGCGTGGGCGCTGCACGAGGCGCTCGGCGGCCTGTCCGTCGACGCCGACCGCATGCGGGCGAACCTTGCCGTCGAAGGGGACCTCGGCGCCGCGGACACGTTCATCGACCGAGCCTTGGAGATGGAATGACGGTCAATCACCGGCTCGACGGTCCGGACGGGGCGCCCGTCGTCATGTTCGCCAACTCGCTCGGCACGAGCCTGGAGATGTGGGACGCTCAGGCCGAGGCGCTGAGCGACCGCTACCGCGTCCTGCGGTTCGACCACCGCGGTCACCGCACCGTGCTCGAGCTCGCGAGGGACGCGCTCGCGCTGCTCGACCGGCTCGAGATCGAGCGCGTCGCGTACTGCGGCCTGTCGCTCGGCGGCGCGGTCGGCATGACGATCGCCCGCCGGGCGCCCGAGCGGATCGAGCGCCTGGCGCTGTGCGCGACGGCGCTCGAGTTCGGCCCGCCGCAGCAGTGGCACGACCGCGCCGCGACCGTGCGGTCCGAGGGCCTGGCGGCGATCGCGCCGGCCGGTCTCGAGCGCTGGTTCACCCCGAACGCCGACCCCGAGCTCGTGGCGCGGTTCGACGCGATGCTGCGCGCACAGCCCGTCGAGGCGTACGCGGCCTGCTGCGAGGCGCTCGCGGACTACGAGCTGACCGACGCCGAGTTCAGCATGCCGACGCTGACGATCGCGGGCGACGGCGACCCGGTCACGCCGCCGGCCAAGCTCGCGGCGATCCCGGCCGACCGGCACGTCGTGATCGGGGGCGCGCGGCACATGGTCAACGCCGAACAGCCGGACGCGTTCAACGCGGCGCTGATCGCGTTCCTCGACGAGGGTGCGGGGATGCGCGTGCGGCGGGCTGTCCTCGGGGACGCGCACGTCGACCGGGCGAAGGGCGGCGACCCCGACTTCCAGGACTTCATCACGCGCTACGCCTGGGGAGAGATCTGGACCCGCCCGGGCCTGGACCGGCGCACGCGCAGCGCGATCACGATCACCGCCCTCATCGCGCTCGGGCACGAGAACGAGCTCGCGATGCACATCCGCGCCGCGCTCCGCAACGGCCTCAGCGCCGACGAGATCAGGGAGGTCCTCCTGCACTCGGCGATCTACTGCGGCGTCCCGGCGGCGAACTCCGCGTTCGCGGTCGCCACGCCGATCCTCGAGGAGGGCGGCTAACAGACGCCGGCGCCGATCGGCACGCAGGCGATCTCGACGCCGCGCAGGCTGCTCAGGCGCACGACGTCGCGCCCGGCGTTGAGGATCGGCGTGGCCTTGCCCCAGTGCTTCTCGAGCCGGCTGTCCTCGTCCGGGTCGCCCTGGGTGTCGACCGCGAGCTCCTCACCGGGCGCGAGCGTCGTCCCGATCCCGAACGCGTACGCGTGCGGCGGGCTCGTGAGGCGATAGCCGTCGAGATCGACGGACGTGCCGCCGGCGTTGCGCACCCTGACCCACTCGCGGCCCTTCGGGTCCGCGGACACCTGCAGCGTGCCGGCGTACGGGTCCGAGCAGGCGAGCCGGCACGGGTACGTCATCCACGCGCGCAGGTCGCCCTGCGGGTCGAACAGGTAGGCGCCGTCGCCGACGCCCGTGGCGGGCGCGATGTTGTCGAACACGCTCTTGCGCGCCCAGAACAGCTCGGTCCACGTGTCGATCCCCGTGCCGATGCGGATCGTCAGCGTCTCCCCGGGCGTCACGGTCACCCAGTCCGGGAGCGTGTAGCGGCTCGGCGTCGAGTCGCCGAGCGTCCAGCCGCCGAGGTTGACGCTGCGGACCGGATCGAGGTTGCGGATGCGGACCCACTCCGGCTGGTCGTCGTTGACGGTCAGCCGCAGCGGCACGCCCTCGCTCGGGCCCGTGCCGCAGTAGCTCGTGTTCCAGATGCCGCGGTGGGCGGCCGCCGCCCGCTCGGCCAGCCGGCTGTAGGGGACGTTCCACGCCCACTCCTCCCCGTTCGGCAGCCACACCGCATGGCCCTCGGAGACGAGCTTGCGACCGACGTCCCGCCAGCGGCCCTTGATCTTCACGGCGACCGCGCGGCGCCAGCGCCGGTGCGACGCGCTCGACGCGTCGAGCGCCGCCAGCCGCACGATCCCGCCGCTGCGGCGGATCAGGCCCTCGAGCCGGCTCGTCGCCTCGAGCGAGTGGCAGTACCCGCGGCGCTTGGACGCGCTGGCGCTGTAGACGGTCTGCTCCATCGCGTTGATGCCGGTGAGGCGGACCGTGTAGATGCGCCGCGAGCCGTCGCCGCGCAGGTCGGCGTAGAACGTGTCCCCGTCGGCGATGTAGGTGACCTTCGCGGTCCACAGCGCGCAGCGGAGCGTCGAGCCGGGGATCAGGCACGGCCCGCTGCGCGCGTCCGCCGTGCCGGGCCAGGCCAGGCCGGCGGCGGCCAGCGCGATCACGACGGCGAGCCGGCGCATCACCGCCGGCGCAGGAGACCGCCGACCCGCGCGCGCAGGCCGCCGGTGCCGGTCTGTGGCCGCTGGTCGAGCTGGCGGCCGAGCTCCAGATCGCCGTAGCGGCCCACCAGGTCGACGAACTCGTGGCTGCCGCCGGGCGCCTTCTCGATCAGGAACTGCTTGAACGGCAGCCCGTAGATGCGGGCGCCGACCGCCTCGGCGAAGTGCACCGCGAGCGGGAACACGAGCGTCGGCTCGAACTCGGCGCTGTGCTGCCAGATCGTCGGCGAGAAGTCGTCGCCGCCGATCCACCCGCCGTCGCGGATCTTCGGGAACACGCTGACCAGGTCGATCGTGATGCCGCGCAGCGTGTGGTCGCCGTCCACGTACGCGAAGTCCAGCGAGCCGTCGGGGATCCGGTCGATCACCTCGGTCGTCGTGCCGCGCAGGACGACCCGCTTGGCCTCGTGCTCGCTCGTCCGCTCCATCGCCTCCCGGTAGAACCCCTCGAAGACGTCATCGGACTTGTTGGCCGGCTTGTTCCAGTCATCGAGATGACGCCACGGATCGATCAGGTAGTAGCGGGCGATGCCGGGAGCGCCGGCGAGCAGCTTCTGGGCGAACTGGCCGCGGTAGACGCCGATCTCGGCGAGGGTCGCGGCGCCGCTCGCCGCGACGAACCGCGTCCACAGGTCGACGCGGCCCGAGGCGGCCTCGCTCCACTGGCGCAGCGTCCGCTCGTCGACGGTCATCGGCGCTCCCGCCAGGCCCGGATCTCGACCACCAGCTCGGCGAGGATGCGCCGCCACAGCGCGCTCCGGCGCGGCCCCTTCTTGGCCACCAGCTTCGCGAGCGCGCGCTCCCAGCGGGCGGCGATCTTGCCGGCCTCGTAGCGCTCGGTCACGTGGCGGGCCGCCGCACCGAAGCTGCGGCGCTTCTCCGCGTCGGCCATGAGGTCGCTCATCGCCGCCACGAGCGCGTCGCGGTCGTTCTGCGGCACCAGATAGCCGTCGACGCCGTCCGTGATGATGTCGCGCGGCCCGGTGTGGCAGTCGACGCTGACGGCCGCCAGTCCGATCCCCATCGCCTCGATCAGCACCATCGGGAAGCCCTCCTCGCGTGAGGTCATCACGTACATCGACGCGCGCGCGAACTCCTCGTGGAGCTCGTTCGTGAAGCCGGCGAGGGTGACGGTGGAGCCGATCCCGAGCTCCTCGATCTGCTGTTCGAGGTTCTCGCGCTCGCGCCCGTCGCCGAAGATCCGCAGCTTCCAGTCCGGGTAGCGATCCGTCAGCTCGCGCCAGGCCGGGAGCAGCCGGTCGAATCCCTTCTGGCGCGTGAGGCGTCCGGCGGCGACCACGATCTTGGCGCTGCTGTCGGCCTCCTGGCCGCTCAGCTCGGGGACGGCGTTCGGGAACGTCTGGACGCGCACGCGCTGCGGGAGCATCTCGCGATACGTTCGCGTCGTCCGCTTCGTGAGCGCCGTGACCATGTCCAGCGTCGGGTAGTACTCGGCGATCTGCTCGCGCAGCCTGGGCAGGTAGCTGCGCAGGTTGACGTGATCCTGGCCGACGCGGACCACGTGGCGCGGCGCGAGGCGGGCGACGAGCAGGTTCAGGCCGGGCCGGGTGGAGATGAGGATGCCGTCGGTGACCGAGGCCAGGAACCGCAGCAGACTCACGTCGGTCAGCAGGTTGAAGTTCCGGTGTCGGTAGTCGTTGGACGAGATCAGCCTGCTCGGCCGCCCGATCAGCCAGTGCCGCAGCCGCGACACCGGATCACGGGCCGCCGCCAGGCGCTCGAGCGTCTCCTCCGACAGGTCGGTGAGGCAGCGCAGGCGAACCGCGGGCGGGAGCGGGATCACCGGCTCCGCCTCGCGCAACCGGTACACGCTGACGATCTCGACGTCGTGACCGCGCTTGGCGAGCTCGCCCGCCATCGTGAACGTCGTCCGCACGGTGCCCCCCACCGTGAACGCGTTCATGATGAGAAAACGGATCTTGGGGAGCGAAGCGGCCACGGCGGCGGATAACCTAGCGGCCCCCATGGCAGCCCCCATCTTCATCATCGGCGCGATGGGCTCGGGGTCGACGCTGCTCCGGCTCATCCTGGACAGCCACGACAACATCGCGATTCCCCGCGAGACCGGGTTCATGCGCGCGTACAACGCGCACCAGTACATCCCCTTCAAGTTCTCCGGCCGCAACTGGGCCAAGCGCATGGGCTGGAGCCGCGAGGAGCTCGACGAGGAGCTGCGGCAGTTCTACGACCGCATCTTCTCCCGCCACGCGCGCGACCAGGGCAAGGAGCGCTGGGGCGACAAGACGCCGTACCACACGATGCACGTCGACGACATGGCACGCGTCTTCCCGGACGCCCAGTTCGTGGCGATCGTGCGCCATCCGGGCGGCTGCGTGGCGTCGAACATGAACCGCTGGGGCCAGACGATCCGCCAGACGACCGACCACTACAAGCGCTACAACCGCGAGATCGCGCGCGTGGCGGCGGCGTATCCGAACCGCTTCGCCGTGCTGCGCTACGAGGACCTGGTCCTGCAGCCGGAGCCGGTGTTGCGGGAGCTGCTCGACTACCTCGGCGAGGACTGGTCGGACAACGTGCTCCAGCACCACACCGTCCAGGCGGCCCGCGGCGGGCGGCGCAAGGTCGAGGGGCGCAGCCTCGTCGACGACCCGATCGACGTCACGCGGATCAGCAAGTGGACGCGGACGATGGAGGACCGCCACCGCGTCGTGCTGCGGCGCCGCTGCGGTCGGCTCGGCGAGTTCTACGGCTACGCCGTCGACGATCCCGCCGTGCTGGCGCCGTTCGCCGAGGGCCGCCTGGTGGCGCTCGGCTTCGACATCGCGGAGCGGCTGCCGCAGTACACGGATCTCAAGGTCCAGGAGCGCGGCTATGTCGCGCTCGCCGACCGCCTGTACGACCCGCGGCTGTACAAGATGCGCAGCATCGAGGCGCTCGAGGCCGAGGCCCGGGCCAGGGCCAAGCCGCTACCGGGCGGGCTCTTTCGCGCGGCCCTTGCGGTCTGGAGCCGGCTCCCGGACCGCCTTCAGGCCGTTCTGCGACCGCTGGCCCGCCGGGCGCGGAAGCTGCTTCTCTGAGGGCTTGCCGGCACCCGTGAGGCGGCGCTTGGCGCGGCCGGCCGAGCGGCGCATCGCCTTCAGCCAGCGATGCCGGGCGGCCTCGCGCGCCTGCGCGTCGGCCCGCGCCTCGTTGAGCGCCTTCTTGAGCTTCTGGCCGCGGAGCGCGAGGTCGTTGATGCGCTCGGCCCGCTCGATCAGCCGCTCGACCTCCGCGAGCTGCGGCTCGGTGTACTCGTCTGCCGGGTCGAGGCCGGTCGGCATCGGATCGCTGTAGCCGAGCTCCGCGAAGTCGGTCGCGTACAGCTCGGACACCGCCGCGAGCACCTCGGGACCGAACAGCGACGGGATCGGCTTCAGCGGTGTCTCGTTCGCGCGGCGCAGGCTCAGCGGGTTGCCCGACCAGCGGCGGGCGCGCAGGTGGCGCTCGAAGTCCTGCAGCAGCTGCGGGATCTCGGTCGTCTTGTAGATGCGCGTGTACTCCATCCGGTCGGTCGCGAGCATCCACGGCTGCGGCGCGAAGTGGCGGTTCTGCATGATCGTGTGCTGCGGGTCCTCGCGCGCGGCGCGCACGAAGCGCACGAAATCCTCCACCACGTCCTCCCCGCTGCGCGGGATGCGCGGGAACCACGGCTCGTGCCCGAACTGCTCCACCCACCAGGGCTCGCGCAGCAGCAGCTTGGACTGCCAGGCCGAGAACAGGCGCGCGGTCGGGTGGCGCACGACCGCGAAGATGAACCAGTCCTCGGGATTGACCTTGGCCAGCTTCTCGTCCGAGAGCTGCTTGGCCATCGGCGTCCGCTTCCACAGGTTGCGCCGGTGCACGGTCATGGTGCGCGTGAGCTCGCGCGACATCGACTTGGCGAACTTCTCGGGCTTCTCGTTCTGCAGGTCGGCGACCAGCCACTTCAGGCTCGTGCACGCCGCCTTGTTGACCGAGATGTACATCGCGTGCCAGCGGCGCATGACGTAGGTGGCCGTCGGGTGCGGAGGGAGCTGTTCGCGTCGCATCGGCATGCCAGCGTACCGTCGCGGCCGGGTACCCTGCGGCGCGTGCCGAAGGAGTCGCTGCGACGCCGCCTGCTCGGGCCGCTCGCGGTGGCCGTCCACCGCGCCGCGCTCGGCCTCGTCGCGCGGCTTCCGCGGCGGTCGGTCGCGCGCGGCGACGGGTCGGTCCGCATCCTGATCGGGCACGCGTACGGGATGGGCGGCACGATCCGCACGGCCCACACGCTCGCGGGGTACCTCGCCGGTGGCCGTCGTGTCGAGCTCGTCAGCGTGCTGCGGCGGCGCGACGAGCCGTTCTTCCCGTTCCCGCCCGCCGTCGCGGTCCGCACGCTCGACGACCGCCGCGGGCGCCGCGGGCTGCTCGACCGCCTGCCGAGCCTGCTGATCCATCCCGACGACTACGCGTACGCGTGGTGCAGCCTGCGGACCGACGTCGCGCTCGTACGCTGGCTGCGCTCGCTGCCCGGCGGCGTGCTGATCACGACGCGCCCGTCGTTCAACCTGCTCGCGGCGCGCTGCGCGCCGGACGGCGTCGTGACCGTCGGCCAGGAGCACCTGCACCTGGAGTCGTACCGGCCGCGGCTCGTCGAGGAGATCCGCCGCGGCTACCGCCGGCTCGACGCGGTGGCGGTGCTCACGAGCCACGAGGAGCACACGTACCGCGCGCTGCTCGCCGGCGCGCCGACGCGCGTCGCCCGCATCCCCAACGCGCTCGCGACCGTCGACGGCCCGACGTCGTCGCTCGACGCCGAAGTGGTGGCGGCGGCCGGTCGGCTCAATTCGCAGAAGGGCTTCGACCTGCTGATCGCCGCGTTCGCGATCGTCGCCGAGCGCCGGCCGCGCTGGCGGCTGCGCATCTACGGCTCCGGCCCGGAGCGGGGCCGGCTGCAGCTCCAGATCAACGTGCTCGGCCTCGCCGACCGTGTCTCGCTCGAAGGCCGTCACCCGCAGCTCCGTGAGGCGATGGCCGCCGCCTCGCTGTTCGCGCTCAGCTCGCGCTTCGAGGGCTTCGGCATGGTGCTGGTGGAGGCGATGAGCGCCGGCCTCCCGGTGGTGAGCTTCGACTGCCCCCACGGGCCGGCGGACATCATCAGCGACGGCCGCGACGGCCTGCTCGTGCCCGCCGAGGACGTCGACGCGCTCGCGGCCGCGCTGCTGGAGCTGATCGACGACCCGGACCGGCGCCGCCGCTACGGGGCGGCGGCACTGCAGACCGCGCGCGCGTATGCGATCGCCGCGATCGGCCTCCAGTGGGACGCGCTCCTGACCGAATTGACGGCCGCCGGTCGCTAGGCTCACACGGCCTTGGTGAGCGGGTTGAGTGATACACGGACGGCCGGATCGGCCGCCCCCGCCTCCCCGCCCGCGCTTCGCGGCGGTACGTCCGTCCGTGCCGTCGTGCTGCTGGCGACCGCGCCGGCCGCCGACGGCGGCCCCGCCGCGCTGCTGCCGTGGGAGGGCGGGACCGTGCTCGCGCGCCTCGTCGAGCAGGTGACCGCGCTCGGCGTGCCGCGCGCCGTCGTGATCACGCGACCCGCGTGGGAGGGCGACGTCCGCGCGGCGGTCGGCCAGACCGGCGCCGTCGCGATCGAGGCGTCCGCCGGCGTGCCCGACGACCTGCGCGCGATCGGGCAGCTCGCCGCCGGTGAGGGCGACGGCGGGCTCGTCGTCATGTACGGCGACATCGTCACCCATACCCAGGCGCTCGCGGGACTGCTCGCCGATCCGCGCGTGGCGACCGGCATCCTCGTCGGCGGCAAGCGCAGCCAGCTGATCTTCAAGATCGCCGCGCGGCGCGGCCGCGTCACCAGCGCGGCGTCGCCCTACCACGCGGTCCATCGCCCGACCACGGCCTTCCTCGGCGCGCTCAAGGTGGCGCCGAGCGATCTCGCAGCGCTCGGCCGTGTGGCCGAGCGCCTGCGCCCGCTCGCCGCCGACCTGCCCGCCACGTGGGAGGCCGAGCTGCGGCGCAAGCGCGACAACTGGCGCATCGCGCTGTGGCGCTCGGCGCAGGTCGAGGAGGAGCCGTCGGGCGAGGCCGAGGCCGCCGAGCCGCCGGTGGAGGAGGAGCCCGCGCCGCTGGACCCGGCGACGCTCGAGCTGTCGGACGTGGACGAGGCGCACCTGGCCCACCGCGTCGCCGCGGCCCCGGACGACACGGCCGCGCTGCTGCTCGTCGGCCTGGTCCGCGACGGCGCGCACATCTCGATGAGCTACGTGCGCCGGCTTTACTGGTCGCGCCCGCTGTCGACCGACGACGCCGCGCTCGCCGAGCAGGAGATCGCCGAGATCGACGAGGACCGCGTGCTGCTCGACTCCGCCGTCAAGGGCGCCGACGGCTTCTTCACGACGTTCTTCGTGAGTCCGTACTCGCGCTTCATCGCGCGCTGGGCCGCCCACCGCGGCCTCACGCCCAACCAGGTCACCACCGCGTCGGTGTTCATCGGCCTGCTGGCGGCGATCGCGTTCGCGACCGGCGAGCGCTGGGGCCTGATCACCGGAGCGGTGCTGCTCCAGGTCGCGTTCACCACCGACTGCGTCGACGGCCAGCTCGCGCGCTACACGCGCACGTTCTCCAAGCTCGGCGCGTGGTTGGACTCGGTGTTCGATCGCACCAAGGAGTACCTCGCGTTCGCCGGCCTGGCGATCGGCGCGAGCCAGATGGACGACCCGGTGTGGCTGCTCGCCTGCGCGGCGATCACGCTGCAGACCGCCCGCCACATGTCCGACTTCTCGTTCGGCGGCACGCAGCAGCAGGTGCTGGCCGCCACCGTGCAGCCGCCGCTCGAGCAGGCGCGCGACGCCGCCGGCGCCGCCGCCGAGGCGCGGCGCAATGCCCTCGAGGTCGACCCGGCGGCCGCGCCGCCGCCGAAGCCGCTGCCGCAGCGGGTGCTCAGCGCCTGGCACGTGATCGACCGCTGGCCGGGCGTGCGCTGGGCCAAGAAGATGATCGCGTTCCCGATCGGCGAGCGGTTCGCCACCATCTCGCTGACCGCCGCGCTGTGGACGCCGCGCACGACGTTCATCGTGCTGCTCGCCTGGGGCGGCCTGGCGGCCGTCTACACCCAGACCGGCCGGGTGCTCCGGTCGCTGCGATGAGCGTCCAGGCCTCTCCCGTGCAGGTCGCGGTCGTCCCCGCGCGGCCCGACCCGATCCCGGTCTACCGCGACGACGGGCCGCTCGCGCTCGCGCTCGGACGCACGCTCGGGCCCGTGGTCAAGCTGCCCGCGCCGCTGCTGATCGCGCTCGGGCTGCTCGCGCTGCTCGCGGCGATCGTCATCGGCGGCGGCGACGTCTCGCTCGGCGTCGCCGGTGTCGTGATCGCCTGGGTCGTGCTGACGCTCGCGATCGCCAGCGGCACGCCGCCGCGGCCGGCGATGCGCTGGTCGGAGCCGCCGCTGATGCGGGCGACCGAGTACACGGCGCTGATCTGGATCGCCGCGCTCGAGGGCCCGGACGCCTATCCGGCAGCGTTCGCGCTGCTCGCCGCGCTCACGTTCCGCCACTACGACCTCGTGTACCGGCTGCGCCACCGCGGGGTCGTCCCGGCGCGCTGGGTCAGCCGGCTGTCCGGGGGCTGGGAGACGCGTCTGATCGTCGCGTTCGTCCTGCTCGCCGCCGGGGCGCTGCCCGCGGGCTACTTCGTCGCCGCGGGCATCCTCGGCGTCGCGTTCGTCAGCGAGGCGATCTACGGCTGGCTCGCCGTCGGCCGCGTGCAGCGGCCGCTCGAGTACGAGGACGAGGAGGACGAGGGGCAGTGATCGGGGTCGTGCTCGCCGCCGGCCTGGGCTCGCGGCTCGGCCACGAGACGGCGGAGCTGCCGAAGACGCTGATCGGCGTCGACGGGGATCGCACGATCCTCGACATCGCGCTCGCCAACTTCGCGCACGTCGGCCTCAGCGACGCGCTGATCGTCACCGGCTACGCGCACGACCGGCTGGCCGAGCGCGTGCCCGCGCTCGAGCGGCGCCACGGCCTCACGCTCGATCTCGTCTTCAACCCCAAGGCGCTCGAGTGGAACAACTGCTACTCGCTGTGGTGCGCGCGCGAGGCGTTCGCCGACGGCGTGCTGCTCGCCAACGGCGACACGGTTCACCCCGCCTCGGTCGAGGAGCGCCTGCTGGCGGCGCGCGGCCCGGAGCTCGTGCTGGCGGTCGACGACTCCAAGCCGCTCGGCGACGAGGAGATGAAGGTGCACATCACCGACGACGGGCACCTGGACCGCATCAACAAGGCGCTCGACCCCACGACCGCGCAGGGCGAGTACATCGGCGTCGCCCTGATCGAGCCGGCGGCGGCGGCGCCGCTGGCCGACGCGCTGGAGGCGACCTGGCGGCGCGACACGACGCTGTACTACGAGGACGGCTTCCAGGAGCTCGCCGACCGCGGCGGTCGCGTCGGCATCGCTCCGATCGGCACCGTCGAGTGGGTCGAGGTCGACGACCACCGCGACCTGGCGCGGGCGCGGGAGGTCGCGTGCCGCTGCTGACCCGCCAGGTCGGCACGCCGCTCACGATCGACATCGGACCGGGAGCGGTCGAGGGGCTGGCGCCGCTGCTCGCCGACCGGCGGATCTCCAGCGGCGGCCACGTCGCGGTGGTCGTGGGGCCGGGGCAGGGCGAGGAGATCGCGAGCGTCGTGCGGCCGGGGCTCGGCAACGCGGAGATCTGGCACGTCGAGGGCGGAAGCGTCGAGGC
>DASSUW010000478.1:0-6661 GCA_035706585.1 Solirubrobacteraceae bacterium | reverse complement strand
GTACCACTCGGCCGTGTAGAGCTTGACGCCCTTGATGCCGTACTTGGCGTGATCGGCCTCGAGCTGGCGCAGGCCCGCCTCGCCCTCACGCGGGTCCCAGCGCCCGTTCAGGATCAGCTTGCCCTTGAAGCGCTCCGCGGCCTCGGCGTTCTTGTCGATGTCGTTGAAGCCGTTCGTGTACCACTCGCGCAGATACGTCGACTGCAGCACGGCCATATCGACGTGCCCGTCGACGAACACGTCCTTCTCGAAGTCGTCCAACGAGTACTTCTGGAAGTGCTCCAGCGGCCAGTGGGTCTCGGCCGGGGCCAGCCCCATGTAGGCGTGGAAGCACTCGATCCAGCCCTTGGCGTACTCCTCGGCGCCGGGCCGCCAGTTGGCGGGACTGGCGTCCCAGAAGTGGAGATGGCCGTCGAAGACGAAGTACTTCTCTCCGTCCTTCTCGTACATCCGCGCTCCTCCTCTCGGTCTTGGCCGAGCATACGCCTGCGGTTCGGTGCGTGTTTTGTTGCGCGAACGGCGCATTGAGGCGTAGAGACGTAACGCGGCGGCGGTCACGATTCGCGGTGTGTCACGAACCTTTCCCAGGAGCGCAGAAACGTGACGCACCCCGGCACTGACGCGCGGATCGCGCTCGTCGCGGGGCGGCAGTACGGCGTGATCACAACCGCTCAGCTCCGCGCGGCGGGCCTAGCCGATTCCGGCGTCTCCAAGCGCGTGCGGGCCGGCCGGCTCCACCCCCTTCACCGCGGGGTGTACGCCGCAGGCCACAACCGCCTCTCACAGGAGGCCAAATGGCTCGCGGCGGTACTCGCCGCGGGCCCGAACGCGGTTCTGAGTTACGAAGCGGCGGCGAAGCACTGGCGCATCTGGCGCGGACGCCTTCAAGGCATCGACGTGACCGTGCCGGGCAACCGGCGCGCACGAAAGGGATTCCGGGTGCACCGCGCGCGCCACCTCGACACGCGCGACGTCACGATCCACAAGGGCATCCCGATCACCACCCCCGCCCGTACGCTCGTGGACCTGGCGAGCGTCCTCACCCACCACCAGCTCGCGAACGTGATCCACGAGGCCGCGTTCCGGGACCTGTTCGACGCGGTGAAGACCGAGCAGGCGATGGCGCGAGCGACCGGGCGGCACACGGCCACCCTCCGCGCCGCCCTGCACGCCCATGCCTCCGGGAGCGCCGGGACCAGGAGCGCGCTGGAAGACGCATTCCTGGCGGCCTGGCAAGGGCCGGAACCGCTCGTCAACACCAAGATCGAGGTCGACCTGTACTGGCCGGAGCAGAACCGCGTGGTCGAGATCGACGGCCCGGGCCACGCACGCCCGCGGACGCGGAGGGAGGACGCGGCGCGCGACCGGGCGCTCACGGACGCGGGCATCGAGGTCGTCCGGTTACCCTCCGGCCATGGCTGACCCGGACTGCCTCTTCTGCAAGATCGTCGCCGGCGAGATCCCCTCTACGCGCGTCGACGAGGACGAGCGCACCGTCGCGTTCATGGACATCAACCCCGCCACGCGCGGCCACCTGCTCGTAATCCCGCGCGAGCACAGCACGGACCTGCTCGACGTCCCCGCCGAGGATCTTGAGGCGTGCGCGCGCATGGCGCAGAAGCTTGCGCGCAAGGCAGAGGACCGGCTCGGCGCCGACGGCGTGAACCTCCTCAACTCCTGCGGAAAGGCGGCGTGGCAGACGGTCTTCCACTTCCACCTCCACGTCATCCCGCGCTACGACACCGACCCGCTGAGGCTGCCGTGGGTTCCGGCGCCCGGCGACCGCGACGAGATCGCCGCAGCGGCCCAGGAACTGACCCGCTAACCAACTCTTGCGCGCCGGGGCGCTCCCCGGATACGTTCTGCACCGTCAGGGCCGGCACTGGCCGGCCGAGATCAAATGCGGGGCCCGCTCCGCGCAGCAAGGTGGGTCTATCTGTGGGTACCGGGACGGTCAAGTGGTTCTCAGACGACAAGGGTTTCGGCTTCATCACGCCCGACGAGGGCGGCCGGGACCTGTTCGTCCATTTCACGGGCATCCTCGGCGACGGCTATCGCTCGCTCGCCGAAGGCGCGAAGGTCACCTATGAGGAGGAGCAGGGCGACAAGGGCCCGAAGGCCATAAACGTCACGAAGCTCTAGCTCAGACCACCGGTCTCGGCAGCCGCCGCCCACCCCGGTCGGCGAGGCGTCGGGCCGGACCACAACCCCGGCCGGTCTGTCGTGTTCAATGCCGGGATGCCCCTTCGCCTGAGAATCATCGTCGCCGGCGCCGTGCTGGCCGCGCTCACCTGCGCCGCGCCGGCCTCGGCTCGGATCATCGAGGTCGGGTCGGCGCCGCCTGAGGCGACGCCGACCTGTCCGTCGAGCCCCTGCCTGGCGGTCTCGCGCACGACCGGCTACCAGGCCAAGGTGGTCGACAGCCGCAGCGTCTACGTCGTGCCGGCCCGGGGCCGGATCGTCGCGTGGACGATCTCCCTCGGCAGCCCGAACACGCGCCAGATCGAGTTCTTCGACTCCAACTACGGCGAGGCGAGCGCGGGCCTGACGATCCTGCACCGCGGCAAGCACCTCTACCACCGCGTCAAGCGGCAGAGCGCGGTCCAGAAGCTGGAGCCGTACTTCGGCCAGAAGGTCCAGTTCCCGCTCTGGGAGTCGCTCCCGGTCAAGAAGGGCGACGTCGTGGCGCTCACGGTGCCCACGTGGGCCCCGGCGCTCACGCAGCTGCTCGACAACGGGTCGTCGTGGCGCGCCAGCCGCGCCAAGGACACGTGCGACGACACCGACTCGCAGACGGCCCAGACGCGCCTGCGCCAGCGCACGCAGTACCGCTGCCTGTACCGCGCGCAGCTGACCTACAGCGCGACGCTGATCACGAGCCCGAAGCCGAACAAGAAGCCCAAGACGAAGGACTAGCGCGAGCGCCGCGGCGGCATCCGCGGCGGCGGCGCGGCCGGCATCCGCACGCCGGCGGAGCGGTCGGGCACGGCGGGGCGTTCGTCGCCGAGGAGGTCGAGCAGCGCATCGACGACCTCGGGGTCGAACTGCTTGCCGGCACCATGCCGGAGCTCCGTCGTCGCCTCCGCGGGCGTCAGCGCCGCGCGATAGGGCCGGTCGGTGAGCATCGCGTGGTAGGCGTCGCACGCGAGGATGATCCGCGAGCCGATCGGGATCTTGCGCTCGCTCAGGCGGTCCGGGTAGCCGGTCCCGTCCCAGTGCTCGTGCTCGTGGCGGACGACCGGCGCGATCACCGCCAGTTCGGGGATCCGCAGCAGGATCCGCTCGCCGGCCACCGGATGTTCGGCCATCACCGCCCACTCGGCGGGCGTGAGGGCGCCGCGCTTGTGCAGGATCTCGTCCGGCACGGCGAGCTTGCCCACGTCGTGCAGCAGTGCCGCGTGGGCGATCCGCTCGACCTGCTCGGCGCCGAGGCCGAGGATCATCGCCACCCCGCGGGCGAGGTGCACGACCTCCTCGGAATGCTCGTTCGTGTAGTTGTCGCGCTCCTCGATCGCGGCGGCGAGCGCCTGCACAGCCGCGGGAGAGCCCTGCTGGGCCTGCAGCATGGCCAGCTCGCGCTCGACGTCGGCGTTGGCGACCGCGACGCGGCCCTTGCCGGTCCGCTTCGCGAGCAGCAGCGCGCGGTCGGCGTGCTCGAGCAGGCCGTCGGCCTCCAGCGGCTCGTGCCACTGCGCGACGCCCAGCGAGCAGGCACCGACCTGCTCGCGGATCACGGCGTCGCGGACGCGCTCGGCCACGGCCCTGGCGTCGTGCTCGTCGCTGCCGGGCAGCAGGAGCACGAACTCGTCGCCGCCGTAGCGGGCGACCTGGTCGTACGGGCGCAGCTCGGCCTGCAGGACGCCCGCGACCTGGCGCAGCAGCTCGTCGCCCGCCTGATGGCCGCGGACGTCGTTCACGCGCTTGAAGTCGTCGAGGTCGATGATCACGAAGCTCAGCGCCGTGCCATCGCGGCGTGCGCGGGCGATCTCCTCGCGCACGCGGACCTGCATCGCGCCGTGGTTGAGCAGCCCGGTCAGCGCGTCGGTGCGCGCGGCCTGCTGGACCTGGTGGTAGGTCTCGGCGTTGTGACAGGCGACGGTCGCGAGGTCGGCGATCGCCTCGAGCGTGCGGCGGGCGTCGTCGTCGATCCGGCGCATGCTGGTCCAGCCGACCGACAGCGCGCCCTTGAGCTCGCCGTTCCAGGCCATCGGGACGGCGATCGCGGTCCTGAAGCTCCCCATGACCGGGTGGCCGGGGAGCGCGACGTCGCGCTGGTAGTCGTTGGTGGCGTACGTCGCGCCGGTGAGCAGGACCCTGCCGGCCGCGCCTTCGCCGGGAGAGATCTCGAGGCCGTGCCACTCGTCGGGCACGTTGTAGCCGGCGGTGGCGACGCCGCCGTCGACGGCGCTGCCCAGGTAGACGCCGGTGATGTCGGCGCCGACCGCGGCCGCGGCCTCGTGCGCGAGCGTGCGCAGCACCTCCTGCAGCTCCAGCGACATGTTGAGCGCGCGAGCGGCGCGGACCAGCGCGCGATCCTGCGCTGCGCGCGCGATGCGGCGCTGCTCGGCCTCGAGGCGGGCGAACCCGACCGCGGCCACCGCGGTGAGCGCTTCGGCGTCGGCGACCTCCGCGGCCGTGAACTCGCGCGGCGTCTCGGAGATGAGGATGACCACGCGGCGGACCTCGCCGTCGTGGGCGAGCGGGACAAACACGGCCGAGGCGACCGCGAAGCGCTCGACGAGCTCGGGCCGGATCTCGCCGCTGCTCGCGTCCGGCACCACCAGGGTCTCGCCGGTGGCGCGCACGCGCGCGACGCCGGACGGGCCTTCGCCGAGCTTCATCGTGTAGTCCGCGGCGCCTCCGGTGACGGCCGCCTCGCCGCCGGCGCCGTCCTGCGCGATGTCGAACAGGTGGACCTGGTCGACCCCGAGCGTGGCCGTCAGCACGCCGGTCAGCTCGGCGGCGAGCTCTTCGACGGTGTGCGCGGTTGTCGCGGCGCGGGCGACGCGATGGAGCGGCTCAGGCGCGTGTTCGGCGCGCGGGCGTGACGTGGAATCGAGTACGGGTATGCCTTCCCTGGCGGAGAGGGTTCACGTGAGTTATCGGCGCCGCGCGGGGCGCGCTTGATCCGACAACTAGCCGAACGTGCGGGTCCGCAGGCGCCTCGCGCCGGGCGGAGAGCCGCCCGGGCGGCGTGTCAGCAGGCGCCCTGGTTCTGCGCGCAGAAGTCCTCGAACTGCTCGGCCTCGGAGCCGGCGGGTGGCGCGGTGTCGTTCTGCGCGCTGTCGGTGCCCGTGTCCGGCGCGGCGGTGCCGCCGCTGGTGTCGCCGGTCGTGCCGGTGTCGGTGCTCGTGCCGGTGCTGCCGGTCGAGCCCGTGTCGCCGCTCGACGTCGAGTCGTCCGGCGAGGACGAGGAGGACGACGAGTCGTCGCTCGTGCTCGTGTCGCCCCCGCTGCTGCTGTCCTGGGCCGACGACGCGGCCTCGCTCGGCGACTCGCCGGAGTCCGGGACCGTCACGTTGGCCGGCGGGCCGGGAACCTGGGGCGCGAGCGAGTCGTCGCCCCCGCAGCCGGCGACGGCGATCGCGAGCACCGCGGCGGTCACGAGCGCGGCGAGGCGCGGCATTTGGATCACTCCTCCGGCTCGACGCGGGGGAGCGCTGACATGCGCCGCCCGCACGTCGGGCAGTCGTTCAGATCCTTCTGGGCCGGTTGATCACACCAGTTGCAGAACCGTAGGGTCTCGACGGCCCACGGGAGCCGGGAGCGCGACGGCGCGAGCGGCAGCAGCTTGCCGACGACCTGGAGCTCCTCACCGGTCTCCCGGTCGCGATACACGCGGCCCGCCTCAGCCTCCATGAGAACCTCGCGACCCGACGAGGGGGCGCGCAGGCGATAGGTCTGCGAAGCCATAGCCGCGTGACCTTAGCAGCGGGTCCAGACGGGTGGCCGCGTAGAGTCCGCGCCCGTGCGCGTGCTCATCTTCCACGGCTATCTGCTGGTCGGCACCGGCTCGAACGTCTACAACGCGGCGCTGGCCGAGGCGTTCCTGCGCTCCGGCCATGAGGTGCACCTGCTGTGCCAGGACCGCGATCCGCTGGCGCTGGACTGGGTCGACGCCGCCGGCGATTGGGACGGCGGGGCGCTGGAGATCACGGCCCGCCGCGAGCCGGTGCGGGCGACGGTCTACCGGCCGGACATCCACGGGCTGCTGCCGTTGTACGTGGCCGATCGCTACGACGGCGTTCAGGCGCGTCCGTTTCCGGACCTCACGGACGCGGAGGTCGACCGCTACGTGGACGCGAACGTGGCGGCGGTGCGCGAGGTGGCCGAGCGCGTGCAGCCGGACGTCGCGCTCGCCAATCACCTGGTGATGGGTCCGGCGATCCTGGCCCGCGCGCTCGCCGGCACCCCGTACGCGGTGAAGATCCACGGCAGCGCGCTCGAGTACACGGTCAAGCCGCATCCACGCTTCATGCCGTACGCCCGGGAGGGGCTCGCGGGCGCGCGCGGGATCCTCGTGGGGTCGCGCCACACGGCCGAGAGCCTGTGGGCGGCGATGAACGACCCCTCGGTGCCCGAGCGCACCCGCCTCGGCCCGCCCGGCGTGGACGTCGCGAGGTTCGCGCCCCGCGACCCGGCCGCCGCGCGAGAGGGCATC
>DASSUW010000477.1:0-11358 GCA_035706585.1 Solirubrobacteraceae bacterium | reverse complement strand
CGCGCGATCCGCGCCGCCAGCGCGTCGAACAGCCCCGCACGCTCGCAGCCGTCGCCGAGCAGGAGCAGCCCCGCCAGCAGCGCCAGCGTCGGGCCGATCGCCTCCGCCTCGTCGCGTGCGGCGCCCCAGTCGAGCGCGCCGGCGGCGATCAGCAGCGCGGCGCCGGCCAGTGCCACGAGCGACTCGGGCACTCGCCGCGGCCGGACGATCGCGGTGGTCAGCGCCGCGGCGAGCGCCACCAGTGCGAGCAGCGCGTCTACCAGCGCACCTCGTGGCGCTCCATGACGCCCCAGCCCTCGCGCAGCGGACCGGCGACCGGCAGCGCGCCGGAGAACGTGCCGAACGGCTGCTCGTAGTCGGACCGGATGATGAGGTAGTTCTCGCGCCGGGCGCGGACGGCCTCGCGCACGAAGCGCAGGTCGCCGACCGCCGACAGGTCGTCGGCGAACGCGAGCGGCGGCAGCTCGTGCGGCTCGCCGTCGATCCAGACGGCCCGCTCGGAGCCGGTGGGCGCGTCGTGGATCCCGTCGACGAGGTTCCAGGCGATCGCGGCGCCGGCCTCCGACACGCCGACGCCCGCCGACCACCGCCACGCCGTGCGGCGGGCGTGGTAGCCGGCCGACTCGTCGACGATCGCGCGCAGCTCGAGCTCGCGGTCGCCGAACCGCCCGCGCGCCGGGACGATCCGCTTGCGCGTCCAGATCTCCTGGCGCCCGTGCGGTGACGTCACCTCGACCGGCGCGCCATCGCCCAGAGCCAGCTCGAAGACGCCGGCGACGCTGACGGCGTCACGCGTGACCCTCACGCCCCGGCGCCCCTCGGTGAGCCGCCGCGCCGTCCGGTCCCAGACCGCCCACCACGTGACCGGCAGCACGCCGATCCGCGCGCTCGCGGCGCACAGCATCACGTCCGGCCCGTACGCGCCCACGTACGTCCATGTCTTGCGCGGCCGGCCGCCGCGCAGCAGGGGCATGCGTTCCGGCAGTCCCATCGGCGCGGTATCCTGGCGCACCGGGGTTGACTGACCAGTCAATCTCACGGGAAGGAGACCCAGGTGCGCGCCGCCGCAGTACAGCTCACGTCCACCGCCGACCGCGAGCGCAATCTCGCGACCGCCGATCGGCTGACCCGCGCTGCCGCCGCGGCGGGTGCCGAGCTCGTCGTGCTGCCCGAGAAGTGGGCCGTCCTCGGCACGCCCGAGGAGACCGCCGCCGGCGCCGAGCCGTTCGACGGTCCCGCGCTCGGCTGGGCCCGCGCGACCGCGCGCGAGCTGGGGATCGACCTGCTGGCGGGCTCGATCGCCGAGCGGGTCGCGGGGCGCGAGAAGGGCTCCAACACGTCCGCGCACGTCGGGCCTGACGGCGAGGTCCACGCGATCTACCGCAAGATCCACATGTTCGACGTCGAGGTCGGCGGCCGCGCCTACCGCGAGTCCGAGCACGAGGAGGGCGGCGACGATGTCGTGCTGTCGCAGACCGCCGGCGGCGTCGAGCTCGGGCTGACCGTCTGCTACGACCTGCGCTTCCCCGAGCTGTACCGGATCCTCGCCGTCCGCGGCGCGCGCGTCATCACCGTCCCGGCCGCGTTCACGCTCGCGACCACGCGCGACCACTGGGAGCCGCTGCTGCGCGCCCGCGCGATCGAGAACCAGGCGTTCGTGGTCGCCGCCAACCAGATCGGCGAGCACGCCCGGGGCATCCGCTCCGGCGGGCGATCGATGATCGTCGACCCGTGGGGCGTCGTGCTCGCGCAGGCGCCGGACGGCGAGACGTTCATCACCGCCGAGCTCGACCTCGACCGCCAGGCGGAGATCCGCCGCACCCTGCCCTCGCTCGCCAACCGCCGGCCGCAGGCGTACGCCTGGCCGCAGGAGGTTCACGCCTGATGGCCACCGCCCGCTCGGCCGCGGTCGACAAGCGACGCATCATCCTCGACGCCGCAGTGCGCGTGTTCGCGCGCCAGGGCTTCCACACCTGCCGCGTGTCCGACATCGCCGACGAGGCGGGCGTCGCGTACGGGCTCGTCTACCACTACTTCCAGTCCAAGGACGAGGTGCTCGACACGCTGTTCCTGGAGCGCTGGAACGTCATGCTCGAGGCGATCCGGGAGACCGACGCGCAGGCGATCCCGGCGCGCGAGAAGCTGCACCACATCGCCTCGTTCATCGTCGAGTCCTACCGTCACGATCCGGACCTGATGAAGGTGATCATCGTCGAGGTCACGCGCGCGGCGAACTCGTTCGGCCAGGCGCATCTGGACAAGATCACCGAGGCCTACCGTCAGATTGCGGGCATCGTCGAGCAGGCCCAGCGCAGCGGCGAGTTCCGCGCGGGCATCAGCCCCGAGTTTGCCGCGATGGCGTTCTACGGCGCGATCGAGCAGGTGCTGACCGGCTGGATCTTCGGCACGCTCGACGAGGGCGCCGAGGCGTACGAGCGCGCGAAGGGCTACGTCGTCGAGACGATCGTCGACGGCCTTCGGTCATAGACTGCCGCGCATGACCGACAATGACGTGGTCAAGCGCCTGCTGTGGGCGGGCCTGCTGGCTGGGCTGGGAGCGCTCGCCTCCGTGGTGACGTCGAAGGTCGCGGCGGTGATTTGGCGCCGGGCCTTCGGGGAAGATCCCCCGGAATGAGCGAGGACGACACCAAGACGACGACCGAGAGCGAGGCACGCGGCGCCGAGCTGCGCGAGAACGTCGCGCTGACCGACGCCCGGCGTGCGGAGGAGGAGGTCGCGCGCGCCCAGGCCGAGAAGGAGGCCGCGGCCGAGAAGGAGGAGAAGCTCTCGCGCAAGGAGAAGCGCCTGCGCGAGAAGGCCGAGCGCGTGCACGCCGAGGCCGAGCGCGAGCGGGCGCAGGCCGTCGAGGCCGAGCAGGAGCCGGCGGCCGGGACGGTCTCGGGCGCCGGTGTCGCGTCTCCCGGCGTCGGCGCGACCAGCGACCCGGACGCGCAGGCCGCCGCCCGCGGCCCCGGAAGCTCGACCTACGTGAGCGACGACGCCCCGCCGGCCGCCCAGCGCCCGGAGGTGCTGATCGGCGCCGCGTTCGTCGGCTCGTTCGTGGTCGCCCGAATCCTCAAGCGGATCTTCGACTAGCCATGACGAACAACAACGACAGCTCCGAGCTCGGCCAGGCGATCCAGGACGTCACCGAGAAGATGTCCCTCCTCGTCCGCGAGGAGATCGAGCTCGCCAAGACCGAGGTGACCGAGAACGTCACCAAGCTCGCCAAGGGCGCGGCGATCGGCGTCGCGGCCGGCATCTTCGCCGTGTTCGGCCTGATCTACCTGGGTCACGCGGTGGCGTGGCTGCTGTGGGACATCATCGGCGGCACGCGCGACTTCTGGGTCGGCTTCATCATCGTGGCCGTGATCCTGTTCCTGCTCGGCGGGATCGCCGGGTTCCTCGCCGCGCGGTTCTTCAAGCGCGGCGCGCCGCCCGCCCCGCAGATGGCGATCGAGGAGGCCAAGCTGATCAAGGAGACCGTGACCAGCGAGCACCCGGCCACCGTCCAGGGCCCGCGCGAGGAGGTCCGCTCCTGATGGCCGAGACCCGCAACGCGGAGGAGATCCGCGCGTCGATCGAGGCCAACCGCGCCGAGCTCGGCCTCGCGGTCGAGCGCCTCCGCGGAGAGGTGACGAAGGCGACGGACTGGCGCGGCCAGTTCCAGCGCCACCGCAAGCAGGTGCTCATCGGCGCCGCGGTCGCGGGCTTCGTGCTCGGCGGCGGCGTCGCGGCGATGACCGGGCTGCTCACCGGCCGCCGCCACTCGCGCCAGTACTACTGAGCACGCTCGCGTAATCGCACGCGCGCACCCGGTTCTGGGAGCATGGGCCATGCCCTACACCCACCGGGTCGCGATCGATCTCGCGAAGGTCGTCGAAGCCGACAAGAAGACGCTCGTGACGGTGCTGGCATGGGGCCATCCCGTCACCGTCGTCGACGACGGCGAGCCGGACTGGGTCGGCATCCGGATGCGCGAGGGCACGCGCTTCGTCCGCCGCCGCACGCGCACGGGCAATCACGAGGTGCTGGCACCGTTCGCGGACCTCAAGCTGCTCAAGATCGACTTCGCGGACGTCCAGCAGGGCGACGGCACGCTGATCGAGACGCCGAGCGGCAAGTTGATCATCATCGACGGCGGCCAGACGCACATGTTCGCCCGCTACGCCGCCGCCCGGCTGGGCGCGACGTCGGCGCGCCGCCGCCGCCGGATCGACGCGATCGTCGTCACGCACGGCGACGCCGACCACTTCGAGGGGCTGACGGAGATCTTCGCGTCGGAGACCCGCGAGCGGTTGCCGGCCTCCAAGCGACTGTTCATCCGGCCGCAGAACGTCTTCCACAACGGACTCGTCAAGGGTCCCGACAAGCTCAAGGACGCGATCTTCGGCGCGACCAGGAAGGTCGGCCGCGACACGTTCTACACCGACCTCGCCGACGACCTGCGCAGCGTCGACGACGCGCGGATGAACGACAGGTTCAAGGGCTGGAAGCGGGCGCTCGAGGGCTGGACCGCCAACGGCGACTTCACGGTGCGCCGGCTCGCGCGCGGCACCGACGACGCGTTCTCGTTCCTCGGGCCTGACGATCCGGCCGTCGAGGTGCTCGGGCCGATCACCACGACCGTCGACGGCGCGCCCGCCCTGCCCAAGCTCGGCGACGCGGCCCACACCATCAACGGCCATTCGATCGTCCTGCGCATGACGTTCGGCAAGTGGCGCCTGCTGTTCGCCGGCGACCTCAACGAGAAGGCCGAGAAGATCCTGGCCGGCGACGGGACGGAGCTGGAGTCGGAGCTCTTCAAGGTTCCCCACCACGGCTCCCACGAGTTCACGCCCGAGTTCATGGAGAAGGTGGCGCCGCTCGTCTCGGTCATCTCGGCGGGCGACGACCGGACGGCCTTCGACTTCATCCATCCGCGCGCGACGCTGCTCGGCGCGCTCGGGAACCTCGGCCGCCCCGGCGGCGTCATCTTCGTCACCGAGCTCGTCGCGTTCTTCGAGAGCATCGGCGACACGCAGCGCGAGGACGGCGACGAGCACTTCTTCGGCTTCCGGCGGGCGGCCTACGGCATCGTCCGCGTGCGCATGAGCCAGGACCGCATGCTCGTCTACACGGACTCGGGCAAGCCCGAGATGAAGGAGGCGTACGTGTTCGCGTGGCGCGACGGCAAGGCGGTCCGGATGCCCGACAGCGCCGTGATCAAGACGTAGCACCGGCCCGCCCCACGCCGGCGATGCGGCGTGGGGCGAGCGGCTCCTGGAATCCGTTCCAGCGTGCCTCGAACGTCCTGTCACGAACAGTGATCGGCGAACGGCGGGAACGCGCGAATCGGCTGGACGATCGTCCGAGTGCCGGTCAGCCCGCCGCGAAGAACCGCGTCAGCATGGGCTCGAGAGCCTGCGGGTCGGGGACGTGGCCCTGGCCGTCCACGATCGCGCGCTCGCCGTGCGGCAGGCTCGCGGCGACCGCGTCCGCCGCGGCGTCGAGCGCCTTGACCCACTGCGCGGCGCCGGGCTCACGCGCCGCCACGCCGGTGGCGACCAGCGTCGGCTGGACCACCCGCGCGAGCAGGTCGGCGGGCGGCCGGCCGTCGCCCAAGCACGCGGCGTCATAGGCGAGCGTCGGCGCGAGCAGCTCGAGATCGGGCCAGAACGGCGCGTCGCGCGCGGCGGCGATCGCGTCCTCGGGCGTCTCGGCGAGGCGCATGAAGCGCGCGAACGCGTCGCCGCGGCGGCCGGCGGCCAGCAACGCGCCGAGCTCGTCGACGTACGCGCGCCACCGGGGCGGCCAGCTCTCGTCCACGCGGTACGGGATCTCGTAGACGGCGAGCCGGTCGATCGCGACGCCCGCCGCCGCCGCCGCTAGCGCGAGCGCGCCGCCCGACGAGACGCCGTACACGTGCGCCGACCCGCCCGCCGCGGCGACGAGCGCGGCGATGTCCTCGACCTCCCGCCGGACGGTGTGCGGCAGCGCGTCGCCGCTCGCGCCGCGGCGCTCGCCGTCGATCTCCCGCTCCGCCGCGTCCGGCGGCGCGTCACCGCTCGCGCCTCGTCCGCGGCGGTCGTAGTTGAAGACCGTGAAGCGCGCCGCGAGCGCCGCGGCGAGCGGCGCGTTCTCGGACCGGTCGACCGCTCCGCCGCCGACGAGGATCACAGCCGGCCCGGCGCCCGCGCGGTCGTACGCGATCGCTGTCCCGTCCGCGGACGTGACGCGTCCGCTCATGCCGGCACGGCGGTCGAGCGCGCCAGGCGGTCCCAGGTGTCGAGCTCGCTGCGCTGCCCTTCGAGCTTCGTGCGAACCGCGTCGATCGCCTCGGTGCCGAGGACGAGCCGCAGCGGCGGGTCGTCGGACTCGACAGCCCGGACGATCGCCCCGGCGACGCGCGCCGGATCGTCGGGCTGGTTGCCGGCGAGCTGGGCGAACACGCGCAGCGCCTCGCCGACGCTCGCGTCGACGCCGCCGAACGCATCGACGGCGGCTGCGAGCGCCGCCGCTGCCTGCTCGGGCCGCGTGACGTCGAGCGCGGCTTCGGCGAGCGCGCGCCCGAGACCCGACGATGCTCCCGTGATCAGCCAGACAGATGCGGGATCATGTGTATGGGTCATGGCACCGAGTATGGAGATCCGACTGTGCCGCGACGACGAGCGCGAGACGATCTTCGCGATCGTCAACGCGGGCGCGGAGGCGTACCGCGGGACGATCCCGGCCGATCGCTGGCACGAGCCGTACATGCCGCGCGAGGAGCTCGACGGCGAGATCGCGGCCGGCGTGGAGTTCTGGGGCTACGAGGACGGTGACGGCCGGCTCGTCGGCGTCATGGGCGTGCAGCCGGTCAAGGACGTGGTCCTGATCCGCCACGCATACGTGCTGCCCGCCGCGCAGGGGCAGGGGATCGGCGGCAAGCTGCTCGAGCACCTGACCGCGGGGACGACGACGCGGATCCTCATCGGCACCTGGGCGGCCGCCGAGTGGGCGATCGGCTTCTACCGCAAGCACGGGTTCGTGCAGGTCACGCCCGAGCTCAAGGACCGGTTGCTGCGGACGTACTGGAACATCCCCGACCGCCAGGTCGACACCTCGGTCGTCCTCGCCAAGCCGGCGTTCGGCTAGCCCGATCGCAGACTAGGGCTACCTCCGATGCGCCCGCGCCCGCGCTGCCGGATCATCCGGCGCATGCTCCCCATCCTCATCCTCGCCGCCGCCGGCACCCTGATCCCGGCGATCGCCCTGTGGGCGGCCGATCAGCGCGCTCGCCCCGCAGTCTGAGCCCGTCTTTGACGCAGGCATACCGGCGCCGGCGGCGAACCCCGCTGCAGCGCCATGGCTGCCCCTGCCGTTCCGCAAGGCCCACCGCAGTTCCTGACCGTTCGCGCGATCCTGCGGACGGTGCTGGTGGTCGTCGCCGTCGCGTTCACACTGGTGCTGATCTACCTGCTGCGCAAGCCGCTGACGTGGATCTTCGTCGCCGCGTTCATCGCGATCGCGCTCTCGGGCCCGATCAACTTCCTGCAGCGGTACATGAGGCGCGGCCTGGCGGTCGCGATCGTCTACATCGCGCTGATCCTCACGCCGTTCGTGCTGATCGGCCTGCTCGTGCCGCCGATCGTCACGCAGGCCAACAACCTGGTCAACAACCTGCCGGAGTACGCGCAGGAGGTCACCGACTTCGTCAACAGCAACGACCAGCTGCGGCGCCTCCAGCAGGACTACGACATCACCGGCAAGCTCGAGGAGCAGGCGCAGAAGCTGCCGAGCCGCCTCGGCGACGCCGCCGGCGTGCTCAGCGACATCGGCCTCGGCCTCGTCAACTCGATCTTCGCCGCCGTGACGATCCTCGTGCTGTCGATCTTCATGATCGGGAGCGGGCGGCGGTTCCTCGACGCGTGGGCGCGCCAGCAGGGACCCGAGCGCGAGGCGTGGATGCACAACCTCTTCGGGCGCATCGCGACCGCGATCGGCAACTACGTCGCCGGCGCGCTGCTGCAGGCGACCGTGGCCGGCGTGACGAGCTACGTCATGCTGCTGATCCTCGGCATCAACTACGCCCTGCCGCTTGCCGTGATCGTGTTCCTGCTCGACCTCGTGCCGCTGGTCGGCGCCACGCTCGGAGCGATCATCGTCGGCATCGTCACGGTGTTCAGCGACTTCCCGCTCGACACGATCATCTGGGCGATCTACGCCGTCGTCTACCAGCAGGTCGAGAACAACATCATCCAGCCGCGCATCCAGTCGCGCGCGGTGCAGCTCGAACCGCTGATCGTGCTCGTCTCGGTGCTGTTCGGATCGACGCTGTTCGGCGTGCTCGGAGCGCTGCTGGCGATCCCCGTCGCCGCCTCGATCCAGATCACGATCCGCGAGTACGTCACGCTGCGCCGGCTCGCGCTGGTGCCGACTACACCGGTCCCAGAATCGAGCTCGGGAGACCCGTGACGCCGAACAGGCCCGGACCGACGTGCGCGCCGATGACCGGGCCGATCTCGGACACGAACTCCGGCTCGCGGCCGTAGATCTCGCGGCCGCGCTCCACCAGCCGCTCCGCCACGTCGTGGGCCTGGATGTGCTGGATCATGAACACGTCGGCGCCCGACTCCCTGCGCTCGGTCAGGTGGTCGACCATCCGCTGGAACGCGCGACCGGCGGTGCGGACGCGCTCGATCGGCATGATCTCGCGGTCGATCGTGAGGATCGGCTTGATCTTGAGCGCCGAGCCGACCCACGCCTGAGCGGCGCCGATCCGCCCGCCGCGGCGCAGGTACTCGAGCGTGTCGACCGCGAACAGGATCTTCAGCCGGCCGCGCAGCTCGCGGGCGGCGGCCGCGGCGCCGGCCAGGTCCGCGCCGCCCTTGACCGCGTTCGCGGCGGCGATCGCCATCAGCCCATGCCCGGCACAGCCGGTGTCGGAGTCGAGCACGACGATCCGCTCGGCCGCGACGCCCTCCTCGATCAGCGCGTCGCGCGCCTGCTCGGCCGCGCCGACGGTGCCGGAGATGCCGCCCGACAGGTGGATCGAGATCTCGTCGTCTCCGGCGTCCAGCAGCGGCCGCCAGACCCCGAGGAAGTCGCCGACCGACGGCTGCGAGGTGGTCGGCAGCGTGGCCGCGGTGCGCATGTGGTCGTAGAAGCTCTCGTAGTCGCCGAGGTCGCTCTCGCGGTCGGTCCGCCCGTTCCAGTTCACGTACAGCGACACGAGCTTGATCCCGTGGCGATCGATGATCTCCGCGGGGAGGTACTGGGTCGTATCCGTGACGATCGCGACGCCGGCCATGGCGGCAGCCTATCCTCGCGCCGTGGCTCGGGTCCTCGTCACCGGCGCGACCGGGTTCATCGGCTCGCATCTCGTGCGCGCCCTGCTCGCGCGCGGCGACGACGTGCGCGTGACCGTTCGCGCGAGCTCGCCGCCCAGCGCGCTCGACGGTCTCGACGTCGAGTCCGTCGTCGCCGAGATCGTGGATCCGAAGGCGATGCGACGCGCCGCCACGGGGATCGAGCGCGTCTTCCACGTCGCCGGCTCGGTCAACCTGCGGCGCTCGGCGCCGGAGCTGCTGCGTACGAACGCCGAGGGCACGCGCACGGTGCTCGACGCCTGTCTGGCGGCCGGCGTGCAGCGGGCCGTCCACGTGTCGTCGGTCGCGGCGATCGGGCCGGCGCGCCCGGGCGGCGCGCTCGACGAGCGGCACGTCTGGAGCGGCCCGCTCGGGATCCCGTACGCCGACTCCAAGCACGCCGCCGAGGTGGAGGCGCTGCGCGTCGCGGCCCGCGGCCTCGACGTCGTCGTCGCCTCGCCTGCGCACGTGCTCGGCCGCGGCGACGAGCGACACTCCTCGACCGAGGTCGTGCGGCGCTTCCTGCTGCGCCGCATCCCGGCCTACGTCGACGGCGGGATCTGCATCGTCGACGTCGAGGACGTCGCCGCCGGCCTGCTGCTGTGCGACGAGAAGGGCGCCACCGGCGAGCGCTACATCCTCGGCACGCGCAACTACACGTGGAAGCGCCTGTTCGGCGAGCTCGAGCGGCTGTCGGGCATCGAGGGCCCGCCGGTGCGGCTGCCGACGCGCGTCGCGGTCGCGCTCGCCGAGGCGTCGGTCCGGGCGCCGGGACCGACGCTGATCACGCCGTCCGAGGTGCGCGCCGCCGCGCACTGGTGGACGTACCGCTCGGCGAAGGCGCGGCGCGAGCTGGGCTGGACGACGCGCGCGCACGAGGAGACCGTGGAGGCGACCATCCGGTTCCACGAGGAGCGACTCGGCGACCGGCTCGCGCGCACCGGCCGTCGCCAGCCGCTCGCGTGGCGCGTCGTCGGGCGCGCGGTGAGGATGCTGCCGTGAACGTCCTCTACCGCTGCCGGACGCCGACGGACCGGCTATGCGCGTGCGGACGCGTCGCGCGCGAGCTGCGCAAGCGCGGCATCGAGGTCGAGGAGCGGCGGGTGCCGTGGCGGCGCTCGGCGCGGGCGGAGGTCGACGAGCTGACCGGCCAGGACCGCGTGCCGCTGCTCGTGCTCGGCGCCGAGGCGATCTGCGACTCGCACCGGATCGTCGAGCACCTACGCCGGTGCGACGCCGGCGAGCGTTGACGCGCCAGCTTTGTCGCTTGCGCGCGACCGCCCCGTCGGTAGGGTGAACGCGGCGCGGACGGCGCTGCGACGACCACCGGAGGACACATGCGCTACCTGCTCACGATCTACGGCGACGAGTCCGGCTGGAACGACGTCAGCCCCGAGGCCGCGAGCGCCATCATGGCCGCCTACGGCGAGTTCGGCCAGAAGGCGCAGGCCGCCGGCGTGCTGCTGGGCGGCGAGGGCCTGCAGCCGACGAGCACGGCGACGACCGTCCGCGTCCGTGACGGCGAGACGCTGACCACCGACGGGCCGTTCGCGGAGACGCGCGAGCAGCTCGGCGGCTACTACCTGCTCGAGTGCGCGGATCTCGACGAGGCGATCGGCTGGGCGTCCCAGATCCCGGGTGCCCAGGACGGCTCGGTCGAGGTGCGCCCGGTCATGGACTACGAGGCGATGGGCGCGCCCGAGACCCACACGCTCACCGAGGGCGCGAATCGCTGAGCGCCCCGGGGGCAGCCTTCGACCGCCTGTTCCGGCGCGAGTCCGGGCAGGCGGTCGCCGCTCTCGCGCGGGCGTTCGGCGACCTCGACCGCGCCGAGGAGGCGGTGCAGGACGCATTCGTCGTCGCGCTCGAGCGCTGGCCGCGCGACGGCTTCCCGCCGAACCCGGCGGCGTGGATCACGCTCACGGCGCGGCGCAAGGCGATCGACCGGCTGCGCGCCGAGCGGCGCGAGACGCCGGGCGATCTCGCGGGGGCGGCGCGCGGGCGCGAGATCGGCGCCGGCGCGGCGCCC
>DASSUW010000476.1:0-6778 GCA_035706585.1 Solirubrobacteraceae bacterium | reverse complement strand
AGCAGGTCGCCGCCCCGCCGTGCCCCGCACGCCTGGACGGCGTCGGCCAGCCGCGCGTCGATCGCCTCCATCCGCGTCGGCGCCAGCTGGGCGCGTACCGCCTCGCCGTGCAGGGGATGCGCGACGGCGGCGAACCGGCGCCGTCCGTCGGCGCGGCGCTCGACGAGTTCGGCGCGCTCGAGCCCCGCGAGCGCCGCGAGCTCGGCCGGATCGAGCAGCCCGACCTCGAGTGGATCGGCGATGGCGACCAGCTCGAGCAGGTGCCGTCCCGGTCCGGCGTCCTCGACGCGCAGGTCCATGAGGTCCGCCAGCCGTGTCCCGGCCTCGACCGCGCCGCGCCAGCGCCACACGCCGTCCTCCTCGCCGAGCAGCCCGTGGTCGACGCCGTGGCGCACGAGCTCGCGCAGGAACAGCGCGTTGCCGCGGCTCAGCTCCCACAGCGCGGTGACGCTGCGGCCGTCGAGCGGCGCGCCGAGCGCGGCGTCCAGCAGCCGCTCGACGTCGCCGCGCGAAAGCTCACCGAGTTCGAGCCGGACGCACAAGTCGTCCTTCCACAGCGCGCGCAGCGCGTCCGGCGGCGGATCGCCGCGCCGGAGGCTGACGACCGCGAACGCCTCGCCGGCGGCGACGAGCTGGTGCACGAGCGCGGCCGACGCGTCGTCGAGCAGCTGCCCGTCGTCGACGCACAGGACGAGCGTCCGGCCGGACGCACGCTCGGCGAGCGCATGGCGGGCGCGGGCCAGCAGCTCCACGCCGTCCGGCAGTCGCGTGGCGGGCAGGACCGGCGCGAACGCCCCGAGCGGGATCGAGCGTGCGGAGCTCGACGCCCGCACCCACTCGACCGCGCAGCCGCGCGTGGCCGCCAGCTCCGCCGCCTCGGCGGTGAGCCGGGTCTTGCCGACGCCGGCGGGGCCCGCGATCACCACGCCGCCGGTCGCGCCGCTCGCGAGCGCTTCGCCGACGAGTCGCAGCTCCGCCTCCCGCCCGGTGAACGGCCACCGCATGGCGCCAGTCTGATCGACCGCCGGCGATTTGAGTAGCCCGTTGCTCAGGCGGAGCGGCACTGGGCGCCGGCCGCCCTGCTCGACAGCTACGAGCGCGACCGCCGGCCCGTCGTCGAGTACACGGTGCGCCGCTCGGGGGATCCGAACGGTTCGCTGCGGCCGCCCGAGACCGAGGTCACCGCCGACCTCGGCGGGCGCATCCGGCACGCGTGGTCCGGCGGCCGGTCGACGCTCGACCTGCTCGGCCTCGGCCTGACGCTGTTCACCGCGCGCGGTGACGCCCCGTCGCGTCCGCAGGCGCGGCCGCCGGTCACCGTGCGCGCGCTCGATCCGATCGCGGCGCGCGCCGTCGGAGCGCCCGTGCTGGTCCGGTCCGACGGGGTGCCCGTCAGACCTCGAGCTCGAAGAACGGCGCCGAGCGGTCCAGCACGTTGACCGTGATGCCCGGGTGCCGGCGCGCGGCGGCGCGCGCCTCCGCGATCGCATCGCCGAGCGGCTTGCGGCGGTTCGCGAGCGTGCGCGCGGGCGTGGTGTTGAACCACAGCGTGAACGGCCGCGGATCGGTGGCGGCGCGGACGTCGGCGATCGTCTTGACCACCGACGGGTCGGGGTTCGCGTTGGCGCCGTCGGCGCAGAACACGTAGTGGTCGGCCACGACGGTGGCGGCGAACTCCTTGCTCAGGTTGTACTCCGACCCGTGGTGCTGGACCTTGAGCACGTTGCAGTCGAAGCGGCCGTTCCTGATCCGGCGGGCCGCCGCGAGCCCGTCGATGATCTCGGCCTCGGCGGCGTCGCCGGTGAGCAGGCACGTGCGCCCGCGCTCCTCGGCGAGCAGCGTGATCGACGCGTGGTTGGGCGGCGTCACCTTGGACGGGTCCGTCTTCTCGATGATCTGGGCCGCCTGGACGAGCGAACCGACGGCGTTCCCCGCGCCGTCGGGCTTCATCGTCGCCAGCCACTCGCGCCACTCGTCGCGGAGCGCCTCCAGGTGCGCCTTGCCCGGGCCGATCACCGTCAGCTTCGTCCGGCCGAGCTTCACGCTCCGCGGCGGGCGGTGCAGCATCACGAGCGCGTCGAACGGCTTCCCGTTGAGCGGGACCGGCGTGTCGTTCTCCACCACGCGCAGCAGCTCGACGCCGTCGGGGATGCTCTCGCCGAGATCCTGGAGCGCGTAGATCGCGTCGGCGGCGGGCACCGGAGTCGTGGCGAGGTCGAACGTCGCGCTCTGGACGCCGTCCCCGATCTGGCCGATGTACTCCTCGATCGGCGCCGCGAGATCGCCCAGTTGAGCGTGCCACGAGTTGTGCCACAGCCGTTTGATCTTCGGCGGCCGCGGAGCGGTCGGCTCGGGGAAGTTCGGGTTGCGCCCGGCGGTGGTCTGGTAGTCGTAGACCGCCCAGTCGGCGACGACGCCCATCAGCCACAGGATCCCCGAGATGTGGTCGGCGTCGATATGGCTGACGACGACGAGGTCGATCGCCGGCAGGCTCTGGACGACCGGCCAGGCGACCTTCTGAAAGCTCCCGCTGCGGCCGCCGTCGATCAGCGCGTGGTGGCCGTCGCTCGAGCTCAGCAGCAGGCAGTCGCCGTCGGAGGCGAAGAACACCTTGAGCTTCATCGCGCCGCCTCCGCGACGCACGCGGCCGCGTCGATGACACCGAAGCCGGTGTCGTTGCGCCATGTGAAGTCGTGGCCGGCGAGCGGGCGCGACGTGCTGCGCACGATGCCCTGGATCTGCGCGGACGTCAGGTCGGGGGCGATCGCGAGCATCAGGGCGGCGACGCCGCAGACGTACGGGGCGGCCATGCTCGTGCCGGTCATCTCGACCCATGGCCGCGCGCGGTCGAGCGCGCGGGCGGCGACGATGTCCGTGCCGTCGGCGCCGACGTCGGGCTTGAAGCGGCCCTCGCGCGTCGGGCCGCGGCTCGACGTGACGTGGGCCATGTTGCGGCCGATGTCGACGTTGGCGACGGCGAGGATGCGCTCGGCGCAGGCGAGCGAGCTGATCATGCGGTCGTCCGTGTAGCTCCCGGGGGCGAAGAACGAGGGGTAGCGCCAGCTGCGCGCATCGACGCGTCGCGCGTCGTCGCGCTCGATCCAGGCGTCGTAGCGGCCGTCGCGGATCACGGTGCCGGTCAGGCGCACCTGCCACTCACCGCCCGCGATCGGGCCGATCTGGCGCTCGCCGCGGCGCACGGGACCGAAGAACGGGCTCAGCACGATCGAGATCCGGTTCGCGCCGTTGGCCGGGTGGTAGGTCTCGTTGTGGACGCTGAGCACGGTGCCGTTGGGGAGCACGTCGTTGCGCATGTGCTCGCCCGGGCCGATCGGGCCGATCCAGTCGCCGTCCGGCGGCCGGATCTCGACGCTGATGCGGTCCTGCGCGCCGTACCAGATCTCCATCTCGTTCTCGGAGATGTCCGCGACCTGGCCTCCGGCCACGACCCAGCCGAGATCCTGGCGCAGGCCGGTCGCGGCGATCGAGCCGCCGGCGTGGATGCGGCCCGTGAGCGGCCGGCGGTCGTCGGGCGCGGCGGGCTCGACCTGGCCGGCATTGCCGGCGGCGACGGTCACGCACCGCCCCGGCGTGGCGAGCGCGTTGTCGATCCAGCGCGCCATCGCGCTCGACGTGTCGTGCGCGTGGCCGTTCGTGCCGAGGCTGATGTTCATCGAGACGGGCAGCGGGCCGGCGTCGCCGCCGAGCTCGGCGGCGAGCGCCATCAGGTAGTCGACCGCGTGCGCGATCCGCGTCGAGTCGTAGAAGCTCGACGACGCGAGCATGTCCTCGGGCCGCAGCGCGACGAGCACGCCGGCCAGGTGCGCGCGGCGGGCGACGCCGCGGTTGCCGGCGGCGATCGACGCGACGTGCGTGCCGTGCGAGCCGACGACCATCGTCGACTGCGGCTCGAGGCTCGCCGCCGCCATGCCGCGCTCCGGCGCCGCCGCGATCGCGCGGTCCATGTGCTCCTTGCGGATCTCCGATCCGTAGTCGAGGCTCGCGTACCGCGTGCGGTCGCGCGCGGCCGGCGCCGGGCGCGACGTCCCGCCCTGGTCCCAGATCGCCACCCAGCGCGTGCCGCCGTCCGCGAGGAAGTCCGGGTGCGCGAAGTCGAAGCCGCCGACGTCGATGATGCCGACGAGCACGTCGCGCCCGTAGCCGTGCCGCCGCGCCTGCGCCGCCACGCGCCGCAGCGCCGGGTCGGGCGCGGGCACGGTGCGGCCGACCGCGGGCTCTGGCGTTCGCAGCGTCTGGCCCGGCTCGATGTACGAGATGCCGCGCACCCCCTCAAGCTCCTCCAGGCGCGTGCCGCGCACCTCGATCGCGCCCGTGTTGAGCTTCCAGCGCGCGCTGCGCGCGATCGCGCCGATGCGCGTGCGCGCGGCGCGGCGCGCGTCCGGGTCCAGGTCCTCGCTGAGCTCGACGAACAGGCTGACGTCGACGTCCGGCGGCTTCTCGTCGCCGGTGCGCGCGCGGACGATCGCGCCGATCTCGTCGCGGGTCAGCAGCCGGACCGGCAGCGGCGTGGCGCGGGCGCGGCGGGTCGCGACCGAGCCCGACTGCGCCGACCGGCCGACGTTCACGTCGGTCGAGCCGTTGCGGATGATGTCGAGCATCGGCGCCACGCGGGCGACGGCCGGCCCGACGCCGACTCTCGGGGCTTCTCGCGCCATCTCTCCCTGCGATCGTCTGCGGCCGGGGCACGACCTGTCAAGCGACCGCGTGCCAGGTCCGTTCAAGCCGAGGGCCCTACCGGCCGATTTCGTGGGACGACCATGAGCGAGCTCACAGAACCCGAGACGCACGACGGCGTCATCGTCGCCCGGCAGCCGATCTTCGACGCCGGCTGGGACGTCGTCGCGTACGAGCTGCTCTACCGGCCGCTGAACGAGGACGTCGCTCCCGTCGGGCCCGAGGCGATGACCGCGGGCGTGCTGGCGAGCGCGTTCGGCGAGCTCGGGCTGGACCTCCTGGTCGGCGACCGGCCAGCGCACATCAACGTCACGCGCGACTTCCTGCTCGACATGCGCCCGCTCCCGCTGGAGCCCCGGCGCACGGTGATCGAGCTCGTCGAGGATCAGAAGGTCGACAAGGCGCTGATCGAGGTGCTCGAGGAGGCGGTCGACGCCGGCTTCACGCTCGCGCTCGACGACTTCAAGCACGCCCCGAAGATGGACCCGCTGCTCAATCTGGCGAGCATCGTCAAGCTCGACGTGCGGGCGCTCACGCCCCGGGAGCTCGAGGCCGAGGTGCGCAAGCTCGAGTCGCGCAACCTGCGGCTCGTCGCCGAGAAGGTCGAGACCGCCGAGGAGTACGAGCTGTGCCGCGAGCTCGACTTCGACGCCTACCAGGGCTACTTCTTCGCGCTCCCCGAGCTGAGCCGCACGGCCGGCACGCCCACGAAGGAGCTCGGCACGCTGTGCGCGCTCGCCGCCACCGACGAGCACACGACGATCGAGGAGCTGGAGAGCATCGTGCGCCGCGACGCCGGCCTCAGCCACAAGCTGCTCCGCTACGCCAACTCGGCCTACGTCTCGCCGCTGCGGCCGATCGAGTCGCTCCGCCACGCGGTCACGATGATCGGCGCGGTGCCGATCCGCCGCTGGGGTCTGCTGCTCGCGCTCAGCGGGCTGCGCGACGCGCCGAGCCATCTGCTCGAGGTCGCGATGCTGCGGGCGCGGATGAGCGAGCTGCTGGCGCCGGGCATGAGGGCCGCTCCGGACCGGGCGTTCACGGCCGGCCTGTTCTCGCTGCTCGACGCGCTGACCGGCCGCGAGATGGCCGAGCTGGTCGCCGAGCTGTCGTTCGACGATCGCCTCTCCCGCGCGCTCGTCGACCACGAGGGACCGGAGGGCGCTGTGCTCGCCGCGACGCTCGCCTATGAGCGCGGCGCGTTCGACAGCGCGGCTGCCCACGCGCGCCCCGAGCTGCTCGCGGACGCCTACACGCAGGCGCTCCGCTGGAGCGACCAGCTCGCCGCCGCGGCCTGATCAGGCGACCCGCGCCCGGCTGACCGTCGCGCGGCGTGAGACCGCGACCACCGTGCCGCCGGCGGCGAAGCCGGCCGCGACGAGGAACGCCGTCCGCCAGCTCGCCTCCTCGACGATCGTGCCGGCGAGCGCGGAGCCGATCGCGATCCCGCCGACGAACGCGGTGACCGGCCACGTGTAGGCCTCGGTGCGGGCGCCCGCCGGCGCGACCCAGCCGATCAGCTCGTTGCGGGTGGCGAGCAGCGGCGCGACGAACATCCCCGCCGGGATCATGAGCAGCGCCATCACCGCCACGGACGGCGCCGCGGCCAGCGGCAGCAGGCAGACCGGGAGGGCGGCGGTCACCGCGATGTGCACGCGCTGCAGCGGCGGCCGGTGGTGCAGCGCGCCATAGGCGAGACCGCCGGTGGCGCTGCCGACCGACCACAGCGCGAGCAGGACGCCCGCGGTGGCGGCGGCGCCCTCGGCATGGCTGAAGGCCGGGACGGTGACCTCGCAGATGCCGATCCCGATCCCGGCCGGCAGCGACGTGAGCACCAGCGTCCGCACGCCCGGCGATGCCAGCGCCCCCAGCAGCCCGGCGCTCGCGCGCTGCGTGTCCGGCCGCAGCGCCCGCGCCGGCGGCAGCGCCGTGAACGCGAGCGTGCCGACGATCACGCTGGCCGCCGATACGGCCAGCGCCGCCTGCGGCGAGAGGACCGCCGCCAGTGCCCCGGCGACCACCCCGGCGATCGCGAACGAGCCGCGCTCGGCTCGCAGGTAGAGCACGATCGCGAGCGCGTTGA
>DASSUW010000475.1:0-9075 GCA_035706585.1 Solirubrobacteraceae bacterium | reverse complement strand
GGCCGGAGCGGCGGCGGGCGGGAGCTCGTCGCGGGAGCCGCACCCCGTGAGCGCGGCGAGCGCGAGGGCGAGCGCGATGGCGCGGGCTAGCACGATGCGCCGCAGGCTGGCACGCCCGCGGCTGCCCGGCGAGGAACAGGTGATGAACTCGCTGCCGTGGGCGGTGATCGCCGTGCTGGCGGTGCCGGTCGTGATCGGGCGCGTCGTGGACCGGCCGCTGGGCGTGACCAACCCGCCGTTCATCGCCGTGGTCGACCCGCAGGCCGGCCCGCTGCTCGCCGTGTCCGTGCTGTGCTTCGCCACCACCATAACATAAACGCCGCGCCTGTTGGACGTCTCGCCGGCATGATTCGTCGCCGGGACGTTCGGCCTGACGCTCGTCCTGCGGCTCGCGCTGGCGGCGGGCGGGTCGGACGCGGGCATCGGCGCGTGGTCGGCGGTCTTCGACCCGAGGCGGTCGTGGGAGGCGCCGAACGAGTACCTCCCCGCGCTCGGCGCGCTGCACTGGGGCCCGCGGTTCTTCCTCGACCACTTCGCCGAGATCGTCCCTTCGCTGCCGGTGCACGCGGCCGGCCATCCGCCCGGCTTGCTGCTGACCCTGTACGCGCTCGGGATCTCGACGGCGGGCGGGATGGCGGCGCTCTGCATCGTCGTCGGCGCCGCGAGCGTGCCGCTGACGTATCCGCTCGGCCGCCGGCTGCTCGACGAGCGCCGCGCGCGCGTCGCGACGCTGCTGCTCGCGTTCGCTCCGGGGGCGCTCCTGTTCGGTGTGACGTCGGCTGACGCGGTGTACCTGACGCTCGGGCTGCTGGCGGCGTGGCCGCTGACCGCGGCGTCGTGGCGCTGGCGGGCGGCCGGCGCGGCCGCGCTGGCGGCGGCCTCGCTGTTCGCGTGGTCGCTGCTGGCGGTCGGCGCGTGGGCGGCGATCCTCACGTGGCGGCGCGAGGGGCTGCGCGCGGCGGTCGCACTGTGCGCGCTGTGCGGCGCGGCGGTGCTGGTGTTCTACCTGGCGCTGTACGGGTTGAGCGGGTTCGACCCGGTCGGGACGCTGCAGGCGACCGAGGAGGTCTACCGCCGGGGGATCGCGTCGATCCGCCCGTACTGGTACTGGCTGCTCGGCTCGCCGGCGGCGTTCCTGTTCGTGCTCGGCCTGCCGATCCTCTGGTACGCGCTGCGCGCGCTCGCCGCCCGGCGGACGGTGGCCGTGGCGATCTTCGCGGTGCTCGCGATCGCCGCCGTGATGGGCTTCACGAAGGCCGAGACGGAGCGGATCTGGCTGTTCTTCGCGCCGTTCGTCTGCCTCGCCGCCGCCGCCTCGTCGCTCCCCCTGCGGCCGGTCCTGGCCGCGCTCGCCGTTCAGGCGCTGGCCTACGAGCTGGTGGTCGACACGCTCTGGTGAGGCAGCGTGAACCGCACCGACGTGCCGGCCGGCGACGGCTCGAGCCAGATGCGGCCGCCGTGCGCCTCGACGATCGCGCGCGAGATCGCGAGCCCGAGCCCGGCGCCGCCGTTCGTGCGGCTGGCGCCGGCCTGGAAGAAGGCCTCGAAGACGCGCTCGCGATCATCGCCGGCGATCCCGCTGCCGGTGTCGGCCACCTCGACCTGCACGCCCTCGACGGCGCGTGCCGCGCTCACCGTCACGCTCCCATCGGCGGGCGTGTGGCGGATCGCGTTCTGGATCAGGTTGAACAGCACGCGCTGGATCTGCTCGGGCGCGCCGCGCGCGGGACCGAGGTCGCTGGGGACGTCCACGAGCAGCCGCGCAACGCCGTCCGAGCGCATCGCCTCGACGGTCTCCTCGACGAGCACATCGAGCCGCACCTGCTCCATCGACCAGCGCAGCTCGCCGGCCTGCAGGCGGGACAGCTCGAACAGGTCGTCGATCAGCGCCGACAGGGCGCCGACGTGCGTGCGCAGCTTGGCGAGGTAGGCCTTGCGGTCGCCGGCGTCGACGATGTCGTCGTCGAGCGCCTCCACCAGCAGCCGCAGCGACGTGATCGGCGTGCGCAGGTCGTGCGAGACCGCGGCGACGAGGTCGTTGCGCGCCGCCTCGGTGCGCGCCAGCCGGTCGACCATCTCCTCCAGCTGGCCGGCGAGCCGGGCCATCTCGTCCTCGCCGTCCACGGACAGCACCACGTCGCGCCGCCCCTCGCCGATCGCCTCCAGGCTCGCGCCGACCGCCTTGACCTCGCCGAGCATGCGGCGCGACAGCACCCAGCCGGCCCACAGCGCGAGCGCGGCGCAGTACGCGGTCGCGAGCACGGTGAAGACGGCGTCGTGCGAGGAGACGAACATGCGCTCCACGAACAGCCCCACGATCACGATCAGCTGGGCTGCCGCCACGCACGCCATCAGGGCGGCCTGCTTGCGCAGCCCGGTCCGGCGCTTGAGGACCCAGCTGCCGGCGGCGACCGTCGCGATGCCCACCGGGGCCAGCATCGCGAACGTCTGCCACGCCGCATGGGAGTCGTAGGCGACACCGGCCACGACCGCGAGGACCGCCGCCCCGACGAGCGCCAGGAGCAGGCCGATCTTCATGGCGCGAAGCGGTAGCCGATGCCGAACACGGTCTCGATGTGCCGCGGGCGCGCCGGGTCGCGCTCGATCTTCCCGCGCAGCCGCCGGATGTGCACCGTGACCGTCGAGGTGTCGGTGTAGAAGGAGTAGCCCCAGACGCGGTCCATCAGCGCGTGGCGGCTGAACGCCTGCCCGGGATGGCGGGCGAGGAACAGCAGCAGCTCGTACTCGCGCACGGTCAGCGCGCACTCCTCGCCGTCGACCAGCACGCGCCGCGCGAGCGGCTCGATCCGCAGGCCGCCGAACTCGAGCGGCGGCTCGCTCTCGGGCTCGGGGTCGACGCGCCGCAGCACGGCATCCACGCGCGCGACCAGCTCGGCGGGCGAGAACGGCTTGACCACGTAGTCGTCGGCGCCGAGCCGCAGCCCGACGATGCGATCGGTCTCCTCGCCCTTGGCGGTCAGCAGGATGATCGCCGGCCGCCGCTTGCGGTCCTTGCGGATGCGCCGCATCACCTCGAGCCCGTCGACGCCCGGCAGCATCAGGTCGAGCACGATCAGGTCGGCCGCCCGCTCGTCGTGCAGCGCGAGCGCCTTGTTCCCGTCGACCGCGACGCGGGTGGCGTAGCCGGCGCGCTCCAGGTACCGCGCGACGACGTCGCCGATCGTCGGCTCGTCGTCGACCACGAGGATGTCGCCGCGCGTGTGCGTGCCGGGCATCTCGCCGATGATGGCGCGGGGCCGGACGGGCTTCAACGCGCGCGGACCGATGTCAGCGGTTGTTCACCTAGCCGTGTCGAGCCGTAGGTCGAGCCACACGCGGTCGCGCAGCTCGATGCCGTCGATCAGCAGCCCCGGTTCGTAGCCCGTCGCGGGCGTGAACGCGTCGCGCTCGACCGCGCGCATCCGGAACCCGAGCCGCTGGTAGAAGCGCAGGTTGCCGATGTCGGCGGCCGCGGTCGCGACGACGAGCAGCGAGCGCCCGTCGGCGCGGGCGAGCGCGATCGCGGCCGCCATCAGCGCGCGCCCGATGCCGCGACGCTGATGCGCCGGGTCGACCGCCATGTTCTTGACCTCGGTCTGCGCCGGCTCGTCGCCGGCCGCCGTCAGCTGCAGGTGACCGACGACCCGATCGCCGTCGAGCGCCACCAGCACGCGGCCGTCTTCGATGTAGGCGTCGAGCTCGTCCGCCGAGTCCTCGGCCAGCTCGAACAGCGCCCGCAGGTCCGACCGCGGGCCCGTGTGCTCGGCGACGCGGATGTCGCCGCCGGGCTCCTCGTCCCACCGTTCGGGAACGAGCACGACCCGAAAGCCGTCGGGGTCCTCGACGGTGACGCCGTGCTCGGCCCAGTACGGGTTCGCGGGAGCGACGGGAGGGACGCCGAGCCGTCCGAGGACCTGCTCCACCGCCTCCGCGTCACCGAGATAGAGGACGAGCAGCGACTCGGGATGCGCGACCGGCGCCCCGTGCCCGCCACCCGCCGTCAGCTCGAGATGCGCGCCGGTGCCGGGCACCTCGAGGAACACGCCGTCGTAGCCGTCGTGATCGCGGAAGCCACCGATCTCGGTCAGGCCGAGACCGTCGCGGTAGAACACCACGAGCTCGTCCAGCCGTTCGGTGTGGCGCGCGATGCGCAGCGCGTTCAGCATGGGTTCGGCGAGTTAGAGGTGAGCGACGGGATTCGAACCCGCGACCGCCGGGACCACAACCCGGAGCTCTACCAGCTGAGCTACGCCCACCAAGCGCGTGGCGGAGTCTAGCGCTGCGCGAACGGGCAACGGAATCGGTCCAGAAGGCTGCGCGGCGGCTTCTGGACCGGCGTGCGGGGGCCTGGGATCGTCGTCCGGTGCCGGCCCTGACGTTGCGACCCGCACCCCTTCCTTAGGGTCGCGGCGCTGCGTGCGCTGCCCGCCGTCGCCCTGGCGGTGGCGGGTGGCGCCTGGCTGGCACGTGCGCTCGGCGCGGCGTTCGGCGCGGACCCCGCACGCCGTGCGGCGGCACGGTCGAGCAGCGCTTCGCGGTCGTCTGGACCTTCGCCGCGGGCCGGGCGGCATCGCTGCACGCGGTGCGGCTGGCCGGACAAGATCCTGCCGCCGCCTGCTGACGGCGAATATCCTGCTCGGATGGAGTTTCTGCAGCCCGCCGGCTGGGACGAGGCGCTGGAGGCCAAGGCCGCCCATCCCGAGGCGCTCCCGCTGTGGGGCGGGACGGACGTGATGGTCGAGATGAACTTCGGCCGGGCGCGGCCGGAGGCGATCCTCGACCTCACGCGCATCGACGAGCTCACGCGCTGGGACCGCGACGACGGGAGCCTGCGGATCGGCGCCGGCGTCACGTACACGCGCGCGATCGAGGAGCTCGGCCGGGAGCTGCCCGGCCTGGCGATCGCGTCGCGGACCGTCGGCTCGCCCCAGATCCGCAACCGCGGCACGATCGGCGGCAACCTCGGCTCCTCCTCGCCCGCCGGCGACGCGCTCCCGCCCCTGTACGCGTCGAACGCGACGATCGAGGTGGCGTCGACCCGCGGCGAGCGCCGGATCCCGATCGAGGACTTCATCACGGGCCCGAAGCGCAACGTGCTCGAGCCGGACGAGCTGATCGCGGCGTTCCACATGCCCGCCGCGCGCGGCGGCCAGCAGTTCGCGAAGATCGGCACCCGCAACGCGATGGTGATCGCGGTCTGCTCGTTCGCCGTGGCGATCGACCACGACGCGAGGACCGTCGGCACGTGCATCGGCTCCGCGGCGCCCACGCCGAGACGCGCGCGCGAGGCCGAGGAGTTCATCGCCGGCGCGCTGGACTGGGACGGGCACGGCGCGATCGAGCCGGCGGCGCTCGAGCGCTTCGCCGGGCTGGTGAGCGCCGCCGCGTCGCCGATCGACGACCAGCGCGGCAGCGCTGTGTACCGCCGGCACGCGCTGAACGTGCTGGCGCGCAGAGCGCTGGGGTGGGCGTGGGCATGAGGCTGACCTGCACGATCAACGGCGAGCAGCGCGAGGTCGACGGCGTCTGGGAGGGCGAGAGCCTGCTGTACGTGCTCAGGGAGCGGCTCGCGCTGCCCGGCTCCAAGAACGCCTGCGAGCAGGGCGAGTGCGGCAGCTGCTCCGTGTACCTCGACGGCGAGCTCGTGTGCTCGTGCCTCGTCGCCGCCGGCCAGGCCGAGGGTCGCGAGATCGTGACCGTCGAGGGCCTGGCGCCGTCCGAGGACGAGCTGCACCCGATCCAGGAGGCGTTCCTGCAGGCCGGCGCCGTCCAGTGCGGCTTCTGCACGCCCGGGCTGATCGTCGCCACGCACGACCTGCTGCAGCGCAACGCCGCGCCGACCGACGCCGAGATCCGCGAGGCGCTCGCCGGCAACCTGTGCCGCTGCACGGGCTACGAGAAGATCCTCGACGCCGTCAGGCTCGCCGCGACGCAATGACCACCGTCATCGAGAACTGCGCCATCGCCACCGTCGACGCCGCCGGCACCGAGCACCGCAGCGGCCACATCGTCATCGACGACGGCCGCATCACCGCCGTCGGCGCGGGCGGCGGGCCGCCCGCGGACACGATTGTCGACGGCAGCGGCTGCCTCGCCACGCCCGGGCTCGTCAACTGCCACCACCACCTGTACCAGTGGGCCACCCGCGGCCTGTTCCAGCAGGCGACGCTGTTCGAGTGGCTCACCGGGTCGTATCCGGTCTGGGCGCACGTTGACGAGGAGATCGAACGCGCCGCCGCCCGCGCCGGCCTCGCGGCCCTCGCGCTGTCCGGCTGCAGCACGACGATGGACCACCACTACGTGTTCCCGCGCGGCACCGGCGACCTGCTCGCCATCGAGATCGAGGCCGCTCGCGACCTCCACGTCCGCTTCCACGGGACCCGCGGATCGATGGACCTCGGCCAGTCCGCCGGGGGGCTGCCGCCGGACGAGATCACCGAGGACCGCGACACGATCCTGCAGGCGTCGGCCGACGCGATCGACCGCCATCACGACACGGCCCCGGACGCGATGACCCGCATCGCGCTCGCCCCGTGCTCGCCGTTCAGCGTAACCCGGGAGCTGATGCGCGAGACCGCCGAGTACGCGCGCAAGCGCGGCGTCCGCCTGCACACGCACATGGCCGAGACCAAGGACGAGGAGGAGTTCTGCCTCGAGCTGTTCGGCGTCAGGCCGGTCGAGTACCTCGAGCAGCTGGGCTGGCTGGGTGACGACGTCTGGCTCGCCCACTGCGTCCACCTCGACGAGCGCGAGGTGCGCCGCTTCGGCGAGACCGCCACCGGCGTCGCGCACTGCCCGTCCAGCAACGCGCGGCTCGGCGCCGGCATCGCGCCGGTCGCCGCGCTCACCGCGGCGGGCGCCCCGGTCGGGCTCGGCGTCGACGGCGCCGCCTCCAACGAGGCCGGCGAGCTGTCCGGCGAGCTCCGGCAGGCGCTGCTGGTCGCGCGGCTCAGCGGCGGCCCGCAGGCGCTGACCGCCCGCGAGGCGCTCGCGCTCGGCACGATCCACGGCGCCCGCTGCCTCGGCCGCGAGGCCGAGATCGGCTCGCTCGAGCCCGGCAAGCTCGCCGACATCGCGCTGTGGCCGCTCGGCGACCTCGACCACGCCGGCATCGAGGACCCGGTCGCGGCGCTCGTGCTCGGGCCGCGCCCGCGGGTCGAGCAGCTGCTGGTCGGCGGCCGGACCGTCGTCGAGGGCGGCCGGCTGGCCACCGCCGACGAGGACGCGATCGCGTGCGACATCGCGGCGGCGAGCCGCCGTATCCAGGAGGTGGCGGTATGACGGTCGAGACCCCCGTCCGCGGCGGGATCGGCGCGAGCGTCCGCCGCCCCGACGGCATCCCGAAGGTCAAGGGCGACTTCGCGTACGCGTCCGACCTGTGGGCCGACGGCATGCTGTGGGGCGCCACGCTGCGCAGCCCGCACCCGCGCGCGCGCATCCGCGAGATCAACCTGGCCTCGGCGCTCGCCGTCCGCGGCGTGCATGCCGTGCTCACGCACGAGGACGTGCCAGGCCGCAAGACGTACGGGCTCGAGATCCCCGACCAGCCGGTGCTGGCCTGGGATCAGGTCCGCTACCAGGGCGAGCCGGTGGCGATCGTCGCCGCCGACCACCCCGAGACCGCCCGCTACGCGGCCGCACAGATCGAGGTCGACTACGAGCCGCTGGAGGCGATCACCGACCCCGAGAAGGCGTTCGACGCCGACCCGCTGCACCCGTCCGGCAACCTGCTGCGGCACGTGCACATCGAGCACGGCGACGCGAACGCCACCGCCGACGTCGTCGTCAGCGGCGACTACGAGGTCGGCATGCAGGACCAGGCGTTCCTGGGGCCGGAGTCCGGCCTCGCCGTGCCCGCCGAGGACGGCGGGGTCGACCTGTTCATCTCCACCCAGTGGCTGCACGTGGACCGCGACCAGGTCGCCGCGAGCCTCGACCTGCCGCCGGACAAGGTCCGCATCACGCTCGGCGGCGTCGGCGGCGCGTTCGGCGGCCGCGAGGATCTCTCGATGCAGGTGCACGCATGCCTGCTCGCGCTGCACACCGGCAAGCCGGTGAAGATGATGTACGGCCGCGAGGAGTCGTTCTTCGGCCACATCCACCGCCACCCCGCGCGCATGCACTACGAGCACGGCGCGACCCGCGACGGCGACCTCGTCTACGTCAAGTGCCGGATCCTGCTCGACGGTGGGGCCTACGCGTCGAGCTCGACCGCCGTCTGCTCGAACGCCGCGTCGTTCGCCTGCGGGCCCTACGACGTGCCGAACGCGCTGATCGACTCGTATGTCGTCTACACCGACAACCCGCCGTGCGGCGCGATGCGCGGCTTCGGCGCGGTGCAGACGTGCTTCGCCCACGAGGCGCAGATGGACAAGCTGGCGGCCGCGCTGACGATGGATCCGGTCGAGCTGCGCCGGCGCAACGCGCTCTCGCAGGGGTGCACGATCCCGACCGGCGCGCCGATGCGCGCGCCGGCGCCCGTGCGCGAGCTGCTGGAGAGCGTCAGCGCCCGCCCGCTGCCGGGCCCGTCGGAGATCATGCCCGGCGGCCACTCGAACACCACGCACGGCGAGGGCGTGCGGCGCGGCGTCGGCTACGCGGTCGGCTACAAGAACGTCGGGTACTCGGAGGGCTTCGACGACTACTCGACCGCGCGCGTGAAGCTGTCGCTGGTGGCCGGGGAGCCGCTGGTCGAGGTCTACACCGCGGCCGCCGAGGTCGGCCAGGGGCTCGTGACCGTGCAGGAGCAGATCGCGCGCCACGAGCTCGGCGTCGAGCGGGTGGTCGTGATGCCGGCGAACACGCAGGTCGGCTCCTCCGGGTCGAGCTCGGCGTCGCGCCAGACGTACATGACCGGCGGCGCCGTCAAGCTCGCCTGCGAGGCGATCAAGGAGGAGCTGGAGCGCCGCGGGCCGGGCGACCTCGCCGACCGGGTCGCCTCAGGGCCGATCGACGTCACGCGCGAGCACCACCACCGGGAGACGTTCCCGCTCGACGAGCGGGGCCAGGGCGACGCGCACGTGACGTTCGCGTTCGCCGCCCACCGCGCGGTCGTGGATGTCGACACCGAGCTCG
>DASSUW010000474.1:0-9391 GCA_035706585.1 Solirubrobacteraceae bacterium | reverse complement strand
GCTCCTGCACGCGCCGAGCGTGCGCGCCCGCGTCACCGCCGAGGTGCTGGCCGAGGACCTCGGCGCGGCCGGCGTGACCGTCGACGGCCCGCGCTCCGAGCGCGGCTTTGCGAACTTCACGGTCGCCGCCGGCGGCGACGTGCGCGAGCAGGCCGAGGTGTTCGGCGAGTACGCCGACGCCAAGCCGACGCCGCTTGAGGACCTACCCGGCTGGCTCGCCGACCTCGCGCGCTTCCGCAGCGTCCACGAGTCCGGGGGCGATCCGATCGAGCTGTGGCTCAAGACGCCGCTGCTCGGCTTCGAGCCGCCGTCGGTCGCCGTCCGCCGCTACTGGCGCGCGATCCGCGGCCTGCCCGACGCCAGGCTGACCGTGGTCGCCGCCCACTCCGGCCCGATGCGCGCGCTGGTCACCCACGCCTTCGGCCGCGACCTCGGCGAGCCCGACAACCTCGAGGCGGTGGCGGTGCACCTGGACGCCGACCGCGCGCGCGTCGACTTCCGCGGCGAACGCGCGCGGATCGCCGTGCCGCACACGACCGAGCCCGCCTGGTGGTGAAGCCCGATGCGGGTTTCGCCCTCCGGGCGAACACCCGCGGGTGAACCCGGCCCCCTGGGCCGGTGTTCGCCTAGTTCTGCGCGCCGCCGACGCCGCGCAGCCGGTCCTGGAAGTCCGGCGGGTTCTCGACGATCTGCGAGAACCGCACGACGGTCACCGTGTCCTCGAGCCCGACCTCGCGCCCGTAGATCTGCTCGAGGAAGTGCACGAGCTCCTCGGTCCGCCGGAACTCGGGGTTGTCGTGCTCGATGTCGCGCGGCGAGAGGTCCTTGACGCGCTTGACCTCGACATTGTCGATGACCGCGTGGAACAGCTTCTCGCGGGGCGAGTACTGGTAACCGACCGTGACGAGCACGACCTGGTTCTTGCGGTACTTGTGCCGCTTGTCGCCGAGCCGGATCGTCGCCGTCTTGCGGCCGCGCTTCATCTGGTCGGCGAAGACCGTCGAGTAGAAGTTAAGTACCTGCACGCGCGCGCAGACTAGCGGCCCGGGGTCGAGTTGGACAATGCGCGCTCGATCAGGGCACGCTCGCCGGGGTAGCTGAGCGCCGTCCGCGCCTCCGCCAGCGGGATCCAGCGCGCGCTCTCGACCTCGTGATCGTGGTCGTCGGTGGACCCCGACACGTAGTCGCACAGATAGAAGTGGACGGTCTTGTAGACACGCCGCCCGCTGCGCCGGTACCAGTAGTTGACGTCCCCGAGCGGCGCGCGCACGGTCGCGGTCACGCCGGTCTCTTCGCGGACCTCGCGCGCCGCCGTCTGCTCGCCGGTCTCGCCCGGATTGGCGCCGCCTTTCGGCAGGCCCGTGACACGGCGCTTGCCGGCCGGCGTGATCACGAGCACGTCCTCGCCGCGGATCACGACCCCGCCGTAGGACGTCTCGCGCAGCGGGCGCTCAGTAGACATAGCCCTGCAGCGCCGCGGGGTCGTGGACGGTGAGGCGGCCGCGCCCCTGCGAGATCACGCCCGCACGTTCGAGCACCGCGAGGAACCGGCTCGCCGACTCGCGCGAGGAGCCGGCGAGCTTCGCCAGGTCGGCCTGCGTCGCCACGACCGGGACGTCGCGCTCCCCGGCGCCCTCGGACTGCGCCTGCTCGACCAGCTGCGCGAGCACCGCGGCCACCCGGCTCTGCACGGTCTGGAACGACTGGCGGGCGAGCCGCTCGTTGGCCGCCCGCAGGCGCCGGCCGAGCGCGATCACGAGCTTGACCGCCATGTCCGGGTGCCGGCGCAGCAGCCGCCGCATGTCGCCGCCGAGGATGCCCAGCACCTCCAGCTCGTCGGTCGCCTCCACGGTCGCCGATCGCCGCTCGTCGTCGAACATCGCCAGCTCGCCGAAGATGTCGCCCGGCCCGAACGTCGCCAGCGTGATCTGGCGGCCGTCCGGGTGCTCGCGGATCGCGCGCGCATGGCCGGCGTGCACCACGTAGCAGGTGTCCGAGTCGTCGCCCTCGCGGAAGATGACCTCGCCGCCGCCGAAGCGGCGCGGGACGGTCACCTCCGCCACGCGCCGCAGGTCGTCGTCCGCGAGCTCCTCGAAGACGGGCACGCGGGCGAGCAGAGCAGCCGTCTCCTCAGCGCTGGCGGGCATGGTCGCCCGCAGCATGCCACAGCCCCGCGAAAGCGGGTCAGGCCATGTCGAGCGCCCGCTCGCGCCGCCGGCGCGTGTAGCCCCGGCGGCCCAGCCAGCCGAGCAGCCAGGCGACGAGCAGCGGGACCGCGATCGCGGCCGCGATCACGAGCACGCCGGCGATGACCTCGAGCAGCCGCAACGCGTCGTGCCAGGCGTCGCCGGGGGTCCACGCGCCGCCCTCGCCGTCCTCGGCGCCGCTCGTGGTCACGAGCGAGACGCTGACGTCGGCGAAGTCGGCGCGGTTGTTGACCCGGCTGAGCGCGTTGCGGGCGGCCGCGATCTGCCGCGCGACGATGTCCAGGCGAGCGCGGATGCTCTCGGTCTCGTTGACCGTGGTGGCGCTGGCAAGCTGCTCGAGCAGCGCCTTGCGCTCGGCCTTGGCGTCGCGCAGGCGGTCGCGCGCGGAGACCACGGCGCGCGTGATGTCCTCGGACGAGCGCGACAGGTCGCGCACCTTGGCGAGCTTGGACAGGCGCTGGATCGCGGTGTCGAGCCGGTTGGTCGGCACGCGCAGCTGCAGGTCGCCGCCGTGGTTGCTGGAGACGCGCGAGCGCCGCACGAACCCGCCGACGTCGGCGGTGACGTCGCCGATCTCGGTCGCGACCTCGTCGATCTGCCGGCGCGGCGCGGCGAGCGTCATGACGACCGCGCGCTCGACCTTGCGGCGGTCGGCGCGGTCGGCCTTCGGGGCGCTCGGCGCGCTCTTGCTGTCGCGCACCGCCGGCGCGGCCTCCGACGCGCCGCCGGCCGTGCCGCCGCCGCCGGAGTCGAGGGACAGACCGGCGCTGGAGCTGCCGCCTCCGCCGTCGTCGTCGCCGCCGCCGACTAGCGCGATCGGAACCGCGATGACCGCGATCGCCGCGAAGACGGCGACCACCGGTGCGGCGTGGCCCAGCCAGACGCGGAGCCGCCGCCGCTGCTTCGGGCGGGCCGGAAAGCCGGCCTCGACCCGGCGGTCGAGCCGGCTGCGCCAGGCGGGCGTCGGCTCGGGCCGGTCGTCGCGCAGCAGCAGCGCGAGCTCCGCCAGCTCGGCGTGCTCGGGGGCGACGTAGCGGCCGGCCAGGGCCGCGTCCACCGCCTCGAGCTCGAGGGTCTCAGGACTGGTCATCGAGGATCTCCCGGAGCTTGGTCAGTGCGCGATGAAGTCGTGTACCGGCGTTCGTGACGCTCACGCCGAGCACGCCGGCGATCTCGGCGTTGTCGAGCCCGGCGTGGAACTTGAGGGCGATCAGCTCGCGGTCGCGTGGCTCCAGCGCCGCCAGCGCGGTTCGCACGGCCGCGCGGCGCAGCGCATGCTCGAACGCCTCGTCGGGTTCCCGCACGACATCGGCCGGCTCCGCGGCGAGCGCCGCCGTGCGCTTGCGCTTGCGCAGCTCGTCGAGCGCGGCGTTGCGGGCGATGCCGAACAGCCAGGCGCGCTCGCTGCCGCGCCGCGCGTCGTAGCTGGTGCGCTTGCGGAACGCGCGCTCGAATGCCTGGGCGGTCACGTCCTCGGCGGCGCCGCGGTCGCGCAGCAACGCGGCGACGTAGGCGAACACGTCGTCACGGGCCGCCCGGTAGAGCGCTTCGAAGTCGAGTGCGATCGTGGTCGCGGGAAGCGTCATCGTGCCGGTCACACGACTACTACGGGCGTCCCCGCGATGCATCACACATCGCCCCGGACGTGCTTCCCCGCAGGTGCGGGCGAAGGGCTCGACACCGACGCACCTCCCCGCAGGCGCGGGGAGCGGTCAGCGCTGGCAGCCGGGGCACCAGAAGGTCGGGCGGTTGCCGTCCCCCTGGCCGCGCCCCTGCACCAGCGCCGGCGGTCCACAGCGCGGGCACGGGCGCCCGGCCGCGTTGTAGACCTGCCGCCAGCGGTCCTGGCGTCCGTCGCTCGCCGACGCCAGCATCCGCGGCCGCAGCTCGTGCACGATCGCCAGCGCCTCGGCGTCGCTGACGTCGCCGACCGCTCGCCAGGGATCGATGCCGGCGGCGAAGCAGCCCTCCGACTTCCACAGGTTGCCGATGCCGGCGATCGTCCGCTGATCGAGCAGCGCGTCGCCGATCCCGCGCGTGGGATCGTCCTCGCGCAGCCGCCGCAGGAACCGCCGCTCGTCGAGCTCCGGCGCGAGGATGTCGGGCCCGAGGCCGGCCAGCCGCTGGTCGAACCGCGTCCGCGACTCGGTCATCAGCTCGAGCACCGGGCCCTTGAGCTGCACGACCTCCTGGTCGCCGCGCCGCAGCACGAGCCAGGCGGTCGGCGGCACCGGCCCGCCGGCCTCGCGCACGCGCCACGAGCCGGTCATCCGCAGGTGCGAGTGGATGACCAGGCCGCCCTCGAAGCGCACGAACAGGTGCTTGCCGAGCGCGTCGACCGACCGCACCGCCTGCCCGGCCAGCCGCTCCGGCCAGCGGTCGCGCGCGAAGCGCGGGTGCGGCGTGGCGATCGCGTCCGGCACGTGGCCCTCCAGCACCGGGCGGATCCGGCGCGCGGCGTAGTGGATCGTGTCGCCCTCAGGCACTGAGCGTGAGTTTGCGCGGCCCGGCGCGGAAGCCGAGGTCGATCAGCGTCGCCTCGTACGGGGAGCCGACGACCGGCTCGCCGTTGAACCGCTCGATCGCGAGCCGCCGGATGCGGCTGCGCTGCACCGCCTCCACCAGCGCCTCGAGGCTGGGGGCGAGCCGTTCGTCGTCCGCGGACACGAGGATCTGCAGGCCCTTGCCGCCGCGCTCGACGTAGAGCACGGGCTCGGCGCCGGCGAGCACGACGTACGCGCCCGCGGTGCGGGCAGGGGTGCGGCCGTCGATCCGCGGCCACTTGAGCGCGGCGCCGTACGGCTGCGCCGGGTCGGTCGCCGCGAGCACGATCGGCGGCGCGGCGTCGTCGTCGCGCTGCGCGCGCAGCCGCTCGACCGCGCCCGGCAGCGCGAACTGCGCGCCGCCGAGGCCCTCGATGAAGTAGCCGCGGCGAGCGACCCCGATCGTCTCCAGCGCCGCGAGCGAGTCGTAGAGGCTCGAGAACCCGCCCGGGATGCCCTCGGCGAGCACCTGCTCGCGGGTGACGATCCCGTAGCGCTCGAGCAGCAGCTCGGCCTGAGCGCGGCGGCGCGCGGCCGGATCGTCGGTGGTGAACAGGCTCGCGGTGAGCGACCAGCGGCCCTGGACCGTCGGCGCGGCGCCGCGGCGGCGGGCGGAGAAGCTGCGGCGCCGCTCGGCGCGCGCCTTCTGCGACCACGGTGCGGCCGCCGTGAGCTTGGGCGAGCGCAGCGGCGCCCATGCGTCGTTGGTCACCTCGCCCGCCCACACGAGGTCCCATAGCGCTTCGACGAGCTCCTCGGTCGGCACTCCCGGCACGTCGGCCAGCAGGTCGGTGAAGAAGCACGCGCCCGCGGCCAACCGGGCGCGCACGGCGTCGTGCACGCCGCCCTCGGGCGCCGGCGGCGCCGGCGGCGCGCCGAGCAGGGCGGCGTCCTCGCGGAAGTAGATCGCGACCTTGCCGGAGCGGCGTCCGAGCGACCCGGCGCCGACCCACACGAGCTCGCCGGCGGCGCACAGCTGGTCGATCCACGACGGCGAGTACGCGCCGACGCGGCGCGGCAACACGTCGCGCTCCCAGACGTCGACCGGCAGCGCCAGGCCCTGCAGCGGCACGAGCACGTCGCGCAGGCGGTCGATCCCGGCGCCCGACGCCGGGTGACGGTCGACGCCCTGCCAGCTCGGCATGAAGCGCGCGAGCGCGCGCTGGTCGGCCGGCTCGATCTCCTTGCGCAGCGCCGCCAGCGAGGCGCGGCGCAGGCGCCGCAGCACCTCCGGGTCGCACCACTCGCGGCGCGTGCCGCCGGGACGCAGCTCGCCCCGCACCAGCTCGCCGGCGCGCTCGAGCGCGGCCAGCACCGGCGTCAGATCGAGCCCGTAGCGCTCCTTCAGCGCGCTCGCCTCGAACGGCCCGTGCGTGCGGGCGTAGCGGCAGACGAGCCGCTCCATCGCGTCCGGCACGTCGTCGAGGAACACCTCGGGCAGGCCGGACGGCGGGACGCTGCCGAGCGCGTCGCGGTACAGGCCGGCGTCCTCGGCGGCGATCCAGCGCGGCTCGCCGCCGACGCGCAGCCGCACGGCGCGGCGCTCGCCGCCGAGCTGCTCGAGCCACGCGTCGGCGTCGGCGGCACGCTGCCGCGCCTCGTCGAGCGTCAGGTCGCCGACGCGGCGCAGGACGTCGTGCAGCGCGTCGGCGGAATCCGCGCGCGTGCGCTCGGACAGCCGCTGCAGGTCGGCCTCGACCTGCTCGAGCGCGGCCGGGTCGATCAGCTCGCGCAGCTCCTCCTGGCCGAGCAGCTCGCGCAGCAGGTCGCGGTCGAGCGCGAGGGCGGCGGCGCGGCGCTCCGCGTTCGGCGTGTCGCCCTCGTACATGTAGGTGGCGACGTAGTCGAACAGCAGCGACGACGCGAACGGGCTGGCGGTCGGGGTCTCGACCTCGACGAGGTTCAGCTCGCGGCTGTGGAGCCCGCGCAGCAGCGCGACGACGCCGGGGACGTCGAGCACGTCGCGCAGGCACTCGCGGTACGTCTCGAGCACGATCGGGAACTGCGCGTAGCGCTTGGCGACCTCGAGCAGCGACTGGCTCTTGAGCCGCTGCTGCCACAGCGGCGTACGGCGGCCGGGGTACGCACGCGGGATCAGCAGCGCGCGGCCGGCGTTCTCGCGGAAGCGCGCGCCGAACAGCGCCGACCCGCCGAGCTCGCCGACCACGAGGTCCTCGAGCTCGTCGGGCTCGACCATGACCAGGTCGGCGCCCGGCGGCTCGTCGGCGTCGGGCAGGTGCACGATGATCCCGTCGTCGGACCAGATCGCGTCCGACTCGTAGCCGTACTGCTCGCGGATGCGGGCCGAGAGCGCGAGCCCCCACGCCGCGTGGACGCGGCCGCCGAACGGCGACAGCACGCACAGGCGCCAGTCGCCGATCTCGTCGCGGAAGCGCTCGACGACGACCGTGCGGTCGCTGGGAATCACGCGCGTCGCCGCCTGCTGCTCGCGCAGGAACTCGACGAGGTTGTTCGCCGCGAGCTCGTCGAGGTGATAGCCGGCCTGCAGCGTCGTGGGCTCCTGGTCGACGGCCCAGCGGGCGAACGCGCCGATCGCCTCGCCGAGCTCGCGCGGGCGGCCGAGCCCGTCGCCCTTCCAGAACGGCACCGCGGCGGGGACGCCGGGCGCGGGCGTGACGACCACGCGGTCGCGCGTGATGTCCTCGATCCGCCAGCTCGAGGCGCCGAGCAGGAACGTCTGGCCGGGCCGCGCCTCGTAGACCATCTCCTCGTCGAGCTCGCCGACGCGGCGGCCGTCCGGGAGGTTGACGCTGAACAGGCCGCGGTCGGGGATCGTGCCCGCGTTCGTGATCGCCAGGGCGCGGGCGCCCTTGCGGGCGCGGATCGTGCCGCCGACGCGGTCCCAGACGATGCGCGCGCGCAGCTCGCCGAACTCCTCGCTCGGGTAGCGCCCGTCGAGCATGTCGAGCACGTTCTCGAACTGCGCGCGGCTCAGCTCGGCGTAGGTGTAGGTGCGCGTGGCGAGCGCGTAGACGTCGTCGACGCTGACGCCGTCCTCGGCCGCGGCGGCGAGCGCGACGATCTGCTGGGCGAGCACGTCGAGCGGGTTGCGGGGCACGACGGTCGTCTCGATCTTGCCCTCGCGCATGCGCTGGGCGACGACCGCGCACTCGAGCAGGTCGGCGCGGAACTTGGGGAAGATGCGGCCCTTGCTGGTGTCGCCGACGTTGTGGCCGGCGCGGCCGATTCGCTGCAGCCCGGCGGTGACCGACTTCGGGGACTCGACCTGCAGCACGAGGTCGACGGCGCCCATGTCGATGCCGAGCTCGAGGCTCGAGGTCGCGACCAGGCACGGCAGCTCGCCGGCCTTGAGCTGGTCCTCGACGATCAGCCGCTCCTCGCGCGCCAGCGAGCCGTGGTGGGCGCGCGCGATCGGGCCTCGCGCTTCGCGCTCGTCACCGGCTTCGCCTGCGGCGAGCTCGTTGAGCCGCAGCGCGAGCCGCTCTGCGCCGCGGCGGGCGTTGACGAAGATCAGCGTCGAGCGGTGGGCGCGGACCAGCTCGAGCAGCTTGGGGTAGATCGCCGGCCAGATCGACTTGCGGGTCGCCTCCTGGCCGGTGCCCTCGAATGGATCCAGCTCGACGCTGCCCGAGTCCGGCTCGACCATCGACTCGACGGGGACGTGGATCTGCAGGTCCAGCGGCTTGCGCACGCCGGTGTCGACGATCGTGCACGTCCGCTTGGGGCCGACCAGGAAGCGGCCGACCTCCTCGAGCGGGTTCTGCGTGGCGCTCAGCCCGATCCGCTGCACGTCGCGGCCGGCGGCCTCCGCGAGCCGCTCGAGCGTGAGCGCGAGGTGCGCGCCGCGCTTGGTCTGGGCGACCGCGTGGATCTCGTCCACGATCACCTGCTCCGTGCCGTCGAAGATCCTCTGCGCCTGGCTCGTGAGCATCAGGTACAGCGACTCGGGCGTCGTGATGAGGATGTCCGGCGGGTGCCGGAGCATCGCCGCGCGCTCCTTCTGCGGGGTGTCGCCGGTGCGGATCGCGACCTTCACGTCGGCGCCGATGCCGCGCAGCGGCGCGCGCAGGTTCTTCTCCACGTCGTAGGAGAGCGCCTTCAGCGGCGACACGTAGACGAGCCGCGTGCGGTCGGCGGTCGGCTCGGCGACGAGGCGGTCGAGCGCCCACAGGAACGCGGCGAGCGTCTTGCCCGAACCGGTCGGCGCGCTGATCAGCGTGTGCTCGCCGGTGGCGATCGCCGGCCACGCCTGCGCCTGGGCGGGAGTCGGCGCCGCGAAGGCACGCTCGAACCACTCGCGAACCTGAGGGGTGAATGCGTCAAGCGGCACCTACATGGAGGGTACGGCCGCGGCGCGTCGTGACAGTGGGGCTCGCCGTACCTTGGCGCCGCTGCGCCGGCCGCTCACGTGCCGAGCACGCGCGACAGGTCCTCGCGGCGGCTGACGCCGAGCTTGCGGTAGGCGTTCTGGAGGTGGTTGTCGACCGTGCGCACCGAGATCACGAGCCGGGCGGCGATCGTGCGGCTGCTCTCGCCGCCGGCCGCGAGCAGCGCGATCTCGCGCTCGCGCGGCGTGAGCTCGGCCGCCTCGGGCGCCGCGAGCAGCGTCGGCGGACGTGCGCCCTCGCACTGCTCCAGCCAGACGGCGAAGCGCACAGC
>DASSUW010000473.1:0-4208 GCA_035706585.1 Solirubrobacteraceae bacterium | reverse complement strand
CGCAAAGGATGCGGTCGGGCTGAGGAACCGCAACGCGAAGTACGCCTGCACGCGAGAGCCCCTCCTTTTCGCCCACCGACAGTTCGACGATGCCGCGGCTATCGTTCGCCGTGTCCTTGCGGCGCCGGTGCGTGAAGAAGCGGTCAGGGCTTGGTACCTTCGGCACGGGCCGGGACCACTGTCGACGAGGTTGCCACGCCCGACACGCTGGCCGGGTGCTCGGGCGCGCACGCTTGCCGCGGTGGAGCCGCGTCACCGGGCACACGGGACACGGCGCCGGGCCCCGGCAACACGGTGAACGAACGCGAGCCCGGGCTCGCACGCGAGCAGGTCGAGCGAGGGTCGAGGTCCTCGTCTATGCAGCTGCGGGCGACGCGCGCGCGAGGGCGGCGCGAAACGTCCACGGCAGCCACGCCGACGGGTCGGCGGCGACCTCGGCGGGATGAGTGAACAGCGCGACGAGGTACTCGAACGGGTTCTCGCCGTGCAGCTCGGCGGTGTAGATCAGCGTCATGTAGATGTCGCCGACGCGCGCGCCACGCTGGCTGCGATAGAACAGCGAGTTGTTGCGGTGACGGATTGCCATCTTGAGCGCGCGCTCGCAAATATTATTATCGAGGGGTGCGCCTGGAACGCGCAGGAACAAGGTCAGCTTGTCCCAGCGCCTGAGCAGGTAGTCGAACGCGTCGCCGAGGCCAGAGTTGGGCTCGACACGTTTCTCGTCGAGCTCGGCGCGCATCCAGCGCTGGAGCTCGGCCATCACGGGCGCGCTGTCTCGCTGATGAACCGCGAGGCGCTCGGCGTCCGACAGGCCTTGCTCCTTGCACTGCTCGTCGATCTGGAACACCTTGCCGAGGAGCTCGAGCACGTGCCGGCACTCGGTCGGGAAGTTGTTGGCCTCGTCGACGATGTGTCGGCGACCGTGGGCATTGCAGTTGGCTTCGACCACCACGTGCCCGGACGGCCGGTTGCGATCGAGCCCATCGCACATGTGGATGGGCGGCGGCAGCTGTGGATCGCGCGCGGCGAGCAGCGAGGTGAAGTTCTCGCCGCCGTGCTTGCGGCCCGAGCAGAACAGCGCAATCGGCCCGTCGGCCGTGATCGAGACGATGCCGGTCGTGAACAGGCCCGTGCGGTCTGGATCCGGGAGCTCGCCCCGTGCGACGAGCTCGGCGCGACGCTTGCCCATGAGCTCGAGGATCCGGACCGAGGTGTCGTCGTTGTGCAGCACGCGGCCGGAGGCGGCCCGGCGACGGAGCTCGTCGTGCGCCGGCACGACCGCATCGACACGATCGCGAACGACCTCCCACTGGGTGGAGGCCGGCACTGGGGTCTCGAGGTTGTGCTGCAGCCGAGCGAGGCGATGGAGCGGCATGCCGACGCCGTAGCGCACCAGGGCCATGATCCCGGCCGCGCGCTCGTCGTACTTGTTGCCCTGCGCCTCGAGCGGTGCCGGCGCGGTGAACACGCCGCCGCAGCCACTGCAGCGCAGCCGATCGAGCTCCCAGGTGTGCGCGGCGAGCAGCGGCTGACCGGTGATGCGCACGATGCGCTCGGGCTCGCGCAGCCGGTAGAGCGTGCCGTGGCAACACTCCGGGCACGTGTCGCCGACGTGCGCGCGGTCGTGCTCGACGTGCGTGCAGCCGGCATGGCGATACGCGGCGGCGGCGATCCGACCGTGACCCTTGCGCCGCGTCCCGGGCGCGTCGCCGCCGCTCTCGGCGCTTGCGCGATCTTCGGGATCCGGTGTGGCGCTGCGGCCGGCGCCGGTTGCACCGCCGTCCTTGCTGCCATCACGAGGGTCGTGGCCGTCGTCGCGCTCGTCCTCGCCGAGGTCCTCCCGATTGCCGGCGGTCGGCGGTGGCGTCTCGTCGTTGGCCGCCGTGCGCGCGGGGAACACCGCGCTGAACTTCTCGGTCGTGCGGATCCCGAACAGCCGCCGCATCCGCGTGATCGTTGCGCCGCGCTCGTGCAGCAGCCGTATCATGTCGAGGAACACCTGCCGTCCGAGATCCAGGCAGCTGTAGCGCTCGGGCGGGAGCAGCGGGCGCGCGCAGTCGAGGGTGTCGAAGAACAGCCGCAGATCGAACTCGGTGCTCGTCGCCGCGCGCGCCCGCCTGGTCATGTTCTCGACCTGCGTGCACGTGCGCGTTCGATCGCCAGCGCGAGGAGGGTCTTGTCCGCGGGCGCGTCGTCGTCGGCCTCGCTCACGATGGCCCTGAGCTCGGCCAGGACGTCGACCATGTCGGTCAGGCGAGCGTGGTCCTCGGGCGACATCCGCGAGCGCGCGTGATCGATGTCCTCGCGCAGCGCCTGGAGGGCCGCGAGATCGAGCACCGCGGGGTCAGGGCTCGCTGGCTTGGTCATGGGGTCTCCTCGGGCGCGTGCGCGGCCGGGCCGTCGCCCGTGCAGAGTCGTCGCCGGAAATCGCGAACGAGCGGATAACCGAACAACAGCTTGAGCGAGCGATTCTGTCGATTCGTCTGGTCGTCCTTGCCGCGTCCCTTGGTCAGCCCGAGCGGCGTCCAGTTGGCCGCGCGGTAGCACGTCCCGCGGTTGCGCTCGGGATCCACGAACGTCTCGGTGAAGTAGATCGGATGCGCGTACACCTGCTGCCAGTCCGCCGACAGCTGCACGCTCATCCGGCCGAGCAGATGCGACGCCAGATGCGGAACACGCACCCACGGCAGGATCAGGAACCGTGTCTGGTACGCCACGTACCGCAGATTGCGCGCGCGCTGCGCCGGCGACCAGCCGAGGAACGTGTCGCGCGGCGCCAGGTGGCGCGGCGCACTCGACCACAGGAAGCAGCCGATCGGTCGCTCCCCGGCGACGACCAGATACTTGAGGTGCTCACCGACAGGCTGGCGGTATCCGAGGTAGTGGTGATCGGCGACCAGCGAATTGACCAGCGCCTCGTCGTCGGTGCGCCGCGCCTGCCGTAGCACCACACCGCCGAGCGCGCGAAGGCTGCACTCGATCGGCGCGGTATCGACCGCGACCGGCGCCGGGCGGCGGCGTGTCCACGCCTCGCCGCGCATCGTAGGCCGCGCCGCCGGCAGCTCGATGTGGCCGCCGCGATGAAGCGCGAGCAACAGCCCCCGGCACACCGCGTCGCGCAGTGCCCCGTTGTCCTGCACCCAGCTCCACGCACGGCACAGCTCGATCGACAGCGCGCGCCGACTCGCCGCGGGTCGCGCCGCGATCAGCGCACGGACGAACCCCACCTCGTCGGGGCCGATGGTCCGCCCGCGGTACCTGAGCACGATCTCCATGCCCACGAGATAGAACACACCCGCGAGCAGAACGCAAGTGCAATGTCACGCTGCGACGCTGGCCGAGATCCGCCGCCACTGCGGCGCGGCCGCCGTGTGCTCGGGGTCGCCGCCGGCGAGCAACACGGCGAGCTCGTGCGCGAGCAGCTCGTGCTTCACCGCGCCCGCCCGACCGGGCCAGTACCGAAATCTCCCGGTCGACAAGCGCTTTTGACAAAGCCAGAATCCCTGGCCGTCGTACGCCAGCAACTTGATCGCCGTCGCCCGTCGATTCCGGAACACAAACACCGCCCCCGAGAACGGATCCGCGCCGAGCACCTCGCGGCACACGCGGACCAGGCCGTCGATCCCGCGGCGAAAGTCGGCCGGCTCGACCGCGACCAGCAACCTCATCTGCGGCGCGATCTGGATCATCGGCCGCGGCGCCAGAACGCCTCGGCCAGCGCCGCCACGTCGATTGCCGCCCCGGCCGCGAGCTCGACCTCGAGCCGCTCCCCGTCCCGGCCGTGAAACCGGATCACCGTCCGCGGTGACAGCCCGAGTCGCCCGGCATCGAGCTCGACGAACCCGACGCCCGTCTCGGCGGGCATCTCGTCGGCCGCCGTCCCGGCTCCCGTCATCCGCGCCGCCAACCGCGCGGGGTCCAGCTGCAGCGCACGCGCCGTGGCCTCGACGCCCTCGACTCGGGCGACCTCGACCACCTCAGCCCACATCGCCTCGGGCACGCGGATCCCTCGGCCGCCGTGCTTCGCCCGCCATTGCGCCAGGCGATCGCGGACTTGCGCAAGTCGATCTCGTCCGCGCATGCGTGACCTCGCCAGCGAGGCTATGCGACGCGGCTCAACGGCTCACGCATCCGTGCCGCAAGGACACGGCAACGGTGGCTTTGACACGGTCACGGATCCGGCCGAGCGTCGGGTCGAGGTGACCTTG
>DASSUW010000472.1:0-9303 GCA_035706585.1 Solirubrobacteraceae bacterium | reverse complement strand
CGGCACGGACGTGTTGGCGATCAGCGCCGCGGTGTACGACGACAGCGGCAGCCCCAGCAGCGCGGCCGCCGTGCGGGCCGGGCGGCCCCCGGGCAGCGCGCCGTCCAGCGCGTGGTCGAGCGCGCCGGCGCCGGCCGCGGCACCGAAGCCGGAGAGGATCCAGGAGCCGACGCTCATCGGCGACGTCACCTTGAACATCCGCAGCATGTGAAGGAACCGCCCCGGCCGACCGAGGTCGGAGATCAGCAGCGCGGGACTGGCGACGGCGCCCGCCAGCGCGAGCGCCGACGCGCGCCGCGCCAGGACCTCGTTGCCGCGCGCCTCGGCGAGCCGCCCGAGGCCGGCCGACGCGCCCGCGAGACCACCGGCGTAGAAGTACAGCGGGATCTCCCACGTCCACACGGGCGGCTTGAGCACCGGTCGGCCGTACGGCGTCGGCTCGTCCGTCGGGCGCGTGGTCCCGAGCGCCGGCCGCGCGCTCACCGCCGCCCTCCGAACGCGACCGCGACGAGCGCGGCGCCGAGCGCCGCCGCGGCGGCGCCGGTCGCCGTCCACGTGCCCTTGATGTCGCGGATCGGATCCTTCGGGTCGGGCGGCAGGTGATACGCCTCGGGCTCGTCGAGCAGCAGGAAGAACGCGCCGAAGCCGCCGACGCCGTCGTCGGTGTCGTCGCCGTACAGGCGTGCCGACTCGGCGCCGGCCACCTGCAGCACCTCCAGGCGGTCGTGCGCGCGCTCGCGCAGCTCCTCCAGTTCGCCGAACTGGATCGAGTTCGTCGGGCACGCCTGCGCGCAGGCCGGCTCCTTGTCGTCCTTGAGGCGGTCGTAGCAGAGCGTGCACTTCCACACGCGCCCGTCCTCCTCGCGCTGGTCGAGCACGCCGAACGGGCACGCGGGCACGCAGTAGCCGCAGCCGTTGCAGATGTCCTCCTGCACGACGACGGTGCCGAACTCGGTGCGGAACAGCGAGCCGGTGGGGCAGACCTCCAGGCACGCGGCCTCGGTGCAGTGCTTGCAGACGTCGGAGGCCATCAGCCAGCGCATGCCGTCGCCGTCCTGGTAGGTCTGCAGCCCCCAGCCGTCGGCCGCGGCGTTGCGGGCTGCCACCTGCGCGAGCGAGCCCTCCGGGTCCTCCCGGACGTCCAGCGGCTTGCGCTGCTCGACGAACGCGACGTGGCGCCACGTGTTGGCGCCGAGGTCGATCGTGTTGTCGTACGACTCGCCCGTGTAGCCCTGGTTGGACGCCGGGATCTGGTTCCACTCCTTGCAGGCGACCTCGCACGCCTTGCAGCCGATGCACACCGACGTGTCGGTGAAGAAGCCCACGCGCGGGCGCTGCTCGGAGCCGTACGCGCTCATCCGCCCTCATGCCTCCCGTGCCTGACGACGCCGTAGCGGCGCCGGTAATCCTCGACGAACGCCTCGAGCGCCGGCCCGCGCGGCCGCCGGCCGGCGACGACGTCGCAGGTCAGCACCTTGTACTCGGCGATGTGCACGTTGTTGTCGAGCGCCATCGACACCAGCGCGTTCGCGCTGTCGCCGGTCACGAGCCCCTTGCTGCCCCAGTGGTAGGGGAGGCCGACCTGGTGGACGGTGCGGCCGTCGACGGTCAGCGGCCGCAGGCGATCGGTGACCATCACGCGCGCCTCGATCGCCGTGCGCGACGTGACGATCGTCGCCCAGTCCGCGTGCTCGAGGCCACGCTCGGACGCCAGCTCCGGGCTGACCTCGACGAACAGCTCCGGCATCAGCTCGGACAGGTACGGGACCGATCGCGACATGCCGCCCGCCGTGTGGTGCTCGGTGACCCGGTAGGTGCTGAGCACGAACGGATACCCGGGACTGCCCGGCGGGTTGTACGGGTTGCGCTCGCGATCGAACTCCTGGCGCGTCGGGTTCGCGCGCACGTCGTAGAGCGCGTTGTCGAACGGCGACTCCTGCGGCTCGTAGTGGGTGGGCAGCGGACCGTCGACGAGGCCGGACGGCGCCCAGATCCAGCCGAGCCCGTCGGGGTGGATGATGAACGGCGTGGTGCCGCGCAGCGCATCGGTGCCGGTGGAGCGCGGCGGGGGCGTGTAGTCGGGCGCCTTGTCGGGGACGAAGTCCGGGTGGTCGCCGAGGCCGGTCCACTGGCCCTCGTCCGCGTCCCACCAGACGTAGCGCTTGCGCTCCGACCACGGCGTTCCGTCGGGGGCGGCGGAGGCGCGGTTGTAGAGGATCCGCGTGTTGGCGGGCCACGACCAGCCCCATTCGGGGGCGATCCAGTTCTGCTCGGTGTGGGCCGTCTTGCGGGCGGTCTGGTTGACGCCGTCGGCGTAGATGCCGGCGTGGATCCACGAGCCGCAGCTCGTCGAGCCGTCGGCCTCCAGGTCCTGGTACTTGGCGACGAAGTCGCCGGAGGCGTGGCGGCCGTTGATCTCCATCAGGACCGCCTCGGCGTCGGGCTCGTCGTGCGGACCCTGCAGCGGGTAGTCCCACGTGAGGTGCTGGATCGGCCGGTCGCGCGGATCGCGGGAGGCCGCGAGCTTCTCGCGGATCCTGCGCCCGAGGTGGTAGATGAACCACAGCTCCGAACGGCAGTCCTCCTTCGGCTCGACCGCCTTGAAGTGCCACTGCAGCAGCCGTTGCGTGTTGGTGAACGTGCCGTCCTTCTCGGTGTGCGCGGCGCCCGGCAGGAAGAAGACCTCGGTACCGCAGTCGGGCACGTCCTGCCAGACGGATGCCGTCTCGGTCTCGACGAGGTCGCGCACGACGAGCCAGTCGAGGCTCGCCAGCGCCGCCTTCTGCAGGCCCGAGTTCGCGTTGCCGACGACCGGGTTCTGGCCGACGCAGAAGTACCCCTTCGTGGTGCCCTCCAGCATCCGGATCATCATCGGGTAGACGGAGTGGTCGCCGTCGATGGTCGGCAGATAGCGGTGGCAGAAGTCATTGTCGGACGTCGCGTGATCGCCCCACCAGGCCTTGAGCAGCGAGACCATGTACGTGTCCAGGTCGCCCCAAGCGCCGGTCGTCGGCCCGGTCTTCTCGATGAACTCCGAGAGCGACTCGCCGGTGACCGGATGCGGCACCGGGATGTACCCGGGCAGGATGTCGTAGAGCGTCGGGATGTCCGTCGAGCCCTGGATGTTCGCGTGCCCGCGCAGCGCGAGGATGCCGCCGCCGGGGCGGCCGATGTTGCCGAGCAGGAGCTGGATGACCGAGGCGGCGCGGATGTTCTGCACGCCGGTCGTGTGCTGGGTCCAGCCGACCGCGTAGCAGATCGCCGACGTCCGCTCCGGGCCCGAGTTCTCGCACAGCGCCTCGGCCACGCGGAGGAACGTGTCCCGGGGGACGCCGCACACGCGCTCGACCATCTCGGGCGTGTAGCGCGCGTAGTGGCGGCGGACCATCTGATAGACGCAGCGCGGGTGCTCGAGCTCGAGGTCGACCTCGGGTGGCTCGCCGCGCTCGAGCTTCATCCCGTGCGCGCCGTGCGCCTGGTCGCCGGAGACGTCGCCGCTCTGTTCCTTCTTGCCGGCGGTCAGCTCGCCCGAGACGCCCTTGTAGTTCCACGTCGCCGTCTCGTACAGCTCGTCCTGTTCGTTGAAGCCCGAGAAGTAGCCGTCGAGGTCGGCGGGCGTCTGGAGCTCGTCCTTGAGGATCACGGGCGCGTTCGTGAAGTGCCGGACGTACTCGCGGAACGCGCGGTCGTTCTCGACGATGTAGCGGATGATCCCGCCGAGGAACGCGATGTCGGTCCCGGCGCGGATCGGCACGTGCAGATCGGCCATCGCGCTCGTGCGCGTGTACCGCGGGTCGACGTGGATGACCTTCGCGCCGCGCTCCTTGGCCTCGATCACCCACTGGAAACCGACCGGGTGCTGCTCGGCCATGTTCGAGCCCATGATCAGGATGCAGTCGGCGTTCTGCAGGTCCTGCTGGAACGTGGTGGCGCCGCCGCGCCCGAACGAGGTCCCCAGACCGGGAACCGTGGAGGAGTGTCATATCCGCGCCTGGTTCTCGACCGACACCGCGCCCGCGGCCGTGAAGAACTTCTTGATCAGGTAGTTCTCCTCGGTGTCGAGCGTCGCGCCGCCCAGGAAGCCGAGGCCGAGCGTGCGCCGGTACGGCTTGCCGTCGCTGTCGCGTACGTCGTCCCAGGTCTCGCGCCGGGTGGCGATCACGCGGTCGGCGATCATGTCCATCGCCGTCTCGAGGTCGAGGCTCTCCCACTCCGTGCCGTGGGGACGGCGGTACTTGACCTTGTACTCGCGCGCCGGGCTGTTGACGAGCTGCTCGGACGCCGCGCCCTTCGGACACAGCCGCCCGCGCGAGATCGGCGAATCCGGATCGCCCTCGATCTGGACGACCTTCTCGTCCTTGACGTAGACCTTCTGGCCGCAGCCGACGGCGCAGTACGGGCAGATCGACTGCACGACCTTGTCGGCGGTCCGGGTGCGCGGCGTCAGTCCTTCGGACCGCTTGGAGCGTGCTGCGCGGCTCATCCCGAGCGGATCGCCGCCGAGCTGGCGCAGCAGCGGCGTGAGCAGCGGAATCCGCGGGGTCGCCATGCTCGCACCCTTTCCACGAGCAGGCCGACTCGCAACGTGGGGTGTCTGCGGAAAGACGGTAGGCGCGCTCGGGGCGCAACCGCGGCGCTTGCAGTTCCGGACCGTGCTCGCGCCCGGCCGCCCGCCGGTAGTAGGTTGCGCGGCGTGCCGCCGAGCGTGGGAGACACCGCACGCCGCACGCGCCGCGTGCGCGCGCGCGACATCGAGCTGTTCACCGAGATCACCGGCGATCGCAATCCGCTGCACTACGACGAGGCGGCCGCGGCGCGCTCGCGCTTCGGCGGCCTGATCGTGCAGGGCGGCGTGACGTCGGGGCTGCTGAACGCGGTCGTCGCCGAGGATCTTCCCGGGCCGGGCAGCGTCTTCCTGCACGTGGACTGGAGCTTCAAGGCGCCGGTCCGGCCAGGCGACGAGATCACGGCCGAGGTCGAGGTGCTCGAAGCGCGCGCGGACAAGCCGCTGACGCGGCTGCGCACGACGATCGCCAACCAGGACGGCACCGTCGTGCTCGACGGCACCGCGCTCGTCTGGACCGAGTCGCTGACCGCGTGACGACGGCGTAGTGTCGTGCCGTGCGGCGCGAGCTGTGGATGGGGCTGTGCTTCGCGGCAGGATCGACCTGCTTCCTGATCGGCCCGTTCCCGGGCTACGTCGACCTGGTGGGCCCGCGGGCCGACGCCGTCACGTTCTTCGCCGGCTCGATCCTGTTCACGGTCGGCGGTGCGCTCCAGAGCTGGCTCGCGTTCGGGCAGGGCGGCGCCGCGCGCTGGTCGGCGCTGATCCAGTCGGCCGGCACGCTGTTCTTCAACGTGACGACCTACCGGGCGCTGTCGACCACGCTGTCGAGCCCGGACTACGACGCGCTCGTGTGGCGGCCCGACGCCTTCGGCTCGATCTGCTTCCTTGTGTCGGGCGTCGTCGCGTACCGCGCCGCGCCGCGCCAGTGGCAGCCGGCGGTCAACCTGCTGGGCTGCATCTTCTTCGCGATCTCCGCGGTCGCGGGCTACGTCGTCCCGGCGAGCGGGTCGATGCTCGACCTCGCGGCCGCGAACTGGAACACGTGCCTCGGCGCCGCGTGCTTCCTGGTCTGCGCGGTCGCGACCGTGCGCCAAGCTCACCCGGTCCGGGGGAGGTAGCGGCGGGCGCGGCGCGTATCGTCGGTCGCGGCCAGCCCGAGGAGGTATCACCGTGTCGGTCCGCCAGCGCAGCGAGTCGTCGCCGACGTCCACGAACGGCGGCGAGCAGGACGAGCTCGTCCACCAGCTCGAGGCAGTCGCGCGCCAGTACGGCAACCGCTTCCTGCTCGAACCGCCGCCGGACGACAAGCTGCCCGTTCACGGGATGACCGCGGTCGACGCGATGCGGCTGATCGGCGAGGAGCTGGTCCTCGACGGCATCCCGCAGCGCAACCTCGCCACGTTCGTGACCACGTGGATGGAGCCCGAGGCGCAGCGGGTGATCGCCGAGAATCTGCACCGCAACTTCATCGACCATGCCGAGTACCCGCGGACGGCGGAGATCGAGCAGCGTTGCATCCGCATGCTCGCCGACCTGTTCCACGCGCCCGGCGAGACGACGGGCGCCCGCACGCAGGGATCGTCGGAGGCGATCATGCTCGGCGCGCTGTCGCTGAAGTGGAAGTGGCGCCAGCGCCGCGAGCAGGCGGGCAAGGACACGACGCGGCCGAACCTCGTGTTCGGCGGCGACGTGCACGTCGTGTGGGAGAAGTTCTGCCGCTACTTCGACGTCGAGCCGCGGATCATCCCGCTCCAGCCCGACAAGTACACGATCGGGCCCGAGGACGTGGAGCCGTACGTCGACGAGAACACGATCGGCGTCGCTGCGGTGCTGGGCACGACGTTCACCGGCCACGCCGACGACATCGGCGGGATCAACGACATGCTGGCCGGGATGCGCGAGTCGAAGGGGCTCGACGTCCCGCTGCACGTCGACGCCGCCAGCGGCGGCTTCGTGTGGCCGTTCCTGTACCCCGACACCGCCTGGGACTTCCGGCTCGAGCAGGTGCGCTCGATCAACGTGTCCGGGCACAAGTTCGGGCTCGTCTATCCCGGGATCGGCTGGCTCGTGTTCCGCGAGCGCAGCGACCTCGCCGACGACCTCGTCTTCTACGAGAACTACCTCGGCAAGACCGACGCGACGTTCACGCTGAACTTCTCGACCGGCGCCTCGATGGTGCTCGCCCAGTACTACAACTTCGTCCGCTTCGGGTTCGAGGGCTACCGCTACATCATGGAGACGATGCGGGAGAACAGCCGCCGGCTCGCCCAGGCGATCGCCGACATCGGCCCGTTCCGCCTGGTCGGGGACCCCGCCGCCGAGCAGCTCCCGCTCGTCGCGTTCCAGCTCACGGACGAGCGCGACTACGACGAGTTCGACATCGCCTCACAGCTCGCCGCGGAGCGCGGCTGGATGGTTCCCGCCTACACGCTCCCGCCGAACGCCGACCACATCACGATCATGCGCGCGCTCGTCAAGCTCACGCTCGGGCACGGCCTGGCGATGACGCTCGCGTCCGACATCGCCGAGGCCTGCCAGACGCTCGATCGCAAGGGCGGGCTCCACGAGCTCGACCGGCGGCGCGTCAAGACCGGCACCGGCTACTGAGGCGGTGCGCCGCCACCGGTCGCTGCTGCTGCCGGCGCCGCTGGCGGCGGCCGCGATCGTGATCGGCGGGATCGCCGGCTTCTTCCTCGGATTCGTCGCGGTCCTGCTGTGGATCGATCGCCTGCTCGACCGCCTGTTCGGCGGGACGGGCGCGGGCCGGGTCGAGGCCGAGCGTGCGTTCCGGCGCCTGGCTCGCGGACACCGCGGCCCCGATCTCGCCTATGTGGCGATGGACAGCGGCCCGGCCGCCGTGGCGTCCCGCCGCGCACTGGGCGTTCAGACGATCGCGATCGACTCGATCGTCGGCACGGTCGACCGCCACAAGGCCGAGAGCTTCGACCGCTCGTTCCGCCCGGCGGAGTGGAGCCGCGGCCGCTGGACCCTGATGTACCTCGCCGCCCGGCGGGGCGTCGAGATGCCGCCGGTCTCGGTCTACCGCGTCGGCGACCGGCACTACGTGCGCGACGGCCATCACCGCGTGTCGGTCGCCCGCGCGCTCGGCGCCCGCGGGATCGACGCGCACGTGGTCGAGCTCACGTGATGCGGGGCTGGGTCAGTCCAGCGTCTCGACCACGTCGAGCACGCCGACGAGGCCGGCGACCTCGAAGATCAGCCGTGCGTACGACTCCGGCTCCATCACGAGCGTGAGCTGCCCGGCGTCGCCGAGGCGCATCCTCGCGTGGATGAACGCGGCAAGGCCGGTCGAGTCCATGAACGAGACGTCGCGGAGATCGACCACGAGCCGGCGGGCACCGGCCTCGATGACGGCCGAGAGGCGTTCGCGGACGACCGGGACGGTCGCGATGTCCAGCTCGCCGGTGATCGTGAGCAGGATGCTGCCGTCAGCGCGCGGCGCGTCGGCGATCGAGAACGGGGCGGGAGCGTGGAGGAAGCCTGACTGCTTGGTGCGGGAGGACGGCATGCTCATCCCTCGGCAGCCGGCGGCCGCGGCTTGATCGAACAGGTGTGCGAGCGGACACACACACCGGAATCGTGACCGTCACAGCTCGGTGGCCAGCTGGGGGCTCACGTAGCGCTGCCCCGCGAGCACGGCGTCGAGCGCGCCGAGCAACTCCGGCAGCCCGCCCTCCTTGAGCACGATGCCGTCGGCGCCCGCCTCCAGCACGTCGCGCAGCTCGCTCGGGTCGCTGGTGGCGGTGAACACGAGCAGGCGCGTGTCGGTCTGCGCCTCGGCGAGCCGGCGGACGAGCGCGTCGCCGCCGCCGGCGGACGCGAGGTGCAGGTCGACGACCGCGACGTCCGGCGTCGACCCGACGACCAGCTCGTACGCGGCGGCGGCGGTCCCCGCCGTCCCGGTCACCTCCCAGTCCAGCCGTGTCAGCACGTCGCGCAGGAACACGCGCAACGCCCCGTGGTCCTCGATGATCGCCACCCGCCGGGTCGCCATGCCGCAGAACCTACCGGGGTACGAGGCGCGAGCACGGCCTCGGCGCACGGCTCGCGGCCGCCGGCGTCGCTAGCCCGCGAGGTCGACCGCGGCGCCGTCGGCGACGAACGCCGGCTCGCCCTCGACGAGCACCGCCTGCACGGCGCCCTCGCCGTCGAGGAGGACGAGATCCGCGTCCATACCTGCGTCCAGGCGGCCCGTGCGGTCGGCGACGCCGATGCTCGCGGCCGCGTTCGCGCTCGCGGCCGGCCACAGCTCCGCGGCGGCGTGGCCGGTGGCGGCGGCGAGGTTGCGCAGCGCGCGGTCGAGCGTGAGCACGCTGCCGGCAAGGGCGCCGTCCGCGAGCCGCACGGTGCCCTCGCGCAGCTGCACGGTCCGCTCGTCGAGCGGGTAGTCGCCGTCGGGCAGTCCGGTGGGGCGGACCGCGTCGGAGACGAGCACGACGGCGTCGCGGCCGCGCGCGCGGTACAGCGCGTCCATCGCCGCGGGCGCGACGTGGTGGCCGTCGGCGATCAGCTCGCAGCGCAGCGCCTCGATCGTCAGGCACGCGCCGACCGTGCCGGGGTCGCGGTGGTGCAGCGGCCGCATCGCGTTGTAGGTGTGCGTCGCGTGCCGGACGCCGCGGTCCACCGCCGCGACCATCTGCTCGTACGTCGCGTCCGTGTGGCAGGCGCTCGCGGTGATGCCGCGCCGCCTGAGCTCGTCGAGCACGGGGGCGTTG
>DASSUW010000471.1:0-6954 GCA_035706585.1 Solirubrobacteraceae bacterium | reverse complement strand
TTGTCGGCCGCCCCGATGACCCCGCCGCCACGCGCTGGAAGTCTTCGCGGCGAAGGGAACACCGCACCTAAAGGGGTCTGACCCCTTTACGTGCGAAACAAGTAAAGGGGTCTGACCCCTTTACAGACGACCGAGGGAGCTAGGACTGTTGGGAGTGGGGATCGCGCTGGCGCTCGCGTGCGCCGCAGCTACGCAGCTTGGGTTCCTGTGTAAGCATCGCGGCGCGGCTGCAGCGCCGCGCGTGGAGTGGCAGCGACCACTGCGCAGCGCTCGCGCGCTGCTGGGGTCCAAGTGGTTTGCGATCGGCCTGGGAATCGGCGCCGGCGCGTTCCTCCTCCACGTCGCCGCGCTGGCACTCGCCCCGCTCTCGACAGTCCAGGTCGTCCTCTCCACCGGCGTCGTCATGCTCGCCGTGCTCGGCGGGAGCCTGTTCGGCCACCCGGTCGGGCCGCGCCAGTGGATCGGCGTGGCGATGACCACGACCGGGCTCGCGCTGCTCGTCCTCACGCTGCCGTCGCCCGACGGCCATCAGGCCGCGTTCGCGGTCCCGGGCCTGCTGGCGTTCGAGGCCGCGACGCTCGCGCTCGGCACGCTGCTGATCGCCGCGCCGCGGCTCGGCGCCCCCGCCCACCACCACGGAGCGCTGCTCGGCGCGTCGGCCGGCGTGCTGTTCGGCGTCTCGGACGTCGCGATCAAGGCCCTGACCGGCAACCCGACGCTGCTGTCGCCGTGGCTGCTCGTCGCCGTCGCCGCCGCCGTCCTCGCGTTCTTCGCCTCCGCCCGCGGCTTCCAGCTCGGCGACGCCGTGCCGGTGATCGCGTGCACGTCGACCGCCGCGAACCTGACGTGCATCATCGGCGGCATCCTCGTGTTCGGCGACGCGCTCGCCGCCGGGATCCTGCTCGCGGTGCAGATCGTCGCGTTCGGCCTCGTCGCCGTCGCCGCGCTGGTCACGCCGAGCGGCCGCGTCGCCACCGCCTAGCGATACATTCGCGGCCATGGCGGCCGCTGACGTCGTCGCACGGCTCGTCGCCGAGATCGACGCCGAGATGGATGTGCTCGTCGACCGGATCGGCGACCGGATCCGCGCCGAGATCCCGGACTTCCGGCGGCTCCCCGCCGAGACGCTGGCGCGCGCGATCCGCGGCAACGTCGGCCGTGCGCTGACGGCGCTGCGAGACCTGCGCCCGCCGACCGACGCCGAGCTCGAGATGGCAGCGGAGATCGGCCGCGAGCGCGCCGAGCAGGGGCTGACCGTCGACGCGGTCCTGCACGCGTACCGCGTCTCGGTCACCGCCGTCTGGTCGCGCTTCGGCGAGCTGGCGCGCGAGCGCGGCGCCGACGTGGCGACCGTCCTCGCGTTCTCGGAGACGCTGTGGGTGTGGGCCGACGCGGTGATGGACATCGTCGGCGCCGCCCACCGCGAGGTCGAGCTCGAGCAGGCGCGCGAGGAGCAGCAGCGCCGCGACGCGTTCCTGCTCGCGCTGCTCACCGGCACGCTCGACGCCGCCGACCTGCGGCGCGACAGCGGGACGTTCGGGCTCGACGCCGACCGCGAATTCGTCCCGTTCCGGGCCCGGGAGACCGCCCCCGGCCGCCCGCAGAGCCACCGCGTCGCGGTCGCGCTCGCGGGCGACGACGGGCTCGTGATGGCGCTGGACCGCGATCTGGCGGGCATCGCCACGCGCCCGCCCGCACCGCTTCGCGGGGTTGTCGTCGGCGTCGGCCCGGCCGCCCGCCTGGAGGCGCTACCGGCCGCGTTCGCCATGACCAGCCGGGCGCTCCAGACCGCCGTGGCGTTCGGCCAGGAGGGCGCGTTCTCGCTCGCCGACCTCTCGATCCGCCCGGCGATCATCGCCGACGAGGTGCTCGGCGACGCGTTCGCCGCGCGCTACCTCGAGCCGCTCGCCGGCCTCGGCCGGCTCGGCACCGAGCTCGAGGACACGCTGCGTACCTGGTTCGACCAGGGCATGCGCGTGGACGACACCGCGCGCGCCCTGCACGTGCACCCGAACACGCTGCGCCACCGGCTGCGTCGCTTCGAGGAAACGACCCAGACCACGCTGCGCGATCCCCGTCACCTCGTGGAGCTGTGGTGGGCGCTCGAGCGCCGCCGTCTAGCCTCGCCGGCGTGAATCTCCGCAACGCAACAACCGTCGCGGCGCTGATCGTGCTCGCGCTCACGTGGGGATCGAAGCCGCCGACGCTCGTGCTGGTGATCGTCGGCGTCTTCCTCGCCACGTCGGTGCTGTCGGCGGTGCACTTCGCCGAGGTCGTCGCGCACCGGGTCGGCGAGCCGTTCGGTTCGCTCGTGCTCGCCGTCGCGGTGACGGTCATCGAGGTCGGCCTGATCGTCACGCTGATGGTGTCCGACGGCGACGGCAACGAGACGCTGGCGCGCGACACCGTGTTCGCCGCCGCGATGATCACCACCAACGGGATCCTCGGGCTGTCGGTGCTGACCGGCGCGCTGCGCGACCACGTGGCCTCGTTCAACGCCGAGGGCACCGCGACCGCGCTGGCGACCGTGTCGACGCTCGCGGTGATGACGCTCGTGGTGCCGAAGTTCACGACCAGCGCGCCGGGGCCGGAGTTCACGGCGGCGCAGCTCACGTTCGCGGCGATCACGTCGGTGGCGCTGTACGGGCTGTTCGTGTTCGTGCAGACGATCCGCCACCGCGACTACTTCGTCACCGACGACGACGAGCACGCCGCACCGCCGTCGAACCGCGACGCGCTGATCTCGCTCGCGCTCCTCGTCGCGGCGCTGGTCGCCGTGGTCGGGCTCGCCAAGGTCGAGTCGAAGGCGATCGAGGACGTCGTGACCGGAGTGGGCGCGCCCAAGTCCGCGGTCGGCGTCGTGATCGCGCTGCTCGTGCTGGGGCCGGAGACGCTGGCCGCCTTCCGCAACGCCCGCCGCGGCCGCGTCCAGACCAGCCTCAACCTCGCGCTCGGCTCGGCGATGGCGAGCATCGGGCTCACGATCCCGGCGATCGCGGTCGCCTCGATCTGGCTCGAGGGCCCGCTCGTGCTCGGGCTCGACTCGACGCAGATCGTCCTGCTCGTGATCACGATGATCGTCGGCGCGCTGACGGTGCTGCCGGGCCGCGCGACCGTGCAGGAGGGCGGCGTCCATCTCGTCCTGTTCGCGGCGTTCGTGTTCCTCGCCGTCAATCCGTAGCGTTGCCGCCATGGACTCCGTCCTGGCGATCGATCTCGGAACCAGCGGCGCCAAGGTCGGGCTCGTGACGACCGCCGGGACCGTGCGCGAGGTCGCGTTCGAACCGGTGCCGCTGCATCTGCATCCCGGTGGCGGCGCCGAACAGCGCCCCGGCGACTGGTGGACGGCGACGGTGAACGCCGCCCGCAGCCTGCCGCTGGATCGCGAGCCGGTGCGCGCGGTCGCGGTGACCGGGCAGTGGGCGGGGACCGTGGCGGTGGACGAGCACGGGGAGCCGCTGGGCGACGCGATCATCTGGATGGACAGCCGCGGCGCCGCGGAGGCCCGCCGGCTCGCGGGCGGCCGCCTGCGGGTGGCGGGCTACGAGCCGCGCAAGCTCGTGCGCTGGGTGCGCCGGACCGGCGGAGCGCCGACGCTGTCGGGCCGTGATCCGCTCGGGCACATCCTGTGGCTGCGCGCCGCGCGGCCGGACCTCTATCGCGCCGCGGCCCACTTCGTGGAGCCCGTGGACTGGCTCGGCTGCAAGCTGTCGGGCCGGCTCGCGACGACCGCCCCCACGGCGACGCTGCACTGGCTGACCGACACGCGCGACGCCGCGCGCGTGCGCTACGACGACGAGCTCGTCGCCCTCGCCGGCCTGCGTCGCGAGCAGCTGCCCGAGCTGCTCGCGGCCAACGCCGTGCTCGGCCCGCTGACGCGTGCCGCGCAGCAGGAGCTCGGCCTGCCGGAGCCGGTCCCCGTCGTCGCGGGGACGCCGGACACGATGTCCGCCGCCGTCGGTTCCGGTGCCGTCGCCGACCACGCGGCGCATCTGTACGTCGGTACCTCGTCGTGGCTCTCCTGCCACGTGCCGTACAAGCGCACCGACCCGCTGCGATCGGTCGCTTCGCTGCCGTCCGCGCTGCCCGGACGCTGGCTCGTCTCGTGCGAGCAGGAGACCGCGGGCGCGAGCGTCGAGCTGCTGCGCGACCTGCTGGCGCCGGGGGACGGGTTCGCCGAGATCGACCGGCTCGCGGCGAGCGCGCCGCCCGGCAGCCACGGCACGCTGTTCACGCCGTGGCTCAACGGCGAGCGCACGCCGGTCGACGATCATGTGGTGCGCGGCGGCCTGCACAACCTCACGCTGGCGACGCGCCGCGAGGACGTCGCGCGGGCGGTGCTCGAGGGCGTGGCGCTGAACGCCCGCTGGATGCAGCACGCGGTCGAGCGCTTCTGCCGTCGGCGGCTCGAGCCGATCGCGTTCGTCGGCGGCGGTGCCCGCTCGGCGCTGTGGGCGCAGATCATGGCCGACGTGCTCGGCCGCACCGTCCACCGGATGGCCGAGCCGGAGAGCGCCAACCTGCGCGGCGCGGCGGCGCTCGCGCTGCTCGGGCTCGGCGACCTGAGCGTCGCCGGCCTCCACGGGCGCGCGCCGGTCGCCGGCGAGCATCGGCCGCAGCCGTCGACGAGCGGCGTCTACGACGAGCTGTTCGCGGCGTTCCGCGGCAGCTACCGGGCGAGCCGCCGTGTGCGCAGCCGGCTCGCCGCACTGCGCGAGGATGCGCTGTCATGAGCGACCCGCTGGAGGACATCGTCGCCGCGTTGCGGCCGTACCGCGGCGAGCTGCCCACGTTCGACCGCCTGCCCGACCGGGGCCGCGACCGCGCCGACGTGCTCGCCGACCTGGAGGCGATGGCCGCGCGCGAGCGGGGCCGCTGGGAGGACGGGCATGCGTCCGGCGCCGTCTATCACGGCGACCCCGACCACGTCGCGTTCCTCGCGCGGGCATACGCGCTGCACTCGCAGCACAACCCGCTGCACGTCGACCTGTGGCCGAGCACGACCAAGCTCGAGGCGGAGATCGTCGCGATGACGGCCGCCATGCTCGGCGGCGGCGACGACGTGGCGGGCGTCGTGTCGTCCGGCGGCACGGAGTCGATCATGCTCGCGGTCAAGGCGCACCGCGACCGCGCGGGCGTCGACGCGCCGCAGATGGTGCTGCCGACGACCGCCCATGCGGCGTTCGACAAGGCGGCGCACTGCCTCGGTGTCGAGGCGGTCAAGGTCCCGGTCGGGAGGGACATGCGGGCCGACGTCGCCGCCACTCGGGCGGCGGTCACGGACCGCACGGTGCTGATCGTCGGCTCGGCCCCGTCGTTCCCGCACGGCGTGATCGACCCGATCCAGGAGCTGTCCGAGCTCGCCCGCTCGCGCGGGATCGGGTTCCACACCGACGCGTGCCTCGGCGGCTTCCTGCTCCCGTTCGCCGAGCGCCTCGGCCATCCGGTGCCGCCGTTCGACTTCCGGCTGCCCGGCGTGAGCTCGATGTCGGCGGACACCCACAAGTTCGGCTACGCCGCCAAGGGCACGTCGGTCGTGCTCTACCGCGGCGACGAGCTCCGTCATGCCCAGTACTTCGCGTTCACCGACTGGCCGGGCGGCCTCTACATGACGCCGACGTTCGCGGGCAGCCGCCCCGGCGCGCTCAGCGCCGCGTGCTGGGCGGCGATGGTCTCGCTGGGCGTCGACGGCTACACGGACGCCGCCCGGCGCATCCTGGACGCCGCTGCCGTGATCCGGCGCGGCATCGAGGCGATCGACGGGCTGCGGGTGCTCGGCGACCCGCTGTTCTGCATCGCGTTCGCGACCGAGGACGACGACCTGGCGATCTACCGCGTGATGGACGCGATGACCGCGCGTGGATGGAGCCTGAACGGGCTGCACCACCCGCCCGCCGTCCACATCTGCACCACGCTCCGGCACGCGCAGCCGGGCGTCGCCGAGCGGTTCGTGGACGACCTGCGCGCGAGCCTGGAGGAGGTGCGGCGCGCGCCCGAGGCCGAAGGCGGCATGGCGCCGGTCTACGGGATGGCCGCGACGCTGCCGGACCGCGGCGCGGTGGCGGGCATGCTGAAGGGGTTCATGGACATGTGGTTCAGGCCGTGATCGAAGGCGCTCCGGGCGCCGCGTTCGAGGGCGAGGTGGTGATCGTGCGGCGTCGCTGGGCGAGCGACGAGACCGGGTTCGCGGTGCTCGACGGCGACCGCGACGGGGACGAGATCGTGCTCGTCGGGACGATCGCGCATCTCGAGGAGCGCGAGCGGGTCCGGATCGCCGGCGTGTGGCAGGACGACCGCCGCTACGGGCTGCAGGTCAAGGTCGCGCGCGCCGAGCCGCTGGCGCCGTCCGGAGAGGCGGCGCTGATCGCCTACCTGCGCCGCGTCAAGCACGTCGGCGGCGTGCGCGCCGCCCGCCTGCTCGACCGGTACGGAGACGCGGTGCTCGACACGATCGACCGCGATCCCGCCGCGGCGTTCCGCGGGCTCGGCCTCAGCCCGCGGCGCACGAACGAGGCGGTGCGGTCGTGGCACGGGCTGCGCTCGACGCGCACGCTGCACCTGCTGCTCGCCCCGCACGGCCTGACGTGGCTCGTGCCGCGGATCGTCAAGGAGTACGGCGACCGCGCCCACGAGGTGGTCCGCCGCCGTCCCTACGACCTCACGAGCGTGTTCGGCGTCGGCTTCCAGACGGCCGACCGGATCGCCCGCGCCGGCGGCGTGCCGGCCGACGCGCCCGCGCGCACGCGCGCCGCCGTCGTCCACGTGCTCGCCGAGGCCGAGCGCGACGGGTCCACCTGCCTGCCGGTGACCGAGCTCGCGCCCGCCACGGCCGCGCTGCTGGCCGGATCGCCGCCGAGCGCCGAGCTGCTGGCCGAGATGGTCGGCGACGGCGCGCTGGTGGTGGAGGAGGACGCCGGCGCGCTGTGGGCGTACCGCCCGCCGACCGCGGCGCTG
>DASSUW010000470.1:0-8716 GCA_035706585.1 Solirubrobacteraceae bacterium | reverse complement strand
GCGTCGGTCCCGTACTTGAACGAGCGGTAGGCCTTCGCGACCTGCCGCTTGAACGCCCGTTCGCGCCTCCCGCGCTTGCGACGACCCGTGAGCGTCCGGCGCGCCTTGACGAGCAGCGCATCGCCCGCCTCCTCCTCGGAGGGCAGGATCATCAGGTCGTTACCGAAAGTGCGTCCGGTTCGAAACCTGACCTCGTAGCCCGGCGCGCCGTTCACGCGCGCCCGGCCCTCGCTGATCAGCGCGAAGTGCGGAAGCTTCGCCCGCAGCTCCTGCACGTGGGTGGACGCGTACGCCGGCAGCACGCCGTGGGCGACGTCGCCGGTCGCGCCCGGCAGATCAAGCGGCTCGACCGCGATCGCTGCCGCGAGCCGCCCGCGGCGCCCCTCGAGCCGCACGATCTCGTCGCCCTCCGGGGCCACCCGGTGCAGCGCCCCGTTGTCGTAGAGCAGGTTGAAGACCGGCGCCTCGTGATGGACGTACTTCGTCTTGCTGTCGACCTCGGGGCGCACCAGCAGGAGCCCGACGACGATCAGCGCGCCGACGGCGACGAGCAGCGCGACCGTGGTGCGTTCGCGCCAGCCGAACCGGCGCCGCGCGAGCTCGGGCAGCGTCGGGCCGTACTCGGGCAGCACGAGCGGCTCAGACAACCGGCGCCTCCACCCGCCGCGAGGTCTCAGCGCGCGAAGTAGAGGGGTCAGACCCCTTTATGCGCAGGTCGGCCGCGATCGCCAGCAGCGCCCACGTCAGCGGGTCCTCGAGATAGGCGGCGTATACGAGCGTGTGCAGCAGCAGCGCCACGTACGCCGCGGCGATCCCGGCCAGGGCCACCGGCTCGACGCCCGGCCACACGCTCGCGTGCAGCCGCGCGCGCAGACCGCGGAAGAGCAGCGCGAGCGAGACCGCGACGAGCGCAAGGTAGGCGAGCAGGCCGGGGATGCCCTGCTCGGCGGTCACCGTGAGCGGGATCGTGTGCGAAGCGGCGGCGACCTTCTCCGAGCTCACGTGCTCGCGCTCGCGATAGACCTCGGCGTACGCGCCCGAGCCGTAGCCGAGCAGCGGGCGGTCGCGCACCATCCGCAGGCCGCCCGCGATCAGGTCCGTGCGGCCGGTCGTGGCACGGTTCCACCAGTTCCCGCGGTCGGTGTCGATGTTGAGCAGGCCCGGCGCCAGGAACACGAGCGCGATGCCGATCGCCGCCATCGCGCCGAGGCCGGCCACGATCGGCCACGGCTTCCAGCGCAGCGCGGCGAGCACGGCGAGGCCGAGCAGCAGCGCGGCGAAGCTCGACTGCGACAGCGAGAACACGAGACCGGCCCACAGCACCGCGAGCGCAGCGGCGATCAGGCCCGCCTCGCGCCGGCGCCGGGTCCACAGGAGCACGGCGGCGAGCAGCACCATCGTCAGCGCCAGGTAGCGGCCGTAGATGTTGGGGTCGAAGAACAGCGAGTTGACCCGGAAATACGGGAGGAGCTCGTTCGCCGACACGACCTTCTCGTTGGTGATCAGCAGGTGGCCGGTCGCGAACTCGATGCAGCCGATCACCGCGAACACGAGCGCGAGCACGACCGTCACGATCAGCGAGCTGCGCAGCAGCCGCGGCGACCACGTCGCGTCCAGCAGCAGCACGAACAGCATCGCGAACGGCACGTAGAACAGGCAGAAGTTCTTCAGCGCCTGCTCGTTGTCGTCCGAGTACAGCGACTGGATCGCGTACAGCACGAGCACGGCCGCGAACGCGATCTGCAGCCACCGCAGCAGCGGCTCGCGCTCGGCGTCCTCGCCGTCCTCGTCACCGCGCAGCCGGCGCCAGGCGTAGGCGAGGATGCCGGCGGCGATCACGCCGTACAGCGGCAGCAGCAGGTTCGCGGCGGTGTCGCCGACCGACACCGGCACGCGGAACGGCAGCGCCGCGATCGCCCGCAGCGTGAGCCAGGTCGGCCGCTGCAGCACGAGCCACGTGAGCGCGAGCACGGCGATGCCGCCGACCACGCCGGCGCCGATGATCTTCGCGCTGATCGACGGCAGGTGCACGCGCGTGGCGAGCGTGCCGATCGCGACGACCGCGAGCGCCGGCGCCGCCAGCATCGCGATCGCGCGCGCGCGCACGTCGCGCGTGACGAGGGCGAACGACGTCGCGGCCGCGGCGGCGAGCAGCGCGCCGCCTTGGATCGGCGCGGCGAGGGCGAGCGTGTGCAGCGAGGCGGGCAAGGGGCCGCGCCAACCCTAGCGGCGGCGCTGGCAGACTCGCGCGCGCCCTCGCGCGCGAGAAACTGCGCTCGTTGCGTTATCCGGTCGTTCACAGCGACGTATGAGGGTTCCGGGGCGACCGCTATCGTGGCCCGGGCTGATGGCCACGATCTCGCCCCCTCGGCGCGCGCCGTCGCTTCGTCTCCCATCGATCCTCGAGGAGCGCCGACAGCGGCTCCCGCGGTTTGTCGCCCCGCTGCTGACGATCGTGGGCGTGGCGGCCGTGGTCTACCTGCGCTTCGGGCCGCAGTTCGTCAACTACGACGCGCAGTGGGCGCTCCTGTGGGCGAGCGACCTGTGGAGCGGCGCCACGCCCGAGTACACGGCCGACTTCGCGCCGACGCCGCATCCGCTGGCGACCGCGGTCAGCTCGCTCGCGCTGCCGTTCGGCCACGGCGCCAGCCTCGCGATCATCTGGCTGACGCTGCTGTCGTTCGGGGCGCTCGTGTACCTCACCTACCGGCTCGGCGCCGAGCTGTTCAATCCCTGGGTCGGGCTCGTGGCCGCGCTGGTCGTCTTCACGCGGCCGGCGATGGTCCGCGACACGGTGCTCGGCTATCAGGACCTGCCGTTCGCCGTCCTGGTGATCGGTGCGGTCCTGCTCGAGGAACGCCGGCCGCGCCGCGGCGTGGCGGTGCTGGTCCTGCTGGCGCTCGCCGGCCTGCTCAGACCCGAGGCATGGGTGCTGTCCGGCCTGTACTGGCTCTACCTGTGGCGCGGGTCCTCGCCCGCCGAGCGCGTCAAGACGGCCGCGCTCGTGCTGTCGGCGCCGCTGATCTGGGCCGGGACCGACTGGATCATCGCCGGTGACCCGCTGCACTCCCTGCACGGCACCGCCGCGCTGGCGGAGGAGGCCGACCGCCGCCGCAGCCCGGAGGACGTGCCGTACTGGACGGCGCAGTACTTCGCCTACGCGCTGCGCGAGCCGATGGTCATCGGCGTCCCGCTCGGGCTCGCGTTCGCGTGGCTGTATACGCGGCGCCGCGCCACGATGCCGGTCGCGGTCGTGGTGGCGATGACCGCGGTGTTCGCGATCGGCCCGCTGTTCGGGCTGCCGCTCATCCGCCGCTACATCGAGACCCCGGCCGTGCTGCTGACGCTGTTCTACGGCCTCGCCGTCGCCGGCTGGACGCTGCTGCCGAGGGGACGCGCCCGCACGCGCTGGATGGTGCTCGGCGGCGTGGCGGTCGCGCTGTCGGTCGCCTACATCCCGTGGCACGCGAAGAAGCTCGACAACGTCGACCGCCGGACGAACGTCGATGCGCGCATGTACGGCAAGCTCCGGAACTTCGTCGAGGCGCCGCGGTTCCGCGCCGCCTTCGCACGCTGCCCCGCGCTGACCGTGTCCGATCATCGCGCGCTGCCGTACGCCCGCTTCTTCCTCGACGGGAAGCCGGGCACGGTCACGACCGTGGAGAGCGGCGCGAGCCCGATGGGCGACCTGCTGCTGGTGCCACGGCGCACGCGGGCGACGCGGCGCTTCTTCCTCGGCGACGTCGAGGTCGTGCGGCCGCCGGCGACCTACCGGCAGTTCAAGCGAACGAGGTTCTGGCGCGCCTACGCGGCGCCAGGATGCCGTCCGGCTAGACGTCCTCCATCGTGACCGGGTCGGGTTCCTCGTCCTCGTCGTGGACGCCGAGGAACTCGGTGTAGGCCTCGACCACGGCGCGCGGCTCGTCCCACATCCGCAGCTCGCCCTTGTCGAGCCAGATGCACTCGTCGCACAGCCGCTCGATGCTGCCGAGCGCGTGGCTCACGAGCAGGATCGTGCGGTCCTCCCTGCACAGCTGACGCATCCGCCGGAAGCACTTGCGGCGGAACCGCGCGTCGCCGACCGAGAGCGCCTCGTCGATGATCAGGATGTCCGGGTGCATCGTCACGGCGACCGCGAACGCGAGACGGCCGTACATCCCGGAGGAGTAGGTCCGCATCGGCATGTCCATGAACTCCTCGAGCTCCGCGAAGTCGACGATCTCGTCGTACTTCTCGGCCAGCTCGGCACGCGTGAGGCCGGCGGCGAGCCCGCCGAGCACCACGTTCTGGCGCCCGGTGAGCTTGCGGTTGAAGCCGACGCCGAGCGACAGCAGCGTGCTCACGCGGCCGTCGACCTCGACGCGGCCGGTGGTCGGGGGCAGGATGCCCGCCACGGTCCGCATCAGCGTCGACTTGCCCGCGCCGTTGGCGCCGACGACGCCCATCACCTTGCCGTGCGGAACCTCGAACGAGACGTGCTTGACCGCCTCGATCTCGCGCATCAAGCCCTTGCCGCGGCCGACCCGGTGCAGCGTCCCCCTGATCGTCGGCCGCTTCTCGAGCGACGTCCGGTACGTCACCGACACGTCCTCGACGCGGATCCGGATGCGGTCAGAGCCGGACAGCGAACTCACGCTCCCGGGAGATGAAGTACAGCGCGCCCGCGATGAACAGCACGACACCCCAGGCGGCGGCCAGCGCGAGGTCGCCCGGGTCGGGCGCGATGCCCTTGTCGAGGATGTCGCTCCAGGCGCCGAGCAGCGGCGTCATCGGGTTCAGGTACGCCAGGAACTCGTACTGGTGGGGGATCTCGTCGGCGTAGTAGAGGATCGGCGAGGCGTACAGCCAGATCCGCAGCACGTAGTTGAGGAAGTTCTTGAGGTCGCGGAAGTAGACGTTCCCGGCCGCCACCAGCATCGCCAGCCCGGCGGTCAGGATCACGAACAGCGCGAACACCGGCACCAGCCACAGGATCTCGGGACCGAAGTTCGGTCCGGCGGCGATGTAGACCGGGACGAACACGATCATCGTCGGCAGGAAGCGCTTGACCGCGGTCAGCACCGACGCCCCCGGCAGGAGCACCCGCGGGAACGCGGTGTTGAGGATCAGCCGCCCGCCGCCGGTGACCGATTTGACGGCCTGGCGGATCCCGTCGGTCACGAAGTGGAAGACGAACAGCGCCGCCATCAGGTGGGCGAAGAACTCGACGCCCCCGGTCCGCGCCCGCAGGATCTCGACGAGCATGAAGTACACGCAGGCGAGCAGCAGCGGGTTGAGGACCAGCCACAGCTGGCCGAAGGCCGTGTTGAAGTGCTGCGCGCGCACGTCGGTCCGCGACAGCTCGAGCGCGAACTCGCGGCGCCGCCACAGCTCGCGTACGTACGGGCGGAGCGGCGGCAGACCGACGCGATGCGGCTCGTAGACGTGCTGGACCGTCGTGAACTCGTTGACGGAGGCGCCGCTCACGGCCGCTGGAACACCACCACGTTGGAGTGCTTGAGCAGGGACTCGTCGTGCTCGACGACCGTGAAGCCGCGTGCGGCCAGCAATCTCTCCATCCTGGGCCCGTTCATGTCGGAGAACCCATCCCAAGTCTCCCGCTTCTGGAAGTATGGCTTCGTGCGGTCGGCGTATTGCAGCGTGGCGTTCCCGCCCGGCCTGAGCACGCGATGGATCTCGCCCAGGTACGCGTCGATCCCCTCCGGGTCGATGTGCACGAACGTGCCGAACGAGAACACGAAGTCGATCGACTCGCGGTCGATCCCGTCGAGCTCGTAGCCGGACGTCTCGTAGAACCGCAGCTTCTCCTCGTGGCGCTTGAAGCGCTTGCGCAGATACCCGAAGAACGCCGGGTTCAGCTCGGCCACGACGACCTTGCGGGCAGCGATCAGGTACTGGGTCCAGCGGCCGCCGCCGGCACCGATCTCCAGCACCACGGAGTCGGGCCTCACATATGGCTCCAGGTGGTCCCTGACGACCTTCGACAGGTTGCCGATCGACCGGGTGCCCGGCCGCAGGCGGTGCAGCAGGTAGCGCAGGCCGGACAGCGACGGGTCGCCCCAGTGATCGCCGTAGTGGCCTCCGCGCTTGCCGCGCCTGCGTCGCTCGCGGAAGCGCTCGAGATCGCGGGCCCAGCGCTCGTTCCAGTCGGTGGTCGGCATCGGCGCGGAGTCTAGAAGGGGTGTCAGAGGACCGGTGGGCGTCCGTTACGGGTCATGCGCCACAGCGTGCGGGCCCGCAGGCGCCGCCGCGGCCCGCATGGCCGGCGCAGGCCGTCGCGGTAGCCGCGCAGCGCGGCGCGGGCGCGGGCCGCCGAGCGGAGCACCGGCAGCGTGCGGACCATGTACCCCGCCACGTACAGGACGCCGAGCGGCAGCGGCAGGTTGCGCCGCGCCAGCCAGACGCGGTTGCGGGCGCCGTAGTAGAGGGAGTGCGGGTGCGGGGCGGTGACGTAGGCGGGGTGCAGGACCGCGATGTCGCCCGCGTACGCGACGCGGTGGCCGGCGTCGAGCACCCGCCAGGCGAGCTCGACGCCCTCGTGCCCGCGGACGAACGGCTCCGGCCAGCCGCCGACGCCGTCGAACACGCTGCGGCGCATCGCGACGGCGCCCTCCCAGACCGCGGTCACGTCGCTCGAGCGCGTGCGGTCGCCGACGCGCAGGCGCGGCACCCAGTCGCGCGGCGGGCGGCCGCCGCCGGCCGGGTCGACCCGCAGCTGCAGCAGGGCGAGCGACGGATCGGCCGCGAACCGCGCCGCCACGGCGGCGAGCGCATCCGGTGCCGCCAGGCGCGCGTCGTCGTCGAGGAAGAACAGCAGCTCGCCGGCAACGCTCCCCACGCCGGCATTGCGGCCGGCGGGGATGCCGCGGTCCTCGGCGAGGGCGACCGCGCGCACGCCGTCCGGCAGACCCGCCGGCGTCCAGCCGTTGCCGACCACGACGACGTCGAGGGCGACGCCCTGCTGAGCGGCGAGCGAGCTCAGGGCCGCGGCCAGCTCGGTTGCCCGCCGGCCCTGCGTCAGGACGACCGCGCCGATCGTGGGGCGCGCGCTCACCGCAGCCGCGCCGACGTGACGATGGCCAGCAGGTGCCCGGCGGCGGTGATGCCGGTGACGACGACCAGCGCCACCACGAGCTCCTCCGTGAGCCCGAGGATCTCCGCCAGCAGCGCCAGCAACGTCGCCTCGACCGCCACGAACGCCCGGTAGAACGGCAGGAAGCCGAGCGTGCGGCGCACGACCCGCAGCACGCCCGGGCGGGGCGCCGCCACGGCGACCGTGTCATCGGCCGGCGGCCGCCCCGCCTCCGCGCGCGCCACCGTCACCAGCGCCGACTCGCCCTTGATCAGCAGCACGAGAACCGCGGCCACCAGCCCGAGCATCACGTAGGTGTCCTCGCCGGTCCGGATGCCGAGCGCGATCGGCAGTGCCCCCTCGGTCAGCCAGTGGCCAATGCGGTCCAGATAGACCCCCAGCACCGACTTCTCGCCGCGCCAGCGGGCGACCTCGCCGTCCGAGCAGTCGAGCAGCAGCTGCAGCTGGATCAGCAGCACGGCGCCGATCGCGGGCAGCAGCCCGGGCAGCGCCAGCACGCCCGCCGCCGCCACGCCCGCGGCGATCATCAGCCACGTCACGCCGTTGGCGCTGATGCCGGTCGGCAGCAGCAGCCGCGTCAGGTACGGCGACAGCCGCCGCATGTACAGCTTGCCGGCCCAGTGCTCGCCGCTGTTGCGGGCGAAGATCGAGGCCGGCTGCGTGGCGGCGCGGAGCTCAGCGATCGTAGGCATCGAGGAACTCCCCGACCGCCCGCCGGACACCGGCCTCGTCGAGCGCCAGGTGCTCGAGGATCGTGAAGCGGTCGGGGCGCGTGCCCGGCGCCGCCGCCACCGCCTCCGCGAACTGCTCCGCCGTCAGCCCGAGGTCGCCGGGCGTCCGCGGCAGCCCGTGCCGGCGCAGGCACTCGTCGATGCCGCGCGTGAGCCCGGCGTCGCCGCGCAGGAACGACGTGAACAGGCTGCAGGCGCCGGCCAGCTCGCCGTGGTGGGCGGTGCCGGGGAACAGGTGGTCGATCGCGTGCAGGATCTCGTGGTCGCCGCCGCTGCACGGCCGGCTCGACCCCGCCGTCGCCATCGCCAGGCCCGACAGCACGAGCGACTCGGCCAGGGCGATCAGGAACGCGTCGTCGTCGATCCCGTCCTCGCGGTGCACGATCGACGTCGCGGCGATGCGCGCGAACGTCACGGCCACGCCGTCGACCGCCTCGCGGCGCTCGCGCTCGGCCAGCCGCCAGTCGGCGATCGCCGACAGGTTGCTGATCGCGTCGCCGATCCCGGAGCGGCGCATCGCCGGCTCGGACCGCCGCACGTAGTCGAGGTCGACCACGACCGCGATCGGCATCGTCACGCCGTAGGAGGACTTGCGGCCCGCCTCGTCGTCCGCCAGCGAGGCGACCGGCGAGGCGATGCCGTCGTGGGCGAGCGACGTCGCGACCGCGACGACCGGCAGGCCCGAGAGCGAGGCGGCGTACTTGGCGACGTCCAGCGTGCGCCCGCCGCCGATGCCGACGACCGCGTCATAGAAGCCCGCGCGCAGGCGCACCGCGAGGTCGGCGCCGGCCTGCACCGAGCCGCCCGCGACGTCCCAGATCTCGCCGTTGGAGAGCGACGGCCGCAGCGTCGCGGCGATCTCCTCGCCGACGCCGGGGCCGACGATCACCGC
>DASSUW010000469.1:0-22188 GCA_035706585.1 Solirubrobacteraceae bacterium | reverse complement strand
TGCCCGGCTCGCGCTCGCCGAACACCACGATCCCGCCCACCAGCAGCGCCTCGAGCGCGGCGAGCCGCAGGCCCATGCCGGTCTGGCGCGGACGGCCCGACACGCCGTCGTTGGCGACCTCGAGCGTGAGCGTGCCGTCCGTGAGCTCGAGCGTCACCTCCACGCGCGACGGGCGCGCGTGCTTGTGCGCGTTGCGCACTGCCTCGGCCAGCACCGACTGCGCGAGCGGCTCGAGCTGGCGCGGCACCTCGACGCGCTCGGAGCCGCGCGTGAGCCGGATCGCCAGGTCGCGATGCTCGCGGCGCAGCCGGTCGATCTCCTGCAGCAGCGTGGTCTGCGTCTCCGGCGCGACGCGGCCGAGCGGGCGCTGCAGCGCACGCCGCAGGTCGAACAGGGCGGCCTGCAGCTCGGCGGCGATCCGCTCGCGCGCCTCCGGCGATAGGTCGGCCTGGCTGGAGAACACGAGCTGCACGCCGAACAGGCGCTGGATCACGCCCTCGTGGACGTCGCGCGCAAGGTCGATCCGCTCCTGCAGCTGGCGCGCCCGCGCCTGCTGGTTGGTCGCAAGCCGCGCCAGCGTGGCGAGCGCGGCGGTCTTGCCGAACGCCCACAGCGCCTGCCGCTCGCTCTCGCGCAGCGGCGCGTGGTTCGGCCCGCGGTCGGACAGGATCACGCCCAGCCAGCGGCCGGCGGCCGACAGCGGCGTGCACACGAGCGTCGCCTCGCGCAGCAGGTCGCGGTACTCGTCCGGGACCTCGGGCGTGTCGTCGTCGCGGACCTCGATGACGCGGTCCTCCTCGAGCGCCTGGCGCGCGATCGGCGCCGACTCCACCGTCAGCTGGGCGCCCTCGAAGAGGTCGAGGTCGATCCCGTAGGCGCCGGCGGCGCGCACGCGGCGGCGGGCGTCGTCGTAGCGGAAGATGATCGCGCGGTCCATCGAGGCGACGCGGCAGGTCGCCTCGCACAGGCGGCTGTAGAAGTCGTCGGTCGACCCGTCGGCTTCGACGCGGCCGAGCAGATCGACGAACGTCTCGAGCGCGTCGACGCCGACGGCCGGTTCGGTGGTCAGTTCGTGGGACATGAACCGCGGCACATCATGGCGTACCCCGCCGGCCCCGGACGGTTAGCCGAGCCCGGTGATCCGCAAGATGCGATCGTCGCTGTCTGCGGGATCGCCGCGGCCGTCGCGATTGCTCGTGAGCACGTACAGCGCGCCGTCGGGGCCTTCGACGACGGTGCGCAGGCGCCCGTAGTCGCCGTCCAGCAGCGTCTCATCACTGACGACGCGGTCCCCGTCGAACCTGACGCGATGGAGCGCCTCGCCGCGCAACGTCGCGAAGTAGTAGTCGCCCTTGTAGAACGTCGCGCCCGACGGCGCGATCGCGTCCTCGTACACCTTCAGGGGCTCCGTGAAGGCGCCATGGTCGTCTCCGTAGACGACCGGCCAGCCGTAGTTGTTGCCCTTCTCGATCGCGTTGATCTCGTCGAACCCCTGCGGGCCGTCGCCGCCGCTCGGGCCGTGCTCGGTCGAGATCAGCCGGTCGCTGCCCGGCTCCCAGTCGAACCCCTGCGGGTTGCGATGGCCGAGCGAGACGATCTCCGGCACGCTCGGCCCACCGTGGTACTGGTCGGGCGTCAGCCGCAGGTACTTGCCGTTGAGCGAGTCCGGGTCCTGCGCGAGCTCGGGCTGGCCGGCCTCGCCGGTGGCGACGTAGAGGTCGCCGTCCGGCCCGAACGCGATCCGCCCGGAGTCGTGCACCGTGCCGGCCTGGATCGTGCCGTCGATCAGGTCGGCCTCGCGGCGCATGCCGTCGCCGGTGAACCGCCAGCGCTCGAGCCGCATCGCCTCGGGGGTCGTGAAGTACAGGTACACGAGGCCGTTGCGCGAGAACTCGGGGTCGAGCGCCAGGCCGAGCAGGCCGCCCTCGCCCTGCTGCGACACGTCGATCTCTGCGACCGGGTCGTCCTGCAGCGTGCCGTCCGCGGCGAGCATCCGGATCCGGCCCGGCCGCTCGGTGACCAGCGCGCGGCCGTCGGGCATGAACGCGATCTCCCACGGCACCTCGAGCCCCTCGGCGACGACCTCGACGCCGCGCTCGCCCGGTGGCGCGGAATCGCCGCCCCCGCACCCGGCCAGCGCGACGATCAGGATCGCTGTCAGTCGACGGGCCACGTATGCACAGGCTCGTTGCTGTGCATGTGCTCGCGGTAGCGCACGGTCATCTCGCGCAGCGCGTCGGCGCGGTCGGCCTGCTCGTAGAGGCGGTGAAACGTGTCCGCCTGCCATGACGCCCCATTACGCCCCTCGACGCAGCGGCGTTCCACGATGCCCAGCAGCCGGTCGCGGTCGGCCGGGTCCACGCCCCAGCGGTCGAGCCCCTCGTACGCCAGCGGCAGCAGCCGCCGCACCACGAGCTCGGCCGCCGGCACGTCGCCGACGCCCGGCCAGTACACGCGCGCCGCGATGCCGTCGCGCGCGCACGCGTGGAAGTTCTCCTCGGCGGCCGAGAACGACATCTGCGACCACAGTGGCCGGTCCTCGTCGGCCAGCACGCGCACGAGCCCGTAGTAGAACGCGGCGTTGGCCAGCGTGTCGACCACGGTCGGGCCGGCCGGCAGCACGCGGTTCTCGACCCGCAGGTGCGGCCGCCCGCGGACGACGTCGTAGATCGGCCGGTTCCAGCGGTAGATCGTGCCGTTGTGCAGCCGCAGCTCCTGCAGCCGCGGGGTGTCGCCGCGCTCGAGCACCTCCTCGGGCTCCTCCTCCTCGACCACCGGCAGCAGCGACGGGAAGTAGCGGACGTTCTCCTCGAACAGGTCGAAGATCGACGTGATCCAGCGCTCGCCGAACCACACGCGCGGGCGCACGCCCTGGGCCTTGAGCTCCTCCGAGCGCGTGTCGGTGGCCTGCTCGAACAGCGCGATGCGGGTCTCGCGCCACAGCTCGCGGCCGAAGAAGAACGGCGAGTTCGCGCCGACCGCGAGCTGGATGCCGGCGATGCACTGCGCCGCGTTCCAGTGGCGCGCGAACGCTCCCGGGTCGACGAGCTGGTGCAGCTGCACGCTCGTGCAGGCGGCCTCGGGCGCGATCGTGTCGGCGTAGGTCGAGAGCCGCTCGACGCCGTCGATCGCCAGATGCAGGTCCTCGCCGCGGGCCGCGAAGATCTGCTCGTTGAGCAGCGCGTAGCGGGGGTTGGCGCTGAGCGCCGAGCCGTTGAGCAGATCCTCGGTGAGCGTCGGCAGGATGCCCACCATCAGCAGCCGCGCGTGCGCCTTGCGCGCGCCCTCCTCGGCATGGTTGAGGTTGGCGCGCACCGCGGTCTCGAGCTCGCTCAGCACGCCGCCCGAGAGCGTGCGCGGCTTGATGTTGATCTCGATGTTGAACTGCGCGAGCTCGGTCTGCCAGTCGGGGTCGGCGATCATCTCCAGCACGTGGGCGTTCGCCATCGCCGGGTCGCCGGTCTCCTCGGTGATGTTGAGCTCGATCTCGAGGCCGATCGAGCGGCGGTCGGCGTCGAACCGCGACTCGGACAGCATGCGCGCGAAGACGTCCAGGCAGCGCTTGACCTTCTCGCGATAGCGCTTGCGATCCTCGCCGGTGAAGACCCGGGCGGCGACCTCGTCCCCCACGGGGTGAGTGTCGCCGCCCTCCCCCTCCTACGTCAAGCGCCGGCGCACGCGTGACGGCGGGACGCCGAACACGCGGCGGAAGCTGGCCGTGAGATGGCTGTGGCTCGAATAGCCGACCGCGCGGGCGATGTGGACGAGGTCCTCGTCGCCCTGCGCGAGCCGGTCGAGCGCGGCGCGGAGCCGCAGCTGCGTGCGGTACTCGTGCAGCGTGTAGCCGGTGTGGCGCCGGAACGAGCGCGCGAGATGGAACGGCGACACGTTGACGGCGCGGCCGAGCTGGTCGAGCGTGAGCCGCTCGTTGTAGCGCGCGGTCAGCAGCGCCTTGGCCTCCTCGACCACGGCCGGCGTCCGGCGGCGCGGCCGGTACTCGCCGCGCCCGAACGCGCCCATGACCGTCGCGTGGCCGAGCGCCAGCAGCCGCTCCTCGACCGCGAGCGCGTCGACGTCCTCGGCGACCGCGCGGGCGATCGCGCGGACGGTCATGTACGGGCGCGGCAGCAGCTTGCCCACCGGCTTCGGGAACCGCGCGTCCGCCAGCCAGTCGGCCATCGTGTCGCCGCTGACCACCATGAAGTGGCTGCGGTCGCCGTGGCCGTTGAAGCGGCGGCGGCGGAACACGTCGCCGGCGTTGAAGAACAGGGCGTGGTTGGGGCCCGCGAGCGCGTGCTCCTCGCCCTGGGCGGAGATCCACACCGGCGCCGCCGGGAACCCGATGTGCGCGACGTCGCCGACGTAGTTCTCCTGGTCCCAGCGCACATCGTCGGGTGGGCACCAGAACGTCCCGAACGACACGGCAGGACTGCGATAGATGGGAGTGATCCGGACGTGATCGCCCTCGCCAGCGTGCCACGTCGCCAAGCGCAACGGCTCGGGGGCGAGCATGCCGCGATCGTACGTCAGCGACCCCGGTCGCGTGGGGGTCTGGCCCACGTACACGGCGTTGAGATCTCTCAACGCCACCTAAAGGGGTCTGACCCCTTTAGGTGGGGTTGGCGAGCAGCTCTTCGGTGGGCAGCTCGTGCGCGGGCCTGGCGTCCTCGGCGACCAGCTCGGCGGCACGCACGAGATCCACGGCCACGGAGCGGACCTGGCCGCCGACGAGCACGGCGTCGGGCCGCTCGTGCGCGACCGCGGCGGCGTCGGTGGCGGCGCGGACGGCGAGCCGGCGGCCCGGCTCGGCGTGCGAGGGCGCGTCGTAGGACGCGGCCAGCTCCCAGACGGAGTGCGAGAGGCCGCGGACCGCGTTCGGGAGGCTCTCGGGCACGTCGTCGCCGTCGCGAACGAGCGCGACGACGTTGCGCGCGAGCACGCGCGTGTTGCGGACGGCGTAGTCGATCTGGGGGATGCTGCGCTCGTAGCGGTCGAGCAGGGCGCGCGACGCGCGCGGCGCCGGCGAGTACTTGGCGGTCTCGCGGCCGGTCTCGATCTCGGCCTCGACCGAGCGGAGCAGCGGGTCGATGCTCCGCGCGTCGACGAGCGCGCGCTCGGCGGCGCCGGCGTCGCGCGACTCGAGCGCGGCGGCGATGCGCTCCAGCGCCCGGCCGAGCTCCACGAACATCGCCTGCGCGGCGCGGCCGGGGCCGAGCGCCGGGTCGGGCGGGAAGAACGTCGCGCTGACCGCGAGCGCGGTCGCGCCGCCGATGACGCCCTCGAGGATCCGGTTCGGCGAGAAGCCGGTCGCGGCGCCCGGATCGAGCGCCACGAGCAGGATCGCCGACACGCCGGCCTCGACCACGACCATCTCCGGCGCGCCCAGGGCGACGGCGGCGCCCATCGCGACGACCACCAGGACGCCCATCTGCCAGGCGCCGGTGCCGATCACGTCGAGCAGCAGCGTCGCGACGGTGATGCCGAGCACGACGCCGCCGACGAGCTGGATCGCCCTGCCGGTGCGCTGGCCGTGGGTGGCGCCGACGGCGATCACCGCGGCGATGGCCGCGAAGGCGGGCCGCGGGTCCGGCAGCAGCAGGACCGCGACGTACCAGGCGACGACGGCGGCCGCCGCGGTCTGCACGACCGCGAGCATGCGCCCGCGCAGGCGCACCCGCGCAGCGCCGGCGGCGCCGCGGGCACGCGTGATCATCGAAGACGGACGGATCATCTCATTCTTGATATTCGGCAGGCGCCCGCCCGTTTCACAAGCGACTGTGAGTCATGTCACTCTGAGCCGATGCGGGCAGCACTGATGCGCGCGTTCTCCGCGCCGCTCCGGGTCGAGGACGTGCCCGACCCAGAGGTGCCCGAGGACGGAGCGGTCGTCGCGGTGCGTGCGACCGGCGTATGCCGCAGCGACTGGCACGGCTGGATGGGCCACGACCCGGCGATCTCGCTCCCGCACGTGCCCGGTCATGAGCTGGCGGGCGTCGTGGAGGCGGTCGGCCCGGCGGTCCGCGGCTTCGCGCCCGGCGATCGCGTGACCGTGCCGTTCTGCTGCGGCTGCGGGACGTGCGAGCCGTGCCGTCACGGCCAGACGCAGATCTGCGACCACGACTTCCAGCCCGGCTTCACCGCCTGGGGCTCGTTCGCCGAGCTCGTGGCGCTGCCGCGCGCCGACCTCAACCTCGTGCGGCTCCCGGAGCCGCTCGGCTTCGTCGAGGCGGCCGGCCTCGGTTGCCGCTTCATGACCGCGTTCGCCGCCGTCAGCGAGCACGGCCGCGTCGGCCCCGGCGACTGGGTCGCGATCCACGGCTGCGGCGGCGTCGGCCTGTCGGCGCTGATGATCGCCCGCGCGCTCGGCGCCGCCGTGGTGGCCGTGGACGTCGACGACGCCACGCTCGCGCTGGCGCGCGAGCTCGGCGCAGCGCACACGATCAACGCGCGCGACCCGGTCGCCGAGATCGTCGAGCTCACCGGGGGCGGCGCCCACGTGTCGCTCGACGCGCTCGGCAGCGCCGCCACGTGCGCGAACTCGGTCCGCTGCCTGCGCAAGCGCGGCCGCCACGTCCAGGTCGGGCTGATGCTGGAGGACGACCGCAGCGCGCCGGTCCCGTTCGACCGCGTGATCGCCTACGAGCTGTCGCTGCACGGCGTGCACGGCATGGCGGTCGGCCGCTATGACGCGCTGCTGCGGCTCGTCACCTCCGGCGCGGTCGACCCCGCGCGCCTGATCGGCCGCACGATCTCGCTCGCCGACGCCGGCGCCGAGCTCGCGGCGATGGGCGAGTTCGCGCAGCGCGGTGTCACAGTCGTCGTCCTGTGAAGACGTTCGCGCGCCGTCACTGGCTCTTCCTGCTGCTGGTCGGGATCGGCGTGGCGCTGCGCGTCGTCACGTTCTTCGCCTACCAGCCCGCGCTGATCTACCAGGACTCGCAGGGCTACCTGCACAACGAGGCGCAGCTGGTCCCGTTCCCGCGCTGGCCGATCGGCTACCCGGTGTTCCTGCGGGTCCTGCCGCTCGCGGCCGGCCTGGAGGTCGTGCCGCTCGTCCAGCACCTGCTCGCGCTGGGGATCGCGGCCGCGCTGTACGTGCTGCTGCTGCGGCTGGGCGTACGGCCGTGGCTCGCCGCGCTGGCCGCGGCGCCGCTGCTGCTCGACGCGTTCCAGCTGCTGATCGAGCAGTACGTGATGACCGAGACGCTGTTCACGCTCCTCATCCTCGGCGCCTGCATGCTGCTGCTGTGGCGGCGGCCGATCCCGGTCGCGTTCGCGGCGCTCGCCGGGCTGGCGCTCGCGCTCGCGACGCTGACGCGGGTGGTCGCGCTGCCGGTGATCGTGCCGGCGGCGCTGACGGTCCTCGCGGCGGGCGCGCTGCCGTCGCGGCGGGTCGCGGTCGCGGCGCTGATCGCGGCGTTCGCCGTGCCGCTCGCCGGCTACGCGGCCTGGTTCCACGCCGAGCACGGGCAGTACGCGCTGCTCGGCCCGACCGGGCGGTTCCTGTACGGGCGGGTGGCGGCGTTCGTGGACTGCCGCGAGGTCTCCCCGCCGGCGGCCGAGCGGCCGCTCTGTCCCGACCAGCCGGTGGGTGAGCGGCCGTCGTCGCAGGACTTCACGTGGTCGGAGACCTCGCCGATCTATCGGGTGCCGGAGCGCGACCAGGAGCGGCTCGCGGGGAGCTTCGCCCGGCGCGCGATCCGGGCGCAGCCGGTCGACTACACGCGCACGGTGCTCGCCGACGTCGTGCACGCGTTCGCGGTCAAGCGGTCGGTGCCGGGCCGGCGCGTGCCGTTCGAGGACGTGTGGTCGTTCCAGTCCGAGTTCCCGCGCCGCGCGCAGGCTGATCCGGTGATCCGCGCGCACGGGGGCGGCGGCGGCACGACCCAGCCGGCGCTCGTCGACTTCCTGCGCGGCTACCAGAGCGTCGCGTTCACGCCCGGCCCGCTGCTTGCGGCCGGCCTGCTGCTCGGCCTCGCCGCGGCCGCGGGGCTCGGCCGCGCGCGCCGCTCCCCGCTGCGACCGGCCGCGTTCCTGTTCGCCTCGCTCGGCCTCGTGCTGTGCCTCGCGCCCGCGATGACGCAGCAGCTGATGCCGCGCTACACGCTGCCGGCGCTGGTGCTGTTCGTGCCGGCCCTCGCGGTCGGCATCACCGCGCTGACGGGCGCGGGCGCACGGCCGGCCGAGCGCCCGCGCGCGTCCTGACTACTTGTCCGCCCAGTAGACGGCGCTGCTGAGCATCGGCCACTCGCGCTCGGGATCCGCCCGGTAGAGCGGGTTGTTCGCGAACACCGCGAGCCGTGCCGTGTCGGCGCTGTTGGGGCCGTGCGCGATGACCGCGGCGCCCGGCGCCGACGCCGAGCCGGCGTCGCCGGCGATCGGCCACAGGCCGGCGGCGAAGAAGTCCGCCGCCGGGAGCCGGCCGTCGACGCTCCACGTGGCCGGCACCGCCGTCAGCCACGTCGGCGGGTCGACGATCGCCGTGTCGCGCGCCGGGTAGGCGCCGGTGATGATGCTGCCGGCACCGCCGGTGTTGTCCCAGTAGATGATGCCGCTGCGTCCGTTGCCGCCGCGGTTGGCCGCGGTGAGGCCCGTGACCTGGGCGCCGTTGCTGAGGAAGTTCGCACCGGCGGACTGGGCGCCGACGTACCCGCCGCCGTTCGCGAAGAACGCGGCCAGCCGCGCCCGGCCGGTCGCGTTGCCGGCCGTGTTGGCGGGGTAGTTGCTGCCCGTGTTGTAGATCACGTCGTAGTTGGCGAGCGGATCGTCGGCGGCGCTGTTGATCGTCCCCGTCGACACCGGGTCGGCGGTGAAGCCGAGCTGGCGCAGCACCCAGATGCTCTGGTCGACCGCGCCGGTCAGCACCGCGATCCGCGGCACGCGATCGATCGGGTCCGCCGCCGGGAGCGACGAGCCCTTGAAGCGCTTGAACGTGAGCCCGGTCTCCTCACCGGCCCGCTCGAGCGCCTTCTTGGTCGCCGCGTCGGTCCCGAACAGCGCCATGCCGGGCGCGAGCGAGGCCGTGATGCCCTGCGCGAGCGCGGCGTTGAGCGCCTTCACCGCGGTCGGCGAGTCGAGGTCGAGCGTGTACGCCTTCGCCGAGCCGTTCTCGACACCGCCGCGCAGGCGGTTCGGCCGCCAGACCCCGTCGGTCTTGGGCCGGAACTTCGCGCCGTCGGGGATCGTGACCGTGTCGGCGCCCCACAGATAGCCGTGGCTCCACGCCGCCGGCGGCGCGTACAGGCGCTGGATGCGCGGCGAGATGTCGACGCCGATGCTCAGCGCGGTGTCGGCCAGGCCGCGGCGCGGCTGGGTCATCCAGACGACGTAGGAGCCCTCCTCGTACGTGGTGCCGTTGAACTTGTAGTCGCGCTCGAGACGGTCGACCTCGATGTCGTTGAACAGCAGCCACTCGACGAGGCGGTTGGCCTCGGCGTCGCTGCGCTGCCCGGCGCCGAACGGGATCACGTACGCCTGCGGGTAGTCCTGCATCCAGTTGTGGAACTCCGCCTTGAACGGGTCGGGGCAGCAGTCCGGCCGCGGCGCGTCGGTGTCGCCGCGGATGTAGTTGACGAGCTCGTCGTGGAGCATGTCCTCGCGGTGGGCGACGACGAACTCGAGCGTCGACTGCTGGACGGTGTTCTGGATCTGCCGCGAGCCGGCGCGCCCGCCGCACGACGTCGTGCTGCTGCACATCTCGACGGTGGACGAGTCCAGGCCGATGTGCTGGTGGTACATCGGGCCGTAGAACGGACCCCAGTCGTCCCACCCCTCGGCGACGTCCGGCCCCGGCGTCTCGCCGGCGTCGCAGAGGCCGTCGGCGCGGGACGGCGCGTCGCCCTCCGGGCACCAGTCGTTGATCGGCCGCGTGACCTGCTGGCCGATCGCGTTCAGGGCGGCCTCGTTGTAGTCGATGCGCGGCTGGTTCCACTTGAGCCAGTTGTCGTACTCGATGCTGGGGTTGTGCGGCTTCGTGGTCGCCTCGATCAGCGTCGGCGTCACGTAGCCGTGCATGTCGAGCATCTCCGGCGCCAGCCACTTCTTCATCCACCCGACCGACGCGAGCGTCTCCGACTGCGACTGCGTGAGGTAATCGCGGTTGAGGTCGAACCCGTTGCCGTTGGCCCGCTGGCCGATGACGCGGCCGTCGGGGTTCTGGATCGGGTTGAACACGAGGATCGTGTGGCTGAGGATCGCGTCGATCTTCGGGTCGCTGCCGTACGGGGTCGTCGCGAACTTCTCGATCGTGTCGATCGCGGCGTCGACGCCCTCGTACTCATTGCCGTGGATGCCGCCCTGGATGAAGACCGGCACCTTGATCCGATCGTCGAAGTGGCGCGCGAGCGCCTGCGCGGCGATCGGCGAGCGCAGCATCAGCGCGCGGACGGCCAGCCAGCTCGCGTAGTCGCGCTTCTCCTGGCGCGAGCGCAGGCGGTTGATGACGACGCCGAACATCTCGCGCCCGGTCGCCGACTTGCCGATGACCTCCATCTTCATCCGGCCGTGGCTGCGCGACTGGATGTCCTGCAGCGTGCACTTGATCGCGTAGTACGGGATGTGCGGGAAGCTGCCGACCGGATGCGTCGGCAGGCTGCCGTCCGGCAGGTTCGCCGCCGCGTCAGGCTCGGGCGTGCCGCACCATGGCGGGTCGGCTGCCTGGGCACTGGACAGCGGCCCGAAGACCATCGCCACCACGACAACCGCGAACAAGCGTGTGCACCGGCGCGTCATCGACTTCCCCCTCGACCGTGGACCGACCCTCCGCGCATTCATAGAGCCGGGCTTCGACTGCGATCAAGGAAGTGCGCAGGATCCTGATAGCGCGTCGAGGCGCCAGATCGTCGCTTCGATGTCGTTGAACGTCGTACGCGGATTGATCGTGCACAGCCGGAGGGTTACGCGCCCGTCGACCTCGGTCGTGCTCGGGGCGGCGAAGCCGTCGGCGACCATCGCCGCGGACAGCCGCGTCTGCAGCTCGTCGTCGCCGTCGCGGCGGAAGCACACGATCGCGAGCTGAGCGGGCGTGACGATCTCCCAGCCCGGCCGGGCGCGCAGCAGCGCCTCCGCGTGCTCGGCCAGCGTGATCCCGTGGTCGATCGCGTCGCGGAACGCGGCCAGGCCGAACGTGCGGATCGACAGCCACAGCTTCAGCGCGCGCCCGCCGCGGGTGAGCTGAACCGAGCGGTCGCGGAAGTCGACCTCACCGCCCAGCGTGTCGCGCAGGTACGCGCCCGCGAGCGCGAACGTGCGCTCGAGCAGCCCCGGCTCGCGGACCAGCACGCAGCCGATCTCGTAGGGCTGGAACAGCCACTTGTGCGGATCCAGGACCAGCGAGTCGGCGCGTTCGAGTCCGGTCAGGACGGCGCGTCCGCGCTCGGTCAGCGCGGCCGGCGCGCCGTAGGCGCCGTCGACGTGGAGCCAGAGTCCGAGCTCGGCGCAGACGTCGGCGAGCTCGTCGAGCGGGTCGACGGCGCCGGTGCTGGTGGTGCCGGCGGTCGCCGCGACGCACGTCGCGCCGCTCGCCGCCCGCACGGCCGCGGCGGTCAGCTCCGGCAGCACCCGGACCTCGAGCCCGAGGATCCGCGCCGCCCGCGCCACCGAGGCGTGTCCCTCCGGCGTGACGAGCACGGCGCCGGAACCGCGCTCCGTGCGCGCCGCGGCCAGGCCGACCAGGCTGGCCACCGATCCGCCGGTCACCAGGACTCCCTCGCTCCCCTCGGGCATGCCGCAGATCGAGCGCAGCCAGTCGATCACCACGAGCTCGACGGTCGACGGCCCGGACCCGCCCGTCCACGACCCGGTGAACACGTTGAGGCCCGATGCCAGGAGATCGGCGAGCACGCTCATGAAGTTGCTCGGGCTGCCGATACGAGCAAAGAACCTCGGATGATCGGGATGCTGCACGAACGGCAGTACCTGCTCGAACAGGACGTCGAGCTCCGCGTCCGGCTCGCCGGGCAGCTCGGGCGGCGGCCCGCCGACGGCCGCGCGCAGCGCAGCCGCGTCGCCGACCCGGATCGGCGGCAGGTCGCGCAGCTCGCCGAGGTGATCCACGATCCGGTCGACGACCCGGTAGCCCAGCCGGCGCATCTCGTCCGGCGGCAGCGAAAGCGGGTCCGGCACGTCGGGCAACGTACATGCACCCATCGCATCGATGCGTCACCCGTTGTAGGCTCAGCCGCGGGCAGGTGGCGGTGACGAGACCTGACAATCCAGGGGCGAATCGGCTCTCGCTCCTCGCTCGCGCAGGCGAACTGCTGTCGTCGCCGGGCGCGAACGAACGCACACTCGAGCGCCTGGCCACGCTGATGGTCACCGGCTTCGCGCGCTGGTGCGCGATCGACGTGCTCGACGAGGACGGCTCGATCCGCCGCGCCGCCGCCGCGCCGCACGACGGCCCGGAGGTCGCGCACGACGCGCCGCACGGCGCCGCGGTCGTGATGCGGACCGGCGAGCCCGACGCGCGCGGCGACCTGTTGTGCGTGCCGCTGATGGCCCGCGACCGGCCGTGGGGCGCGATCACGCTGCTGGCCGGGGACCGGCCGTTCCGCGGCGACGACGTCGACGTCGCGACCGAGCTGGCGCGCCGGGCGGCGGCCGCGATCGAGACCGCGCGTCTGGTGCGCTCGCTCGCCCGCTCCGAGGAGCGCTACCGGATGCTGTTCGAGGCGAGCCCGCTGCCGATGTGGGTCTACGACGCCCAGACGCTCAGGCTGCTGGCGGTCAACGAGGCGGCGGTTCGCCACTACGGCTACACGCGCCAGGAGTTCCTGGCGATGACGATCAAGGACATCCGGCCGCCGGAGGACGTCGAGTCGGTGCTGGCGAGCATCCAGGCCGGCGGCGGGCCCGGGTCGCCGATGCCCGGCACGTGGCGGCACCGCAAGAAGGACGGCACGATCATCGACGTCGAGATCACCGCCGGGCGCGTCACGTTCGAGGACCGTCCCGCCGCGCTCGTGCTCTCGCACGACGTGACCGCCCGGCTGCGGCTCGAGGAGCGCCTCAGCCAGGCGGAGAAGATGGAGGCGATCGGCCGGCTGGCCGGCGGCGTCGCCCATGACTTCAACAACCTGCTCACGGTCATCTCCGGCTACACGGAGATCCTGCTCTCGCGACCGGAGACGACCGGTGCCGAGCAGCTGCGCGAGATCGCGCACGCGGCCGAGCAGGCGGCCGCGCTCACCCGCCAGCTGCTGGCGTTCAGCCGCCGTCAGGTGCTCCATCCGGTCACGCTCGAGCTGAACGAGATCGTCGCCGGCATGGAGCCGATGGTGCGGCGGATCATCGGTGACGACGTCAACGTCGGCGTGCGCCTGGCGCCCAACCTCCCGGCCGTCGAGGCCGACCGCGCGCAGATCGAGCGGGTGATCCTCAACCTCGCCGCCAACGCGCGCGACGCGATGCCGCAGGGCGGGCGGCTGACGATCGAGACCGCCGCGGTCGAGCTCGACGAGGACTACGTCAGCGCCCGCGGGGAGGGCACGCCGGGCGAGAACGTGCTGCTCGCGGTGAGCGACACGGGCGTGGGCATGAGCGAGGAGGTCCAGCGCCACCTGTTCGAGCCGTTCTTCACCACGAAGGAGCCCGGCGCGGGGACCGGCCTCGGGCTCGCGACCGTCTTCGGCGTCGTCAAGCAGAGCGGCGGCAGCATCTACGTCTACAGCGAACAGGGCCGCGGGACGACGTTCAAGATCTACCTGCCGGCGGCCACCGGCGAGCGTGAGGCCGCGGCCGCGCCCGACACCGGGGCCGAGCTCGGCAGCGAGACGGTGATGCTGGTCGAGGACGACGAGAGCGTGCGCAACCTCGTGCGCACGATGCTCGAGAGCAAGGGCTACCGCGTGCTGGCCGCCGCCGGCGCCGAGGAGGCCGAGCGCCTGTGCAGCGAGCACGACTGCCCGGTCGACCTGCTGCTCACGGACGTCGTGATGCCGGAGGTCAACGGGCGCGTGCTCGCCGAGCGGCTGTCCGAGCGCTCACCGTCGCTGCGGATCCTCTTCATGTCGGGCTACTCGGACGAGGCCGTCTACCGGCACGGCGAGATCAGCCCGAACGCCTCGTTCATCGAGAAGCCGTTCACCGACCGGACCTTGGCGCGCAAGGTCCGTGAGGTCCTGGACGCTTAGGCGACGGTCCCGCGCGCGGCGAGGCGTCGGCGCGGCTCGGCATTGATCTCGATGCCGTGCCAGGCGGCGTAGGCGTACGGGTGGTTGAACACGTCGAGCGGCCGTTCGCCGTTGCGGACCTCGATCGTGAACTGGTCGCCGGTCTTGTCGTCCGCGACGGACACGAGGACCTGGTTGTCGGCCTCGCGCCACAGCAGCCACACGTCGATCCGATCGCTCGTACGGTGGTCGAGTTCGCGGAGTGTGTCGTTCATGGTGATGTGTACGGTCCCAGCGCTGGACGGTTCACGCCATGGGGGCAATCCCGTCAGACGTCGGGTGCTGACCCCTGATCGCGAAGTGCGGCGAGCCGTACCAGCAGCTCGGCCTGCGCCGGGTTGAGCTTCTCGCGCGCCGCGTCCGGGCCGAACCAGCCGGCGCGGTCGACCTCCGGGAACTCGCGCATGCGGCCCGAGCGCGGCGGCCACTCGGTCGTGAACGTGTTGCTGGTGATCGCGTCGGCATCGAGGTCGCCGGCGGCGGCGTAGGCCGTGATCACCTTGCCGCTCTTCTGGCGCACGTCGCCGAGCTCGGCGAGCGCGGTCCCCGGCGGCAGCGCCGTGCCGAGCTCCTCCTCGAACTCGCGCAGCGCGCACGCGCGCGGGTCGTCGCCGTCCTCGTACTCGCCCTTGGGGATCGACCAGGCGCCGGCGTCCTTGTTGGCCCAGAACGGCCCGCCGGGATGGACGAGCAGGACCTCGTCGCCGCGGTAGAGGAGGATCCCCGCGCTGCGCCTGGCCACTAGCGCCGCCGCGCGGCGGGCGCCAGCGCCGGGTTCTGCAGGCCGGTGTCCGCCGGGTTGAGGTTCGTCCCCGGCGCGACGATCTCGTCGATCCGGTCGAGCACGTCGTCGGCCAGCTCGACGTCGGCCGCCGTGAGCTGGGACTCGAGCTGGTCCATCGTGCGCGGCCCGATGATCGCCGACGTCACCGCCGGGTGGCGGATGACGAACGCGATCGCCATCTCGATCAGCGACATGCCCGCGTCGTCGGCGAGCTGGGCCAGCTGCTCGGTCGCGTCGAGCTTGCGCTGGTTGCCGGGGATCGCGAGGTCGAACCGGTGCGGCAGCCGCTCGGCGCGCGAGCTCGTCGGCGTGTCCTGGCCCTTGCGCCAGCGGCCGGACAGCCAGCCGCCGGCCAGCGGGCTCCACGTGATGACGCCCATGCCGTAGCTCGCGCACACGGGCAGCACCTCGGCCTCGACGCCGCGCACGAGCATCGAGTACGGCGGCTGCTCGCACATGAACCGCTCGCGGCCGCGCCGCTCGGCGACCCACTGCGCCTCGACGATCTGGCTCGCCGGGAACGTCGAGCTGCCGATCGCGCGCACCTTGCCGGAACGGACGAGGTCGGTCAGCGCGCCGAGCGTCTCGTCGATGTCGGTGTCCGGCTCGGGACGGTGGATCTGGTAGAGGTCGATCCAGTCGGTCTTGAGCCGGCGCAGGCTGTTCTCGACCTCGCGGATGATCCAGCGCCGCGAGTTGCCGAACTCGTTCGGGTCGTCGCCCATCGTGCCGTGGACCTTGGTGGCGAGGATGACGTTGTCGCGGCGGCCGCCGGCGAGCGCCTTGGCGACGATCTCCTCCGACTCGCCGCGCGAGTACACGTCCGCGGTGTCGATGAAGTTGATCCCGGCGTCGAGTGCGCGGTGGATGATCCGGACCGAGTCCTCGTGGTCCGGGTTGCCCCAGTCGCCGAACATCATCGCGCCGAGGCAGAGTGGGGTGACCTGCATGCCGGTGCGGCCGAGTGAGCGGTGGTTCATCGTGCGGGCTCCGGGACGGGCTGGCGTGCCGGGCCGCGACGGCTCAGCAGCAGCGTGGGCAGGAACGCGAGCAGCGCGCCGACGGCGCTGAGCGTGAACGCGATCGTGAAGCCGCGCTCGAGCGGGATCTCGGTGCCGGGGAGCGTGTTCGCGGAGATGATCGCGGCGGACACCTGCGCGCCCAGCGACGCGCCGATCGTGCGCATGATCGTGTTCATCCCGCTCACGACGCCGGTCTCCCCGGGGCGCGAGTAGTCGATCACGAGCGTGCCGAGCGAGGCGAAGCAGAACGCCAGGCCGATGCCCATGAAGACCATCCACGCGTAGATGTTCCACGGCTCGTCGTGGACGGTCGCCAGCAGCGTGACCGAGAGGATGAGCGAGGCGAGCCCGAGCCGCAGCGGCAGGATCCGGCCGTGGCGCTGGCCGATGATGCCCGCCGCCGGACCCGCGACCATCATCGCCACCGACGACGGCACGAAGAACAGGCCCACCTCGACCGGACTGGCCCCGAACCCGTAGTCGAGCCGGTCGGCGACGTCCGCCGGCAGCCCGAGCGGCACCTGCACGAAGTTCGGCAGCAGGATGAACGTCGAGAACATCGAGAAGCCCATGATCAGGGTCGTGACGTTCGTCGCCGCCATCTCGCGGCGCGCGAACGTCTTGAGGTCGACGAGCGGCTCCGGCACGCGCTGCTCGATGCGGACCCAGTTCACGAACATCACCGCGGAGGCGGCGAGCAGCCCGAGCACGCCGGCCGACGTCCAGCCCCAGTTGCTGCCCTCGCTGATCGCGATCAGCAGCGTGGCGAGCGCCACCGACAGCGCGGCGCCGCCGACGTAGTCGGGCTTGGTCGGGAACTTGACCGGCGACTCGGGGACGAACAGCGCGAGCATCGCCGTCGCGCCGAGCACCGGCACGGCGCCGATCAGGAACAGCCAGTGCCAGCTGAGGTGCTCGATGATCACGCCGCTGAGCACCAGCCCGACGCCGCCGCCGACGCCGAACACCGAGCTGACGGTGCCGATCCCGAGCCCGATCTTCTCGGGTGGGAACTCGTCGCGGATGATCCCGAAGCTGAGCGGGAACACGGCGGCGCCGGCGCCCTGCAGGACGCGGAAGAAGATCAGGCTCGGCAGGTTCCACGCCGCCGCCGCGCCGAGCGACGCGCAGCCGAAGATCCCGAGCGAGATCACGAGCATGCGCTTCTTGCCGAGGCTGTCGCCGAGCTTGCCGAGGATCGGCGTGAGCACCGACGAGCTGAGCAGGAAGCCGGTCGCGATCCAGGTCACCCAGGCGGCCGACGTGCCGAACTCGCGCTGGAAGTGCGGCAGCGCCGGCACCACCAGCGTCTGCATGATCGCGAACGAGATGCCCGCCACCGTGAGCACGGCGAGCGTGACCCCGTAGTGCTGGCGACCCTCCTCCATGCGGCCGATCCTAGAGGTCGATCACGGTCAGCTTCGGGACGCGGGCGCGCAGCGCCTCGGTGAGAGTCCGGCGGTGGCAGACGGCCGGGTCGGCCTCCAGGCACATCAGCGCCGTCCGGGGAACGCTGGCCCAGGGGGCCAGGTTCCCTTGCGGGTGTTCGCCCGGGGGGCGAAACCCGCGGGCAAGCTCGTCGAGCTCGTGGGCGGCCGTGCTCTCGACGTGCTCGCGGAACTGCGCCGCGCCCTGGGGGACGCGGTTGTGCTTGTAGAGCCAGCGGATGTCGGGCGGCGTGCCGAGCGCCTTGCGGTGCTCGTAGGCGATGCCGTGATCCGAGAGGAGCTCGCCGAGGCGGGTCTTGGACATGCCCGGCCGCCGTGACTGGGGCCGGAAGCGCACGTCGATCAGCCGCTCGACGCCCGCCGCCTGCAGCTCGGCGACGAGCTCAGCCGGCAGGAGCCGCTCGTACCCGATCGTCCAGATCGTGGGCAAGCCCGAACGCCTCCGCGATCAGCTCGTAGGACCGGCGGCGCGCGCCGTGGTCGTACGTGATCGTCACGATGATCACCTCGTCGGCCTCGTACTCGGCGGCGACGGCCTCGATCCCCTGCTTGACGGTCTCCGGCGAGCCGACGATGCGGCGCCGGCCACCGGGCGGCTGCGGATGCTGCTCGAGGTAGCGCAGCGCCGTCTCCGGCGGCGGGACGGGGATCGGGCGGTTCTGCCGCAGCATCGCCATGCCCATCGCGATCGACGACGCGAGCCGCTCGGCCTCCTCGTCGGTCTCGGCCGCGATCGCCCACACGCCGACCGCGGTGTGCGGCGTCTGGGCGCGTTCGCGATACGAGCGCGCGATCTCGGCGCCGTGCGGGTTGATGAAGTCCGCGAACGCGTACGGCAGGTCCAGCTGCGCGGCCCACACGGCGCTCTGCGCGGACGAGCCGAGCAGCCAGATCTGGGGCCTCTCGTCCCCGCCGGGAAGCGTGTGGCCGAGCCGGCTGAACGGGTGGTCCGGCGGCAGGCTACGGTCGAAGTGCGCGAGCAGCTCGGCGAGCTGCTGCGGGAAGTCGTCTGGCGCGACCTCGCGGCGGTCGCGCTGGAGGGCGTACGTGGTCAGCGGGTCGGTGCCCGAAGCGCGGCCGATGCCGAGGTCGATCCGGTGCGGGTACAGGCCCGCGAGCAGGCTGAAGTTCTCGGCGACCTTGAACGGCGAGTAGTGCGGCAGCATCACGCCGCCGCTGCCGACGCGGATCCTCTGCGTCGCGGCGGCGACCGGGCCGATCAGCACCTCGGGGCTCGGGCCGGCGAGCGACAGCCCGTGATGCTCGGCGAGCCAGTAGCGGTGGTAGCCGAGGCGGTCGGCGGCCTGCGCCAGGTCGAGCGTGTTGCGCAGCGCCTGCGGGCCGGTCGACCCCTCCGGCACCGGCGACTGGTCGAGCACGCTCAGGCGCATGCCTTCTCCAGGGCCTGCACGAGGAGCTCGGCGGGCTGCGCGCCGGACACGCCGTAGCGGCGGTCGAGGACGAAGAACGGCACGCCCTGGATGCCGATCCGCTGCGCCAGCTCCTCGTCGGCTCTCACCGCCTCGCTGTACGCGTCCCCCTCGAGCGCCCCGCCGTCGAGGCCCATGTCCGCGGCCAGCGCCATCAGCGCCGCGCGGTCGCCGATCGCCAGGCCGTCGGTGAAGTAGCCGCGCATCAGCCGCTCGATGGCCTCGTCCTGGAGCCCGTTCGCCGCCGCCAGGTGGATCAGCCGGTGGGCGTCGAAGCTGTTGCCGCCGCGGGCGCGTTCGAAGTGGTACTCGAGCCCCTCCTGCGCGGCCAGCTCGGTCATCTGCGCGTGGCTCGCCTCCGCCTGCTCGTGGCTCATGCCGTACTTGGCGGCGAGATGCTCGGAGGCGGTGTGCTCGCGCACGGCCGGCGCCTGCGGGTCCAGCTCGAAGCTGCGCCACGTCACGTCGACCTCGCCGTCGAAGCGCTCGACGGCCGCCTCGAAGCGGCGCTTGCCGATGTAGCACCAGGGGCACACGACATCGGACCAGATCTCGACCTTCAGCGGCGCCATCGCCCCTCTCATGCTAGGCGACTATGGCTCGGCGCTCGGCGGCGGGCCCGGCCAACTTCGGCATTGAGGGAGGCGGGATCGGCGGTGCTGATCTTCATCGAACAAGTGGGGTTCGTCTATGCCGCGCTATACGCGCCTAGATAAACCCCACTAGTTCGCTCGACTTTGCGCCGGCCTCGATCCCGCCTCCCTCAATGCCCGCAGTTCGCCGGCGCAACAACACGCCGCGAGTCACACCGCGGCGGCCCGCGCAGCGGCCACGGCGAGCTCGTCGGCGCGGTTGTTGAGCTCGGTCTCGGCGTGGCCGCGCACCCAGTGCCAGCGGACGGCGGCGTGGCGGGCGATCTCGGACTCGAGCGCCCGGACGAGATCCTGGTTCTTCACCGGGTCGCCGCCGGCGGTCTTCCAGCCGCGGCGCTTCCAGCCCGTGATCCATTTCGTCATCGAGTCGAGCATCAGCCGCGAGTCGGTGACGATGCACGCGTGGCTGCCCTCGGGCAGCGCGCGCAGCCCCTCGAGCGCGGCCGTGTACTCCATGCGGTTGTTGGTCGTGTGCGGCTCGCCGCCCGACAGCTCGACCGGCGCCGCGCCGTCCGGCGGGACGACGATCGCCGCCCAGCCGCCCGGGCCGGGGTTGCCGCTGCACGCGCCGTCCGTCCACACGAGCGCCTCCCCGAGGCGTGCCTGAACGCCACTCATCGCGCGGCGATGTTAGAGAGCGGGCTGGACGCCGCCCAGGTCGAGCTGCCAGTCGTTGCACTGCAGCCAGTTCCCAGGCGGATACTCGAACCGGCAGACCTCGAGCAGCGTGAAGCCGAGCCGCCGGCAGATCGCGTTCGACGCCGGGTTGTCGACCGCCGGGAACGCGTGCACGAACCGGTGCTCACCGCTCTCGCGAGCGCGCGCGAGCACCAGCGACGTCGCCGCGACCGCGATACCGCGGCCCTGGAACGACGGGATCACCGACCACCCGGTCTCCCACACGGTGCGGTCGCGCCATTCGCGCTCCCAGATGCCGACCGAGCCGCAGCCCGCGCCGTCGCAGACGATCTTGAACATCCCGGAGCCGGGCTGCTCGTAGCGCCCCTGGCGGTCGGCGATCTTCTCCGCGCTCTCCGGGCCGCCGAGGTGCTCCATCATCGCCGGGTCGCCGACGAGCTGCTCGAGCAGCGGCCGGTCGCCGGTGCCCCACGGCTCGATCCGGACCTCCGCCACCTGCCGCAGTCTGTCACGGGCGCGCGAACGGCTCCAGGCCCTCGCGGGCGCGGGCGATCGCCCACGCGTGGTTCCAGCGGAACGCCGGGCGCAGGAGCGGCGTCAGCACACGCAGCAGCGGCTTGTCGGCGAACACCTGCCAGTCGAACCGGACGTGGGTGCCGCCGTCCTCGAGCTCGGCCAGCGTCCACGTGCCGTGGCCGCGCAGGTCGCCGTCGACGTCGGCCTCGATCACCTCCGGCGGCTCGAGCCGGGTGATCGTCGACCGCGTGCGCAGGTGGTACGGCAGACGGCCCTTGAAGTGCTGGCGCGAGGTCTTGCCGACCTCCGGCTCGCCGTCGGCCTCGACCGCGATGTAGACGGGCTTCCACCACTGCGGGTACGTCCGCCCGTCGGAGATCGCGCGGAAGACTGCCTCGCGCGGGGCGGCGACGTCCCACTCGTCCACGAACCGGTACTCGCGCGAGGCGACGGCCAGCACGGCGCGGGAGAGCGCCCGCTGCACGCGCAGCGACGGCCGCGCGGCGTGGCCCTCGGCACCGAAGTCGCGCACGATCGCGGCGGCGTCGACGGGGCGCGGGTAGCCGAAGCGGTTGTAGTCGAGCGACGCCAGCCGGCGCAGGAACTCCTCCGTCCGGCCCGCGGGGCGGAGCGTGACGCGGACCCGCCCCGTGCCGTCGCCGCCGGGGAGCTGGCGATGCCGCACCCCCGCCGGGGTCTCGAGCTCGTCGCCCGGCCCCAGCACGTGCTCGGCGCCGTCGACGACGAGCCGCAGCGCGCCCTCGATCACCTCGTAGTGCTCGCTCTGGCCGGTGTGGACGTGCTCGGCGGCCAGGAGCCCGCGCGCGCGGCCGACGACGTCGAACTCGATCAGCTCGCCGCCGGTGTCGGCAGCGGTCCGGCGCAGCTCGACGCGAACGCCGAGCGCGGAGATGTCCAGCGCGGTTGCGGTCGTGATCATGTCGCGCTCTTGCGCACGACAGGCGCGAACGGATCACCGCACGAGCAGCGCGTCCACGTGGGCTTGGCGTAACGAACGCGCGGATCCGCACTACAGTTGGCCGGGAACTCCGAGCTCTATGGCCCCGAAGGACGCGGAGGGAGGGATGGCAGGGCGCGCCGACGACGACGCGCTCAACGAGCTGCTGCTCGCACCCGCCGCCATCCTCGAGGGGCTGCCGGACGCCGTGGTCGCCGCGGCGTCGGACGGCCGGATCGTCTACGTCAACGCGCTCGCCGAGGCGCTGTTCGCCTACCCGCGCGAGGAGCTGATCGGCGAGCCCGTCCAGCGGCTGTGGCCGGAGCGGATCCGCGAGCGCTACACGCGCAACATGCAGCTGTACTTCGCGACCGAGCATCCGCTGCGGTTCTCGACCGAGGCGTGGGGCCTGCGGCGCGACGGCACCGAGTTCGTCGGTGAGATGAGCTGGGGGATCGTCGAGACCGCGGCGGGCAAGCTGCTGCTGGCGATCGGCCGCGACGTGTCCGAGCGCCGGGCCGCCGAGACCCGCCTGCGCGCGGTCGCGGCGATGGGCGAGCGCGCGCTCGC
>DASSUW010000468.1:0-9601 GCA_035706585.1 Solirubrobacteraceae bacterium | reverse complement strand
TGATGTAGATCGGCACGTCGCCGTAGTCGCGCCGCACGCGCACGAGCAGCTCGTGCAGGCCGTCCGGGTCGACCTCCCAGCCCATCGCGGTGGTCGGCGGCGGCGGGAGGACGGGCGACAGCTCGAGCGGCTGGCGCGTCGGGTCCGAGCGCACGCGCTGCGGGAAGTAGTAGTTGACGCCGAGGAAGTCGATCGGCGACGAGATCGCCGCGAGGTCGCCGTCGCGGACCACGTCGAACGGCCCGTAGCGCCGCTCGTAGTGCTCGACCATGTCCTCCGGGTACCAGCCGCGGAACACCGGGTCCAGGAACCAGCGGTTCAGGTAGCCGTCCATCCGCGCCGCGGCCGCCGGGTCGTCCGACCGCACCGGCGCGAGGTTCAGCGTGATCCCGACGCGCCGCCCGCGCAGCGCCTCGACCGCCCAGCCGTGCGAGAGCAGCAGGTGGTGGGAGGCGCGCAGGGCCGTCGGCCAGTCGCGGATGCCGGGCGCCTTGATCCCCTCGGCATGCCCGAGGAACGCGACGACCCACGGCTCGTTGTGGGTGATCCAGGCGTCGACGAGATCGCCGAGCTCGGCGCCCATCAGCCCCGCGTACTCGGCGAACCGCTCGGCCGTGTCGCGCGCCGCCCAGCCGCCGACCGCCTGCCGCGCCTGCGGCAGGTCCCAGTGGTAGAGCGTCGCGACCGGCTCGATCCCGCGCTCGCGCAGCCCCTCGCACAGGCGCCGGTAGAAGTCGACGCCGGGCCGGTTGAGCGCGCCGCGGCCGTCCGGCTGCACGCGCGGCCACGAGATCGAGAACCGGTAGGACTCGATCCCCAGCGACGCCATCAGGTCCAGGTCGTCGCGCCAGCGGTGGTAGTGATCGCACGCGACGTCGCCGGTGTCGCCGCCGGCGACCGCCCCGGGCCGGTGGCAGAACGCGTCCCAGATCGACGGGCCGCGACCGTCCTCGTCCACCGCCCCCTCGATCTGGTACGCGGCCATCGCCACGCCGAACCGGAAGCCGACGGGGAACTCCCGCGCCAGCCCCTCCTGCGGCTCGAGCGCCGTCGTCATCCCTTCACCGCGCCCGCGGTCAGGCCCTTCACCAGCCACCGCTGCGTGGCGAAGAAGGCGATCAGGACGGGGAGCGTGGACACGACGCCGGCGGCCATGAGCTGAGCGGTCCTTTGCTGGTAGTTGCCGATGAAGGTGCGGATGCCGATCGGGATCGTCTCGGCGGTGTGCTGCGTGAGGTTGGAGACGAAGAGCAGCTCGTCCCAGGCGAACAGGAACGCGTAGACGAACGTCGCCACGAGGCCGGGCGCCGCGTTCGGGAGCACGATCTTCACGAACGCCTTGAATGGAGTGCAGCCGTCGACCATCGCGGCCTCCTCGAGGTCGCGCGGGATCGCCAGGAAGAACGACCGCATGAAGAAGATCGCGACCGGCGTGAAGAACGCCGTGTACACGATGATCATCCCGACGTGGGTGTCGTAGAGCGGGATGCCGGCGTTCTGCTTGAGCCAGATGAAGCCCATGAACAGCGGCAGCAGGAACATCGAGCCGGGGATCAGCTGCGTGCCGATGACGGTCAGCGACAGCCCGCGCGAGCCGCGGAAGTTGAAGCGGGCGAGCGCGTAGCCGGCCGAGCTCGCGAACGCGGTCGCGAGCGCGGCGGCGCTCGTGCAGATGATCAGGCTGTTGAGGAAGAAGCGCTCGAAGTCGATCGTCTTCCACATCCCCGTGAACGCGTCGAACGTGGGATGCAGGAGGTCGTAGGCGCCGGTCGACAGCTCGCGGTCGTCCTGGAACGCCGAGATCAGAAGCCAGAACACCGGCGCGAGCATCACGGCCAGCACGACCCACGTCAGCACGTCGAGGCCGCGGTTGACGAGCCGCCTGCGGGCCCGCGGGGTGAGCGTCAGAGCGGTCATGCCACCTCCAGGTCGCGCTTGAACGCCCGGTACCAGATGGCGACCCAGACGAGCATGGCCAGCATCAGCAGCACGGACACGGCGCTGCCGTAGCCGAACAGGTTGTTGGAGAACGACTGCCGGACGATCAGCGTCATCATCAGGTCGGCGTCCGGCCCGGGGTTGTTCCCGAACATCACGTACGGGATCGCGAACTGGTACGTCGAGTAGATGACGCCGAACAGCAGCTGCACCGCGATCAGCGGGCGCAGCAGCGGCAGCGTGATGTAGCGGAAGCGCTTGAACGGGCCGGCACCGTCGATCGCGGCCGCCTCGTGCAGCTCCTGCGGCATCGCCTGCAGCCCGGCGAGGAAGATCAGCATCGCGAACGGCAGGCCGCGCCAGACGCTGGGGATGATGATCGCCCACAGCGAGTTCTCGCCGATCAGCCACACCGGCCGGTCGCCGACGATCCCCAGGTAGTCGACGAGGATCTTGTTGATGATCCCGATGTCGCTCTGCCACATGTACTGCCAGAGCACCGCGACCACGAAGCTCGGGACGATCCACGGCGTGAGCATCAGCGCGCGCACGACCTTGATCCCGCGCATCGGCCGGTTGAGCAGCAGCGCGACGGCCATCCCGCCGACGAGCGTGCCCGTCACGGTCCAGAACGTGTAGACGATCGTGTTCTGGACGGCGCCGGTGAACCCGCTGCGCAGCGGGTTGTCGGCGTCGAAGAGGATCGAGCGGTAGTTGTCCAGCCCGGCCCACGGCGCATCGAACAGCTGCCTGAACGTGAAGACGTTGAGGTTCTTGAACGACAGGTAGACCCCGCCGAGCATCGGCAGCAGGTGCACCAGCAGCATGAGCACCACTGCGGGCGTGATCAGGCCGATGATCAGCCGCCGCCGCGACCGGCGCAGCGAGCCGTGCCGGCCCGCGGGGGGCTCGGGCACCAGCTTGCCGACCGGCGCCGGCTCGGTGGGTGAGAGTGTGCTCATAGAGATGCGAAAGGACGGGCGGGGCGGCGGCACGCCCCGCCCGTCCGGAGGAGGGTCCCGCTAGCCGCCCTGGGCCAGCAGGCCGTCGGCCTCCTTGGCCGCCTCGTCGAGCTGCTTCTGGACATTCGCCTCGCTGTACTGGCCCTTGGCGGCCTCGTCGAGGATGTTGCCGAAGCGGCCCTTATAGGTGTTCTCGATCTCCGCCCACTGCGGGATCGGCGAGTACGTCCGGCCCTGCTGGATCGCCTGGTAGACGGCCTCGTAGTTGGGACCGCTCGCCTCGCCGACCGCCTGCTGCGGCTCGACGCGCGCCGGGAACATGCCCAGCAGCTTCGCGTAGTCGGTCTGCACCTGATCCTGCGAGAGGTACTTCATGACCTCCCAGGCCTCGTTCTTGTGCTCGGAGGCACTGAACATCATCAGGTTCGAGCCGCCGACGAACGTGAACGCGTCGCCGTTCGGGCCGGCCGGCATCGGGGCGAGCGCGACGTTCTTGCGCGCCGCGTCGGTCCAGTTCGTGTCGTCGCTGCGATCGGCCGACGGGAGGACCCACGGGCCGCCGATCCAGACGGCGATCTTGCCGCCCTTGAACTGGTTCTCCACCTGGGTGCCGTCACGCTCGAGCTGGCTCTTGTCGGCCAGTCCGTCCGCGACGAGCTTGGCGAAGAAGTCGACGCCGGTCGCCGCCTCGGGCGAGTTGATCGTCGACTGCGAGTTGTCGGTCGACAGCTCGGCGCCGCCGGCATCCCACACGAACGGCATCACGTGGTGGACGAGGTCGAACGCCTTCTTGCCCGGCGTGCCGAACGGCTGGATGTTCGGGACCTTGTCCTTGATCGCCTGCAGGGTGGCGCGGAAGCTGTCCCAGTCCTGGAACGCGGTCGCCGGATCGACGCCCGCCTTCTCGAGGACGTCCTTGCGGTAGTAGATCGATCGCGCCTCGGTGAACCACGGGATCGCCCACGTGCCGTCCTGGCCGACCACCTGGGTGGTCTGCCACACGCCGTCGGGATAGGCGCCGGCGCCGCCGATGTCCTCGACCCGGTCGCTCAGGTCCTCGAAGCCGCCGAGGGCGGCGAAGAACGGGACCTGCGTGGTACCGGCCTGGGTGATGTCCGGGCCTTCACCGGAGACGGCCGCGTTGCGGATGCGGTCCAGCTGCACGCCCCAGTCCACGACCTCGACATCGACCTTGATGCCGGTCTTCTCGGTGAACGGCGCGAGCGACGCCTCCATGTCCTCCTGCGGCTGAGGACCGTTCGGCATGATCCACAGCTTCACCGTCGTGCCGGGCGTGATCTTGGCCGCCTGGCTGTCGGTGCTGCTGCTCGGGTTGTTGCTGGTGCTGTCGTCGTCCCCGCCGCAGCCCGTGTACACCAGGGCCCCGACGAGAACCGCGGCGATCGCCAGCACGATCGCGTACCTACTGCGCACGATTCTCCTCCTTCTCCAAAAACGGTTTCGGTATTACGCCTGGCACTGCGTCGGGTACTTGCGCTGCGGTCACCCCCTAGGTCGCTGCCCGCGGTCTCGTGGATCCGCGCCGGATGAGCTCCACGGGAAGGACCGTGGAGGGGTCGACGTCGTCGTCGCCCTCGATCAGGCGCACGAGCGCCGCGCCCGCCGCCGCGCCGAGACCGGCCTTGTCCTGCCGGACGGTCGTGAGCGGCGGGTTCATGTGGTCGGCGAGCTGCATGTCGTCGAACCCGATGACCGAGACGTCGGCCGGCACGTTCAGGCCGGCGTCGCCGGCCGCGCGAATCGCGCCGAGGGCCATCATGTCCGACGCGACGAACACCGCTGTCGGCGGCTCGTCGAGCGAAAGGAGGTCGGCCATCGCGCGGCGGCCGCTCTCCACGTAGAAGTCTCCGTAGGCGACGTACTCGTCGCGGTAGGCGAGCCCGGTCGCCTGCAGCGCCTGGCGGTAGCCGCGCAGGCGGTCCTGCCCCGGGCGCTTCTCGAGCAGGCCGGTGATCGTGGCGATGCGGCGGTGCCCGATGCTGTGCAGATAGCGGACTGCCTTGGTTGCGCCGTCCGTGTTGTCGCTGATCACGTAGGTGGTCGCGGGGCCCTCGACCTCGAGGTCGACGCCGACCGTGGGCAGCTCGGAGCGGACGAGGCGCCGCACCTCCGGGTCCTCCGCGTCGGCGCCCATCAGGACCGCGCCCTCGACGCTGTGGTGCCGGCAGCGCTTGAGGTAGGCGTGGCTGCCGTAGCCGTTGCCGGGGTGCTCGGAGGCGAACAGCAACAGGTCGAACCCGCCGGCGCCGATCGTGTTCTTGAGCCCGACCAGCACCTCGTGGAAGAACGGGTGCTGCAGGTCGGGGTGACCTTCGCCGGTCTCGAGGAACACGCCGATGACGTGGCTGCGCTGCGTCTTGAGGCTGCGGGCCGCGGCGGCAGGCGTGTAGTCCAGCTCGCGGGCGAGCCGCATGACGCGCTCCCGCGTCTCCGGGGACACGTCGGTGTACCCGTTCAGGGCACGCGACACCGTCCCGATGGAGACACCACTGAGCCGCGCCAACTGGCGGATGGTGACTCTCTCCTCGCTCATCTCCGAAAACGGTTTTGGAACCGTTTCGCGGCAGTATTCAGAGGTGGCGCGGGCTTGTCAAGGCCTGCGCGCACTTTCCTGTATGTAGGCGAACGATGGGTGCATCTCGCCCGCCGGCAGCGTCGGCTCAGGCGCCGGGACGAGGGCGGCCTCGCGGTCGAGGTCGCCCTCCCGACGGGCTAGCTCTCCTCGTCCGTGTCGGCGAAGCTGCCCTCCCGCTCGTCGCGCGGCTCGGTCTCCTCGCCCTCGGCGAACGATCCCTTGTGCTCGTCGTGCGGTTTGGTCTCCTCGCCCTCGGCGAACGATCCCTCGTGCTCGTCGTGCGGCTTGGTCTCCTCGCCCCGTGCGAAGTCGCCATGCTCCATGACTCCTCCTTTCGATCGCCCAGAGCGAATCTAACCGACGGCCCGCGGTTCGCGCGTGCTCTCGTTCAGTCGCCGCACGCCCGACTCGGTCACGGCGACGATGTCCTCGATCCGGACACCGAACCGCCCCGGGAAGTAGACGCCCGGCTCGATCGAGAAGCACATGCCGGGCGCGAGCGGCTGCGTCGAGCCCTCGACGATGTACGGCGGCTCGTGGGTCTCGACGCCGATGCCGTGGCCCGTGCGGTGCGTGAAGTACTCGCCGAACCCGGCGGCGGCGATGTGCTCGCGCACCGCGCGGTCGACGTCCTGGCAGGCGACGCCGGGGCGCACGGCGTCGACGCCGATCTGCTGCGCCTCGCGCACGACGTCGTGCGCCCGCCGCTGCTCCGCGGTCGGCTCGCCGACGACGACTGTGCGCGTCGTGTCCGACCCGTAGCCGTCGACGAAGCCGCCGAAGTCGAGTACCACCATGTCGCCGGGTGCGATCACGCGCGCGCTCGCGCCGTGGTGCGGGTTGGCGCCGTTGGGGCCGGAGCCGACGATCGTGAAGTCGACGCTCTCGTGGCCGTGCTCGCGCAGGAGCGCCGCGAGGTCGGCGGCGACGTCGAGCTCGCGGCGGCCGGCGAACGGCAGGCCGAGCAGGGCGTCGAACGTCGCGTCGACCGCCGCGCCGGCGCGCGCCATGCGTCCGAGCTCGTCCGCGTCCTTGATCGCGCGCAGCAGCGGCAGCGCGTCGCTCATCGACGCGAGCGTGGCGCCTGCGGCGGCGCGCGCCAGCCCGAACGCGTGCAGCGCCCAGGCGGCGTCGGAGATCGCGTAGCGCCCCGCCGACAGCAGCGTCGCCGCCCGCGCGTACGGGTCCTCGCCGTCGGACCACTCGAGGTAGCGCAGGCCGTCGGGCGCATCGCCGCGCTCGAACGCCGGCAGGACGAGGACCGGCTCCTCGCCGGGTCGCACGACGAGGACCATCAGCCGCTCGGCCGCCGACAGCGGCGAGTACCCGGTCAGGTAGCGCAGGTCCGGCCCGGGCGTGATGAGCAGCCCGTCGAGGCCGGCCGCGACGGCCGCGGCAGCGGCGCGGGAGATGCGGTCCACGCCCCGCATCGTACGATCGCGCGGGATGCGACCGGTGATCGACGGCCACAACGACGTGCTCAGCCACCTCGAGGAGGAGGGCGCGCCCGATGATGCGCTGCTCAGCGAGGACGCGGCGGCGATCACCGTCCCGCGCGCACGGGCGGGCGGGGTCGCGGCCGGCCTGTTCGCCGCCTGGCCGCCGTCGCCGATGGGCGACTTCACGCGCACGCCCGGCAGCTACGACATCCCGTACGCGCCCGAGCTGCCGTGGGAGGACGGCGCACGCAGCATCGCCCGGCTCGGCGCGCGGCTGTTCCGGCTGCTCGAATGCTGCGACGGAGCCGTCGCGCTCGTGCGCGACGTCGCCGACCTCGATCGCTGCCTGGCCGGCGAGGCGCTCGGCATCGTCTTCCACATGGAGGGCGCCGAGGCGATCGACACGGACCTCGACGCGCTCGACGTCTGGTACGCGGCCGGCCTGCGGTCGCTCGGCCCGGTGTGGAGCCGCGCCAACGCGTTCGCCCACGGCGTTCCGTTCCGCTTCCCGGACACGCCGGACACCGGCCCCGGGCTCACCGAGGCGGGCACGCGGCTCGTCAAGCGCTGCGCCGAGCTCGGCATCGCGGTGGACCTCAGCCACATCAACGCGAACGGGTTCTGGGACGTCGCCCGGGCGCTCGACGGGCCGCTGATCGCCTCCCACTCGGGCGTGCACGCGCTGTGCCGCTACACGCGCAACCTCACCGACGACCAGCTCGACGCGATCGCCGCCAGCGGCGGGCTCGTCGGCATCAACTTCGACGTCGGCTCGCTGCGCGAGGACGGCGGCGACGATGCCGACACGCCGCTGTCGCGGATCGCCGAGCACGCCCGCTACGTCGCCGACCGCTGCGGCGTCGACCACGTCGCGCTCGGCTCGGACTTCGACGGCGCGACGATGCCGCGCGAGGTGCCTGACGCGAGCTCCTACCAGGGCGTCCTCGCCGCCCTCGAAGCCGCGGGCTTCGAGGGCGACGAGGTGGACCGGATCGCCTGGGGCAACTGGCGCCGGGTCCTGGCGGCGGCCTGGGGCTAGGTCTCGACCGCCACGACCTCGGGCTCGCGCGCGGGCGCGAGGAGCCCGGAGCCGGCCACGAGCACGCCCAGCACGGCGATGCCGGCGCTGACCGCGACCGCGGTCTGGACGCCGTCGACCGTCGGCAGCCCGCCGCCTCCCGAGCTGCTCACCACCGCGGTGACGACCGCGAGGCCGATCGCCCCGCCGATCTGGAACGACGTGTTCAGCAGGCCGGAGGCGAGCCCCTGCTCGTGGTCGGCGACGCCCGCCACCGCCTGGATGTTGAACGACGGGAACGAGAGTGCGAAGCCGGCGCCGAGCAGCAGCACGGTCGGCAGCATCAGCCCGACGTAGGCCGCCGTGGCGTCCACGCGCAGGAACAGCAGGTAGCCGGCGAGCAGGGACAGCGAGCCGGCCGCGATGATCCGGGCCGTGCCGAACCGGTCGACGATCGGCCCCAGCCGCGGCGCGCCGAACGCGACCAGCAGGCCGGCCGGCAGGAACGCCAGCGCGGTCTCGATCGCCGACCAGCCGTTCATCGCCTGCAGGTACAGCGTGGCGACGAACTGGAAGCCGAAGTAGCCGCCGAACAGCATCGCGCCGCCGAGGTTCGCGCGCACGAGCGGGGCCGAGCGCAAGATCCCGAGCCGCACCAGCGGCGCGGCGCTGCGGCGCTCGATCGTGACGAACAGGCCGAGCAGCGCCAGCACGACGGCGAACGACGCGACCGTCACCGGTGCGCCCCAGCCCTCGCCGGGCGCCTCGACGACCGTGCGCACGAGCAGCAGCATCGCGGCGGTGATCGTCACGGCACCGGCGACGTCGTAGCGGCGGCGGCCGGTCGCCAGCGACACGTCGCGCGGGATCACGCGCGGCGCCACGGCGAGGATGGCGAGCGCGAACGGGACGGGGAGCAGGAACGTCCAGCGCCAGCCGAGCTCGGTCAGCAGCCCGCCGAGCACGAGTCCGAGCGAGAAGCCGCTCGCGCCGGTGGCGGTGTAGATCGCGAGCGCGCGGTTGCGGTTCGGGCCCTCGCTGAACGTGGTCGTGATGATCGACAGGCCGGCCGGCGCGGTGAACGCCGCGCTCATGCCCTTGACGATCCGGGTGATGACGAGCAGCGTGCCGTCGCTGACGAGTCCGCCGACGGCGGACGCGACGACGAACACGCTCAGGCCCGCGATCAGCACGCGCCGGCGCCCGAGCATGTCGGCCGCGCGACCGCCGAGCAGCAGCAGGCCGCCATAGCCGAGCACGTAGCCGGACACGACCCATTGCAGCTGCGACGTCGAGAGCCCGAGGTCCGACCGGATCGACGGCAGCGCGACGCCCACCATCGAGACGTCGAGCCCGTCGAGGAAGAGCACGCCGCACAGCACCACCAGCAAGGCCCAGGTGCGGGCCTCCCAGCGCGGAGCGGCGGCGTCGGTTGGGGAGGAAGCCATCCGGGGATGGTACATGCAGATGCAAATATTGTTGATGCATCGCATGTCGTTGCAATAGTTGTGAGAGAACGGTAAAATGGCGGCCGCGATGGCAGTTGTGGGTGATACCGGGAGAGCCGCGCGTAACCGCCCTGAGACCGGAGCCGGCGCGACGACCGGAGCCGGCGCGACGACCGGGGCCGGCGCGACGACCGGGGCCG
>DASSUW010000467.1:0-5500 GCA_035706585.1 Solirubrobacteraceae bacterium | reverse complement strand
CGGCTCGGCGGGCTGGGCGGCGAGGCGGGCGCCGAGGCGCGGGTTGAGGTAGGTCTCGCCGTCGGCGGCCAGCCGGATCGCGCCGAGCAGCTCGTCGTCGGCGGCCTCCTTGAGCACGAACCCGAGCGCGCCGGACTGCAGGGCCTGGCGCGCGAACGACGGGTCGTTCTGCATCGTGAGCACGACGACCGCGGTCATCGGCGCCTCCTCGCGCAGCGTCGGGATCGCCTCCAGGCTCGAGCCGCCGGGCATGTTGAGATCGAGCACGAGCACGTTCGGGCGGTGTGCCTTGGCCATCCGCAGCGCGTCCGGCACGGTGCCGGCCTCGGCGACCACGCGCAGCCCGGGCTCGGCCTCGACGAGCAGACGCAGCCCCTTGCGGACGACCGCGTGATCGTCGGCGATGACCACGGTGACGTCGTCGTTCATCGGTCCTCGAGGAAGTCGTGCACGCGCCGCTTGAGGAGCGTCGCGGCTGCGTCGTCATAGTCCTTGAACAAGTGAGCCTCGCCGGGGTAGAGGAACAGTTCGACGCGCGTCTCGGACTCCGCGAACGCCCGCGCCGCCTCCAGGTCGCCGTTCGGCGGCAGCACCTCCGGGTCGCGCTCGCTCAGGTGGATCTGGGCCGGCACGTGCGCCGGCCACGGGCCACCGAACTCCGACGGCGGGATCGCCGAGTGCAGGAACACGGCCGCCCGCGCTCCGCGACGCGTCTGCGCCAGCAGCTGCGCGGGCATGACGCCGAGGGAGATCCCGATGTAGACGAGCGCGTCCGGCAGCCCCTCGACGGCGGCACGGCCGCGCTCGATGATCGTGTCGAACCCGATCTGCTGGACGTTGGCGATGCCGTCGGCGATCGTCGGGAACGTCCTGCCCTCGAGCAGGTCGGGAACGTGAACGACGTGGCCGGCGGCTCGCAGCTCGTCCGCGAACGCGTGCACGTCGTCGGTCAGTCCCTGGACGTGGTGGAACACGATCACGTCGGTCATTGCAGGGTTCTTACCTGACTGGCCATCTCGAGGTCTTCCCGGGCGGTGACGACGACCGCGCGGACGGCCGCCCCGTCGGCCCCGATGGCGGCGTCGGACGTCGCCGCCGCGTTGCGATGCTCGTCGAGCGCCACGCCGAGGAACGCGAGCCCGGCGGCCGCCGCCGCGCGGACCGCGGGAGCGTGCTCGCCGACGCCGCCGGTGAACGCCAGGACGTCGAGCCCGCCCATCGCCGCGGCCATCGCCGCGATCCCCGCGCGCAGCCGGTGCACGTACACGTCGAGCGCGAGCCGCGCCTGCCCGTCGTCGCGGCCCAGCAGCTCGCGCATGTCGCCGGTCCCGGCCAGCCCCGTCAGCCCGGAGCGGTGCTCGAGCGCGTCCGACAGCTCGGCCACCGGCACGCCGCGGTGCTCGGCCAGCCACAGGAGCAGGCCGGGGTCGACGCTGCCGGCGCGCGAGGCCATCACGAGCCCGTCGAGCGGCGTGAAGCCCATCGTCGTGTCGACCGACCGGCCGCCCGCGACGGCGGCGAGCGACGCGCCGGCGCCGAGGTGGCAGGACGCGATCCGCAGGTCGCGGGCGTCCGCGCCCGCCAGCTCTGCCGCCCGGCGGGCGGCATACGCATGCGAGAGCCCGTGGAAGCCGAACCGCCGCCGCGGCCACTCGGCCGGCAGTGCGTACGTCGCCGCCCCGGGGCTCAACGTGGCGTGGAACGCGGTGTCGAAGCACGCGGCCGCGCGGATGTCCGAGAGCGCGTCGATCGCCGCCAGCGCCCGCGGCTGGTGCAGCGGCGCGAGTTCGGTGAGCGCGGCGAGCCGCGCGCGCACACCGTCGTCGATCCACACGGCCGACCGGAACTCCTCGCCGCCGTGCACGACCCGGTGCGCGGCCGCGTCCACCGGCGGCACGCCGTCGAGCGCGCCGGCCGGGAACTCGGCTCCCTTCGGCCACTCGAGCGAGCGCTCGAACACGGTCGCGTCCGCCGCGTCGAGCACGCGCAGCTTGAGGCTGCTCGAGCCCGCGTTGACCACGAGCAGCCGCACGGCCGCTAGCCCGGCCAGGTCCAGTCGCGCACGTCCGGCGTGTCGTCGCCGTGCTCGCGCGTGTACGCCCGGTGCCGGAGGCGCTCGTCGGCCATCTGCTGGCGCAGCGTCGACGCGCGCGTACCGAGGCCCGGCACGCGGTCGATCACGTCCATGACCAGGTGGAAGCGATCCATGTCGTTGAGCATGACCATGTCGAACGGCGTCGTGGTCGTGCCCTCCTCCTTGTAGCCGCGCACATGGAGGTTGTGGTGGTTGTTGCGGCGATACGTGAGACGGTGGATCAGCCACGGGTAGCCGTGGTAGGCGAAGATCACCGGCTTGTCCGGCGTGAACAGCGCGTCGAACGCCGCGTCGGTCATGCCGTGCGGGTGCTCGGTGTCCGGCTGCAGGCGCATGAGGTCGACGACGTTGACGATCCGGACCTTCAGCTCGGGCACGAACCGCCGCAGCAGCGCGGCGGCCGACAGCGTCTCGAGCGTCGGCACGTCGCCGGCGCAGGCGAGCACGACGTCCGGCTCGCCGCCCGCGTCGCTGCTGGCCCACGGCCAGATGCCGATGCCGCGGGTGCAGTGCGCGATCGCGTCGTCCATCGACAGGTAGTCGAGCGCCGGCTGCTTGCCCGCCACGATCACGTTGACGTAGTGGCGGCTGCGCAGGCAGTGGTCGGCCACCGACAGCAGGCAGTTCGCATCCGGCGGCAGGTAGACGCGGACGATCTCGGCCTTCTTGTTGACGACGTGGTCGATGAACCCCGGATCCTGGTGCGAGAAGCCGTTGTGGTCCTGTCGCCAGACGTGCGACGTCAGCAGGTAGTTCAGCGACGCGATCGGGCGCCGCCACGGGATCCCGCGCGTGACCTTCAACCACTTGGCGTGCTGGTTGAACATCGAGTCGATGATGTGGATGAACGCCTCGTAGCAGTTGAACAGCCCGTGGCGGCCGGTCAGCAGGTAGCCCTCGAGAAAGCCCTGGCACAGGTGCTCGCTGAGCACCTCGACGACCTGGCCGTCCGGCGCGAGATGGTCGTCGCCGTCCCAGATCTCGGCGTTCCACGCGCGGTCGGTGACCGCGAAGACGTCGGCGAGCCGGTTCGACGCCGTCTCGTCGGGTCCGAAGATGCGGAACGTCTCCGGATTGCGCTCGACGACGTCGCGCAGGAACCTGCCGAGGACACGGGTGGCCTCGCTCGACGTCGTCGCGGGCTGCTCGACCTCGACCGCGTAGTCGCGAAAGTCGGGCAGCCGCAGGTCCTGCAGCAGCTGGCCGCCGTTCGCATGCGGGTTGGCGCCCATCCGCCGCGCGCCGGCCGGCACCGGCGCGAGCACGTCGGCGCGCGGCGCGCCGCGGTCGTCGAACAGCTCCTCGGGCCGGTACGAGCGCATCCACGCCTCGAGCTGCGCGCGGTGGTCCGGGTTGTCGCGCGTGCCGGCGAGCGGTACCTGGTGCGAGCGCCACGTGCCCTCGGTCGGCTGGCCGTCGACCTCCTTGGGTCCCGTCCAGCCCTTCGGCGTGCGCAGCACGATCATCGGCCGCCCGCCGCCGGCGATCGCGTCCAGCGCCTCGTCGAACGCCTCGGCCATGCGCCGGTGCATCACGCCGGGGTCGTCGCCCTCGACGTAGATCGGCTGGTGCCCGTAGCCCTGCAGCAGCGCGGTGAGCTCCTGCTTCGGGATCCGCGAGAGGACCGTCGGGTTGGCGATCTTGTAGCCGTTGAGGTGCAGGACCGGCAGGACCTTGCCGTCCGTCTCGGGATTGAGGAACTTGTTGCCGTGCCAGCTCGCCGCCAGCGGCCCGGTCTCGGCCTCGCCGTCGCCGACGACGCACAGGACGAGCAGGTCCGGGTTGTCGAACGCCGCGCCGTAGGCGTGCGTGAGCGCGTAGCCGAGCTCGCCGCCCTCGTGGATCGAGCCCGGGGTCTCGGGCGCGACGTGGCTCGGGATCCCGCCGGGGAACGAGAAGCGCCGGAACAGCTCGCGCATGCCCTCCTCGTCCTGCGTGACCTCCGGGTAGACCTCGGTGTAGCTGCCCTCCAGCCACGTGCTGGCGACGAGCGCCGGACCGCCGTGCCCGGGACCGGTGATGAAGATCGTGCTGAGGTCGCGCTCGCGGATCGCCCGGTTCATGTGCACGTACAGGAAGTTCAGCCCGGGCGTCGTGCCCCAGTGGCCCAGCAGCCGCGGCTTGACGTGCTCGGGCGCGAGCGGCTCGCGCAGCAACGGGTTGTCCAGCAGATAGATCTGCCCGACCGACAGGTAGTTGGCGGCGCGCCAGGAGGCGTCGATCCGCTCGATGTCCTGCGCGGAGAGCGCGCTCACGCGGCGACGGGGGTCACGGCGTTGGCGACCGCATCCGCCCAGCTGCGGATCGCGGTCCAGTCACGGGCGTCGGTTGCGGGCATGCGAGTGAAGGGGAAGCGAGGCTTTCCGGGGTCCACGACCCCGCCGATGATCGCGACCGTAGCAAGCCGGAGCACGGGTGACGATGCCGGCGCGCGGTCGAGCTGCTGGGGGGTCGATTCCGAGACCGCCGCCGCGCCGCGCGGGAGCTCACGCCTCGACTGGTGGCCATCGAGCGTGATATGACCGCATCTCCGATCGCCGACAGCTTCGTGGAGAGCGATGAACGGTTCTCGATGCCACAGGCGCTGCCGTACCTGTCCGAGTTGGCCGAACGCGGCATGGACCGGGCGATGCCCCGCCGGGCCGTGGAGGATGTGACCGCGGCGTGGCGGTGACACTCGAGCGCTCGGGACTCGACGACCTGCTGGCTGCGCTCTGGCGGCGGGGCTACACGGTCGTGGGGCCGACCGTTGCGGACGGCGCGATCGTCTACGACGAGCTGCACACGACCGACGAGCTGCCGGTCGGGTGGACCGACGAGCAGGACGGCGGCCACTACCGGCTCAAGCGCCGGGACGACGACGCGCTGTTCGGCTACGCCGTCGGGCCGCACAGCTGGAAGCGCTATCAGCTCCCGCCGGCGGCTCGGCTGTGGCGCGCCCGGCTCGGCGAGGACGGGTCGCTGACCGAGCTCGAGGAGCCGTCGCCCGGCCCGCGGCACGCGTTCGTCGGCGTGCGCTCGTGCGAGCTGCACGCGATGGCGATCCTCGATCGCGCGCGGCCCGGCGAGCGGCCGTTCGTCGTGGCGGTGCAGTGCGGCCAGGCGGGTGGCACCTGCTTCTGCGTGTCCATGGGCACCGGCCCGACCGCGGACTCCGGCTACGACCTCGCCGTCACCGAGGTCCTGGACGACGGCCACTACTTCGTCGCCGAGGCCGGCACCGAGGAGGGCGCCGCCGTCCTCGGCGAGCTGCAGTCGGCGCCCGCGGGCGCCCAGGAGGAGGCCGCCGCGGGACGCGCGCACGACCGCGCCGCGGCGCAGATGGGCCGGGCGATGGACACGACAGGGATCCGGGACCTGCTGCTCGACAACCTCGAGCACCCGCGCGGGGACGACGTCGCCGAG
>DASSUW010000466.1:0-6043 GCA_035706585.1 Solirubrobacteraceae bacterium | reverse complement strand
ATCGAACAGCCGCCGGCCACCGCGCGCACGGCGACCGCCTCGCCCGGGACCGGTACGTCCACCGTCGTCGTCAAGACCTACGACAGCGCCGGCGCCGCGATCGACGCGCCGTTCCACCTGCTGCTCACCTGCTGAGCGCCGGCGCGAGCCGCCCGCCCCGCCGCCGAAGAGAAGGGACGGCCGGCGGCGGGGCAGGTGACGGCGGACGCCGCGACACCACGGAGGGGCGAGGTCGCGGCGGACGTGGACTCTCGCGATCCACGCTGACGAAATACACCGGCGTGGGAAGCCTGGGTCAGCGACCGTCAGTGCAATGACGACGACGGCCCGCCGGGGCGGCCCCACAGGGCTCCGTCGAAGAACACGAGCGGCGGCTCGCTCGGGCCGTGGCGCACCGCGTGCACGCGGCCGAGGACCAGCGTGTGGTCGCCCGCGGCGTGCTCGCGCTCGAACGTGCACAGCAGCACGGCGAGCGCATCGCGCAGGACCGGCACCGCGTCCGTCGTGAGCTCCACGTCGAGCCCGGCGAGGCGGTCGGCGCCGGGCCGCGCGCGCTCCCGCAGGCCGGCCGCGTGCCGCGCGCCGAGCACGTTCACGGCGAAGCGGCCGGTCGCCCGCATCCGGCGCCACGTCAACGATGCGCGGGACGGCGTGAACGCGACGAGCGGCGGGTCCAGGGACGCCGAGATGAACGAGTCGATCACGAGCGCCGCCCCGCCGGGTGCGGTGACGAGGGCGACGCCGGTGGCGAACCGCGAGGCGGCCCGGCGCAGCTCGAGCGGATCGATCGCCTCGGCTGCCAGCGGGCGGTTCATGCAGGGCGGGCGAGCCGCTCGGTCGGTGCGCCGGCGAGGATCCTGCCGGCGATGAACTCCGCGTCCTCGCCGACCCCGCCGAGCAGGTGCGACCTGCGCGTGCGCTGGAACCGCAGGCCGAGCGCGTACAGCCCCGGCGCGGCGGTCACGCCCTCACGGTGCACGAGCTGCCCGCAGTGGTCCAGCACGGGAACCTCGAGCCACGGGTACGCGCGCGTGTACCCGGTCGCCCACAGCACCGTGCCGACGGCGCCGAGGTCGAGCCGCTCGGGTCCGCGCGCGAGCATCACCGGCGCCGGCCACGGCTCGGGCTCCGCAGCCGCGCCCGTCTGCGCGATGTGGGCGTCGATGTCCGCGAGCACGCGCCGCTGGCGCCGGTCCGCTTCCCGCAGCTCGTGCTGAAGGTGCGACCCGAACAGCGCGTAGCGGCCCGCGAAGCCCTCGAGGCGGCCGGTCACGACGACGCCCTGCGCGGCGAGCCGATCCAGGCCGAGCGTCTCGCCCGACCCGCTGACGGGGAAGCCGGGGGCCCGGCGAGCGGCCTCGAGGTCGGGCACGGCGCCGGCGGGCGTCGTCAGCCGGCCGGTCGCGTGCAGCCAATCGAAGACGTCGCGGCCGCGGTAGCGGCGCGGCATGCGCGTGTGACGTCCGACGGCCAGCGTCACCGCGCGACCCGCTGCGCGCAGCTCGCCGGCGAGCTGCTGGCCTGACGGCCCCGCGCCGACGACCAGCACCGCGCCGGGCGGCAGCTGGTCCGGGCGGCGATAGTGAGCGGCGTGGAGGCTGTGCACCGATGCCGGTGCGCCCGCCGCGGCGGTGGGCAGGCGCGGCACGTCGCAGTCGCCGGTCGCGATGACGACGTTCGCCGCCTGCCAGTGGCCGCGGTCGGTCTCGATGTGGAAACCGCGGCCGGCGCGGCGCACGCGCGACACCGTCGTGCGCTCGCGAACGGGCGCGCCGGCGGCGTACGCCTCCAGGTAGCCCACGACGCCGCGGCGATCGAGATACCCGTGCGGGTCGGGCAGCGGCGCCGTGCCCGGCAGCTGGTTCAGCCAGTTGGGCGTGAGGAGATGGAGCGAGTCCCAGCGCTCCGAGCGCCAGCGCTCGCCGACGCGGCCACGCTCGAGGACCACGTGCTCATGGCCCGCCGCACGCAGCTCGAGGCTCAGCGCGAGCCCGGCCTGACCGGCACCGATGATGACCGTGTCCGTCCGCATCATCAGTGCACGGCGGGCTCGCGGCCCAGCGCGACGTCGCCCAGGAACGCGTACGCGCGGTTGGCGCCGAGGGGGTGCATGAACGCGCCCGCGCGGACGTCGCGATACGCGCGCGCCAGCGGCGATCCGTTCAGGTAGCCGGCGCCGCCGGACAGCGCCAGCGCGCGGTCGACCACCCGCTTGGCCGCCTCGTCGACGAACGTCTTCGCCGCCTGCCCCTCGGCGAACAGCGAGACCAGCTCCTCGTCGCTGCCGCTCGTCGCCGGGTTGGCGGCGTAGTGCTCGTCGATGAGGCCGGCCGCGCGCGCGATCGCCGCGCGCGCCGTCGCGAGGTCGATCACCGACTCGGCGACGAGCATGCGCGCCCGCGCGTCGTCGCCGATCCGCTCCGGGCGCGCCGCGCGCGCGAACGCGGCCTCGGCGATTCCAAGCGACGCCGACGCGTGGAACAGGCCCAAGGGCAGGTTGCGCTCGAGGAACGGGGCGCTCGCGCCCGTCGGGAAGCCGCCGCGGAGCGCCGTGGGCGGCAGCTCGACGCCCGCGAACGTGACGGAGTGGCTGCCCGATGCGCGCATGCCGAGCGCGTCCCAGTCGTCGTTGATCGATACGCCGGCCGCGCTCGGCGGGATCTCGGCGTAGCCGAAGCGCTCGCCGTCGCCGGCGTCGAATCGCACGGATGTGAGCAGCACGGTCGCGGCCGGCGCCATCGTGCAGAACACCTTGTGGCCGTCGACACGCCACCCGTGGTCCGTGCGCACCGCCGTCGTCGCCGGCCGCGTGAGGTCCTGTCCGCGCTCGCTCTGGGCGGTCGCGATCACGACGCTGTCCTGCGCGATCGTCCGCAGCGAGCCGGCGAACGCCTGCTCGCGGCGCGCGTTGCCGGCCGCCCGCGCCATCTGCCAGCGGCGCGCGAGGTTGAGCACGACGACGAGGTGCATGTTCACGCCGATCGCCACGGACGCGTCGCCTCGGGCCAGCCGGCCCGAGGCGACGATCACGTCATGGACGGAGCTCACGCCGAGCCCGCCGAGCGCCTCGGGCACGGGCGCGGCGAAATAGCCGGCGCGCCGCAGCGCGGCGATGCTCTCGAACGGATAGCTGCCGTCGCGGTCGTGGACGGCGGCGCGGCCGCCGAGATCCTCGGCCAGCCACTCGGCGGTCGCGACCAGGTCGCGGCCCGCGGCGGTCGCGGCGGTGAGCTCCATCGCCATCGTCAGCCGACCTGCGCCGTCACGTCGACGGGAACCGGGTTCGAGACGATGTCGTAGACGACGGAGCGGGCCTTGGCGCGCTCGACGATCTCCTCGAGCTTCTCGCGCGGCGCGTCGCCCTTGACCGAGAACTCGACGCGGACATGCTCGAAGCCGTTGCGGTACGTGTCGTCGATGCCGGTCGCACCGCGCGCGTCGAGCACGCCGACGAGCGTCGAGCTGACCTCGGTGAGCGTCACCTTGCGCGCGGCCGCGACGTTGACGATCGTCAGCGTCAGGCAGCCGGCGAGCGCGTGGAGGACGAACTCGGCCGGGTTGGGCGCCTCGTTGTCGCCGAACAGGACGGGCGGCTCGCTGGCGTCGAGCACGAACGGCTGCTCGCGCGAGCTGTCCTCCTGCCCGGCGCCCCAGAAGCCCTGGATCGTCGAGCGGCTGTGGGGACCGTTGATCCAGCGGTTGGTGGCGCGGAACTCGAAGCGCGCGAGGGCAGAATCGGCCTTGACGGCATCGAGGGTTCCGTACACCTGGGCGGTGTCGATGCCGTTGCGCATCGGGGCGGTGGTGGTGGTCATGCGATCAGCTCACCGGCCGCCGGTTGTCCGTCGGTAAACGAGCGGCAAACGGCCGCGCCGGGCCACCGGTAGGGTCACGCGGGTGGACTTCCGTGTGCTCGGCCCGCTCGAGGTGGGCGATGAGCGGGAATCGCTCGCACTCGGGCCACGCAAACAGCGGGCGCTGCTGGCTCGCCTGCTGCTGGACGCCGGCCGGACCGTGTCCGTCGACCGGCTGCTCGACGACCTGTGGGGCGACGACCTGCCCGGGACGGCCGTCAAGATGGTGCAGATCTACGTGTCCGGGCTGCGCAAGGTCCTCGGCACCGACCGGCTCGAGACGCAGGCGTCGGGATATCGCTTCCAGCTCGGCGAGCACGACGAGCTCGACCTGCACGCGTTCGAGCGGCTCGTCGCGACCGGCCGCACGGCGCTCTCGCAGCACGATCCGATCGCCGCCGCCGCGCACCTGAACGAGGCGTTGGCCCTGTGGCGCGGACCGGCGCTCGGCGAGTTCGGCGCCGAGCCGTTCGCGCCGGCCGAGGCGGACCGGCTCGAGGAGCTCCGGCTCGCGACGGTCGAGGACCGGATCGAGGCCACCCTGGCGCTCGGGCGCCCGCGCGACGTGATCGGCGAGCTCGAGACGCTGACCGCCCAGCACCCGCTCCGCGAGCGCCCGCGCGAGCAGCTCATGCTCGCGCTGTACCGCGCGGGCCGCCAGGGCGACGCGCTGGCCGCCTACCACGCGTTCCGCGGCCTGCTCGACGACGAGCTCGGCCTCGACCCGTCACCCCGCCTGCGCGCCCTCGAGCAGGCGATCCTGACCCACGACCCGGCGCTCGACGCGCCGCTGCCCGCCGCTGCGCCCGCCTCCGCGCCGCCGGTCGCGCAGGCCCCACCCGGTCGCGAGGCCGAGCTCGCCACGCTGCAGGCCGCGCTGGAAGCGGCGACCGCGGGCAGCCGCCGGCTCGTTCTCGTAGCCGGCGAGCCGGGCATGGGCAAGACCGCGCTGGTGGAGGCGCTGCTCGCCGCCGCCGGCGACGCGCTCGCGATCTGCGGTCACTGCGTCGAGCAGGACGGGCCGACCGAGCCCTACCTGCCGCTGCTCGACGGGCTCGGCCGGCTGGTGCAGGACGCGCAGGTCGCCGCCACGCTGGCGGAGCGGGCGCCGAGCTGGCTGCCGCAATTCCCGTCGCTGGCGACGGAGGTGGCGGACGAGCAGGCGCGCGGGGCGACGCGCGAGCGGATGCTGCGCGAGATGGTCGAGACGGTCGAGGCGCTCGCCGCCCAGCGCGCCGTGCTGCTCGTGATCGAGGACCTGCAGTGGGCCGACCCGTCGACGCGCGAGCTGCTCGGTGCGCTGATGCGGCGGCGGCACCCGGGGCGGCTGCTCGTGGTCGTGACGAGCACCGGCCCCGATCCACTCGTCGACGAGCTGTGCCTGCGGTCGACGGCAGTTGCGATGACGCTTGCGCCGCTCGGCGCGGCGGCCGCGACCGCCGCGTTCGGCGTCGACCCCGCCGACGCCGCCGAGCTGGTCCGCCGCGGGGGTGGCAATCCGCTGTTCATGCGGCACCTGGCCGACCACCTGCGCGCGACGGGCAGCCTGGACGGCGTGCCCGACACGATGCGGGCGGCGCTGCGCGGGCGGTTCGCCGAGCACGATCCCGAGGTGCTCGCGGCGCTCGAGGCGGGTGCGGTCGAGGGGCTGCAGTTCACGGTGGCCGCGGTGTCCGCGGCGCTCGATCGCCCGGTCGAGGACATCGCGGCCCCGTCGGTGGTCGAGTCGCGCGGCACGGTCGACTGGCCGGACGGCACGCACACGGCGGTGTTCGCGTTCACCCACGCGCTGTGCCGGGACGTGCTGCTCGAGCTGATCCCGCCGGCCCGGCTGGCGGAGCTGCACCGGCGGATCGGGGAGCGCCTGGAGGCCGCGTTCGGCTCGTCGACGGCGCGGGCACAGGCCATCGCGCTGCACTATGTCGCGGGTCGCCGGCCGGCGCCGGCCGTGCGCTTCCTGCGCCTCGCCGCGGCCCAGTGCGCGTCGCGCCGCGCCTATCCGGAGGCGATCGCCCATTTGCAGCAGGCGCTCGCGGCGGCGGCGGACCTGCCCGACGGACCATTGCGGCGCCGCGTGGAGACCGAGATCCTGTCGGAGCTGGGCCAGGCGCACGTGGCGATCGACGGCTGGTCGTCTCCGGCTGCCGAGGACTACCTCCGGCGCGCGCGCGACACGGCGGAGGACCTGG
>DASSUW010000465.1:0-3616 GCA_035706585.1 Solirubrobacteraceae bacterium | reverse complement strand
CCGGGCCGCCGCCGGGTCCGGCGCCGGGCGGCCCGCGGGCGACGGCGGCGGGATCAGATCACCGGCCATGTCGCCTCGTCGAGCACGTCGATGTCGGGCTTGCGCAGGGCGACGAGGTCGAGCAGCCCGGTCACGTCGTCGCCGTACAGCTCGCCGGCGGCGATCAGCTCCTCGGCCACGCGCTCGGTCGCCTCGCGGTTCTGCGCGATCGTCTGATACGCGACGACGAACGCCTGGCCGAGCAGCGCCGCGATCAGCGGGCGCTTGGCGCGGTCGGTGAGCGTCGCCGTGAACGCGTCGCTCTCCAGGCCGCCGGGGGAGCGGTTCATGATCTGGTAGCCGATCGCCTCGAACCGCTCGCCGACGCGCTCCTCGGCCTCGCGCCGCTCGTCCGGGTCGTCGATGCGGTCGGCGAGCGAGACCGCGGCGGGGCCCATCGCGCGGTAGCCGACCATCAGCGCCGCGCGCGAGGTCACGCTCCGCACGTCGCCGGTCACGCCGGTGCGGTTCTGGCCGTAGAACACGTACTCGGCCGCCATCGCGCCGAGGCCCCAGATCAGGTCGCCGACCTCCTCTGAGCGCCAGTGCCCGAAGCGGTCCTCGATCTCCATCGCCTGGTGATGCCCGCCCGAGGACCCGCGCTTGCGGATCGACAGCCGGGTGGAGAGCCGGTTCTCCATGAACACGTGCCCGCACACCGCATGGCCGGCCTCGTGGATCGCGGTCGCCCGCTCCTCGTGCTGAGGGTACGGCTGCCCGATCGCGACGCCGCTCTCCACCGTCGTCATCGCCTCCAGCAGGTCGAGCCGGCCGAAGCGCTCGCGGTCCTGCGCGTGCGCGTACGTGAGCGCCAGCGAGCAGACCTGGTCGATCATCGCCGGCGAGTAGCCGTTGGTGATGCGCGCGAGCTCGTCGCGCTTGCCCGGCGCGTCGAGCTCCTCGTCGTGCGCGACCTTGCCCAGATACAGCTCGAAGATGTCGCGCCGGTCCTCCCACGTCGGCGTGCGGAAGTGGATGTGGCGGCCCATCCGGCCCGGGCGGGTGAGCGCCGGGTCCAGGACCTGGAGGTCGACGTTGCAGGCGCCGATGAAGTAGATCTGCTCGGGGCGCGGCCGCGGGGGCGTGCGCCGCAGCCGCAGCCGGCCGATCCGCTGCGGCACGAAGTACAGCGCGTCCAGGAACGTGTTCCACTTGCGCGTGAGCCACTTGCGCAGCGGCGGCGGCTCGTCGATGCCGTCCATCACCACGAGCAGCTGGTTGAGCGCGAGGCCGCCGCCCTGGCCGCCGCCCATCATCGGGATGATGTTGCGGATCCGCTCGTAGAACGCCGGGTAGATCTGGCGCGGCGCCTCGGCCCGCTGCGCGAACAGCCGCTCGCGCCACGCGGCGGTCTCCAGCACGAGATCGCCCTCGAGCGTGAGTGCCCCCATCGGGCCGTAGAAGAGCTCGTCGTGCAGCGACGGCGCGAACACGGCGCCCTGCCCGAGCGCGGCGCGGCGCCGGCCGACGGCGTCGATCTCGTCGATGAAGACGATGCACTGGCCGCCCCACTTCTGGGCGAGACGGCGCGCCTTGAAGGCGAGCCAGCGCACGAGCACCGCGTCCATGCCGATGAAGCTCTGCGCGAAGCCCGAGCCGGGGATCGTCACGAACGGGCAGTTGAACGACGTCGCGATCGCCTTCGAGAGCATCGTCTTGCCGGTGCCGGGCGCGCCGAGGAACAGCACGCCGCGCTCGCGCTTGCCGCCGGCCTTGACGAACTCCTCGCCGGACTGCCACAGCGAGACCACGCGCGTGACCTCCTGCTTGGCCTCGGCCTGCCCGCGCACGTCGTCGAGACGGACGCCCCAGTCGGCGTCGCCCGGCTCGTACGCCTTGATCTGCTGGATGCCGAGGATCAGCATCGGCCCGAACAGGATCAGGAAGTTGACGAGGAACAGCGTCGGGACGATCAGCAGGTACGGCGTCATCGCGGGCAGGAACGCGATCAGGAAGTCGCCGATCGCGTCGAAGCCGCCCCAGATCGACGTGTCGCCGCCGGTGATCGAGCCGATCGCGACCGACAGCAGCACGATCGCCGCGACGATCGCGAGCACCCACCGGGCGATGCGGTACTTGCGGCGCCAGTACCACAGCCGCCGCCGCGAGATCACGTCCTGCTCGCGCAGCTCCTTCTCGGCCCCGTACAGCGATGGCGCCGGGATCAGCTTGTGGGCCAGGACGTCGACCAGCCCACGGAACGCCGCGACGCCGAACACCGTGCCGACGATCGCCCAGAACAGAGGCCACTCGAAGCGGTCGTAGAGCGCGATCAGCAGCGCCGGCGACGTCAGGACGGCGACGACCGTCGCCGCGCGCCCGAGCCGCCGCCACTCGCGCGCCAGGGCAATGCTGTGCTCATTGACCCGGCGTGCCACGACCGGATCTTACGGTCTCCACTTCACCGAGCAACCGCGTGCCGGCGTCTGCGCCTGCTCGGGCTCCGAGCCGGCCAGCACGGCGTCCAGCGCGGCGCGCAGCCAGGCGGCGTTCTGGCGCGGGTCGCCGTGGTCGGCGTCGGGCGCGCCGTGGTAGGCGAGCCGCTGCTCGGCGTCGAGCACGAACAGCTCGGGCGTGCGCTCGGAACCGAGCGCGCGGGCGACGTCCTGCGACTCGTCGAACGCGTACGGGATCGGCCAGTCCTGCTCGCGCACGAACTGCGCCATCCGCTGCGGCGAGTCGGCCGGATGGCTGTCGGGGTTGTTGGAGTTGATCGCCAGGAAGCGCACACCGCGCGGCCCGTACTCCTCCGCGACGGCGCGCAGGCGCGGGTTCCAGGCGATCACGTACGGGCAGTGGTTGCAGGTCTGGATCAGCACGGTGGCGGCCGGCGCGCGGTCGGCGGGGACGTCGTGCCGGGTGCCCTCGGTGTCGGTCAGCGAGAACGGCGGAACGGTGTCGCCGATCCCGAAGCTCGTTGCGGTGTCAGCCATCCTTGGATGATTGCGCGGCGAGCACCCGCGCGGCGGACTCGCGCACGCGCGCGCGGAACTCGCGGTCGGCCCTGGCGCGCGCGAGCAGCGCGCGGTAGACGCGGATGTACGAGCCCCGCCCGGTGGTGAGGATCACGTCCACGCCCGCCTGTACCGACGCGACCGCTGCCGCCTCGACGTCGGCGACCTCCTGGACGGCGGCAGCCTCGAGCGAGTCGGTCATCACGACGCCGTCGAACCCGAGCTCGCGGCGCAGCAGGCCGTCGATGATCGCCGGCGACTGCGAGGCGATGTGCAGGCCGTCGAGCGCGGGGTAGGTGGCGTGCCCGGCCATCACGAACTCGGTGCCGGCGGCGATCGCGGCCCGGAACGGCACGAGGTCGCGCTCCAGCTCGGCGCGCGTCCGCGAGATCTTCGACGGCCCGTCGTCCGTGTTGACGGTCGCGCCGCCGAGGCCGGGGAAGTGCTTGACGGTGGTGGCGACGCCGCCCTCGTGCCAGCCGCGGATCGCCTCGGTCACGGCCGCGGCGGCCTGCTCGGGGTCGCTGGAGAACGCGCGCCCGGCCCGCGCGGCGCCGGCGACGCTCGGCACGTCGGCGACAGGCGCGAGCGTCACGGTCACCCCGGCGCTGCGCAGCGCCTCG
>DASSUW010000464.1:0-17420 GCA_035706585.1 Solirubrobacteraceae bacterium | reverse complement strand
CCCGGAGGCGGCACGCGCCGCGATGCGCGATCACCTGGTCACCGTCGAGCGCTACCTGCGCGAGTTCAGCGCAGCGCAGGAGACCGGCAGTGTCGCGCGATGAGCGCTCGGTGCTCGTCACCTGGATGGGATTCGAGCCGGACGGCGCGAGCACGGGCGCGCGGCTGCGGGCCGCGGGTCTGCGGCTCGTGCTCGCGCCCAAGAACGGTGACCGCGCCGCCGCGGAGGTCGCCCGCCTGGTCGCCGGATCGGTGGCGGCGATCGTGAGCACCGACCCGTTCGACAGCACCGTGTTCCAGGCCGCCCCCGGCCTTCGCGTGGTCGCGCGCGTCGGCGTGGGAACGGACTCGATCGACCTCGACGCCGCCACGGCGGCCGGCGTGGTCGTGACGACGACGCCCGGCGCGAACCGCGAGACCGCCGCCGATCACGCGCTGGCCATGATCCTCGCCGCGCTGCGGCGCGTCGTCGAGCACGACGCGTCGGTGCGCCGCGGCGAGTGGCGCCGCGGGGGCGCGCTCACGCCGTGGGACCTGCACGGGACGACCGTCGGGCTGGTCGGCTACGGCGACATCGGCCGCGCGGTCGGCCGGCGCGTCGCCGGGTTCGGCGCCCACCTGCTCGCCTGCGACCCGGCGCTGGCGAACGGCGTGCCGCTGCAGACGCTGCTCGAGCGCGCCGACGTCGTCTCGCTGCACGTACCGCTGAGCGCCGCGACGCGTAACCTGATCGGCGCGGCCGAGCTCGCCCGGATGCCCGAGCACGCCGTGCTCGTCAACACGTCGCGCGGCGGGCTCGTCGACGAGCCCGCGCTCGTCGACGCACTGCATGCAGGCACCATCCGCGCCGCCGCGCTCGACGTGTTCGCCGACGAGCCGCACCTGACGCCCGGGCTCGCGAAGCTCCCCAACGTCGTGCTGACGCCGCACATCGGCGGGCTCAGCGAGCGGTCGATCGCCCGGATGACCGAGCGCGCGACCGACCAGGTGCTCGCCGTCCTCGCCGGACGTCCCGATCCGCACTGCGTCGCGAACCCCGAGGTGCTGGCCTCATGACCGCGGTGTCCGACCGCGTGGCCGAGGTCCGCTCGCCGTACTCCGGCGACGTCGTCGGAACCGTGCCGCTGGCCGGCCCCGAGGACGTCGAGCGGACGCTCGCCGCGGCGGCCGCCGCCGCGCCGGCGATGGCCGCGCTCCCCGCCCACGAGCGGGCGGCGGCGCTGCGGCGCGGCGCGGACCGCATCGAGGTCGACGCAGAGGAGCTGGCCCGCACGATCACGGCCGAGCAGGGCAAGCACACCGCCGAGGCGCGCGCCGAGGCGGGCCGCATCGCGGGCATCGTGCGCCTGTGCGCCGAGGAGGCGTGCCGCATCGGCGGCGAGGTGCTGCCGATGGACGCCGCGCCGGTCGGCGTCGGCCGGCTCGGCTACACGCGGCCGGAGCCGACCGGCGTGGTGGCCGCGATCGCGCCGTTCAACTACCCGGCGATCCTCGTCATCCACAAGCTCGGCCCGGCGCTGGCGGCGGGCAACCCGGTCGTCGTCAAGCCCGCGGGTGCGACGCCGCTGACCGCCGGGTTCATCGCCGATCGCCTGCGCGCGGAGTTCCCGGAGGGCGCGCTGCACGTCGTCACCGGCCCCGGCAGCAGCGTCGGCGCGGTGCTGTGCGCCGACCCGCGCGTGCGGAAGATCTCGTTCACGGGGAGCGAGCGTGTCGGCAATGCGATCGCGCGTGCCGCCGGTGCCAAGCGGCTGACCTGCGAGCTCGGCTCCAACGGCGCGGCGGTCGTGCTCGCCGACGCCGACCTCGACCTGGCCGCCGCCGCGATCGCCCACAGCGGCTACACGAACGCCGGCCAGAACTGCGTGTCGACGCAGCGCGTGATCGTCGCCGCCGCCCGCCACGACGAGCTCGTCGAGCGGCTCCGGCGACGGGTCGCCGCGCTCCGCCCCGGCGATCCGGCCGACCCCGTCACGACGCTGTCGCCGGTGATCGACGCCGGCGAGGCGGCGCGGGTCGCGCGCTGGCTCGGCGAGTCCGGCGGCAAGCTCGTCTGCGGCGGCGAGCACGACGGCGCGGTGGTCGACCCGGCGATTGTGCTCGAACCCGCGGCCGACGCGCACATCTGGCGCGAGGAGCTGTTCGGCCCGGCGGTCGCGATCCGCGCGGTCGCATCGGACGACGACGCGCTGGCGCTCGCCAACGACACCCGCTTCGGGCTCGCGATGAGCGTCTTCACACGCGACCTCGCACGGGCGACGCGGTTCGCGCACGGGCTGCGTGCCGGGATCGTCAACGTCAACCCGCCCCTCGGCGCGACCTGGCGGGCGGACTTCATGCCGTGGGGCGGCTTCGGCGCCAGCGGCTTCGGCAAGGAGGGCGTCCGCTACGCGGTGCGCGACATGGTCGAGGAGAAGCTGGTGGTGGTCCACCCGGACGGCGCACGCCCGGTCACCGCCGACACGGACCTCGTCGTGCGCGATCACGGGGCGAGCGGATGAAGACCGTGGGCATTCCTCGCGTCGGCACGGTGATCTCGCTCCCCGACCTCGCGCTCGCCGAGCTGGCGGGGGCGGCGCTCGACTTCGCGTGGATCGACCTCGAGCACGGCGCGCTCTCGATCCGCGACGCCCAGGCGCTCGCGATCGCGCTGACCGCGGCGGGCTGCGAGGCGCACGTGCGGCTCCCCCACGCCGGCAGCGAGCTGCTCGGCCCGGTGCTCGACGCCGGCGTCGACGGGGTCGTGGCGCCGCGCGTGGACGACGCTCGCACCGCGCGGGCGCTGGTGCAGCGGCTGTGCTACCCGCCGGCGGGCAACCGCGGGTTCGGGCCGCGGCGGGCCGGAGATTACGGCCGCGGACCTATCTCGACTGTGACCTGCACGGTGCAGATCGAGTCGCCCGCCGGCGTGGCGGCGGCCGCCGAGATCGCGGCCGTCGACGGCGTCGACGCGGTCGTGCTCGGCTGCGCCGATCTCGCGCAGGCGCTCGACGCTCCCCAGGACCTCTCGAGCCGCGCGCTCGCCGAGGCGGTGGACCGCGTGGCCGTCGCGGCCACCGCTGCCGGCCGGCGCTTCGGGCTGGCGGCGGGCGGCGGCTTCGGCGAGGTCGCCGCCCTGGCCGCCGGCCGCGCCGACCACGTCGTCTTCTCGGCCGACGTGCGGGTGTACAGCCGGGCGATCGACGCGGCGATCGACGGCCTCACGACCGCGCTGGAGGGTGCCCATGCGGCCGCCTGAGGCCTGGTACGCCGCCCGCGCGATGCAGGCGCTCGAGGTGCTGGCGTTCCAGCCGCTGTCGGCGCCGCAGCTGGCCGCGGCGCTGCAGGTCCACCCGCGGACCGCGCGGCGGTTGCTCAACCGGCTGCGCGACGAGGGCTGGCTCACGCGGTCCGACGACACCCGGCGGCTGTACGCGCCGACGATGCGGATCGTCGCGCTGGCCGGCCAGATCGTGCAGCGCGCGCAGATCGCCGAGCGGGCCGTGCCGGTCGTCGCTGCGCTGCACGGCGACACCGGCGCCGTCGCGCATCTCGCGATCCCCAGCTATCGCTCGGTCCTGTGCCTCGTGCACGGCAACGGCGCCGGGCCGGCCGAGCCGGGGCTGCACGAGCTCGCGCCCGCGCACTGCACGGCGACCGGCAAGGCGCTGCTCGGCCACCGGCAGGCATGGCGCGACAGCGTGCTGGCGGGCCCGCTCGAGCCTCGCACCGCGCGGACGATCACGGATGCGGGCGTCCTGCTGGCCGAGACCGAGACCGCCCGTGCCCGCGGCTACGCGACCGAGGACGGCGAGTACCGGCCGGGCGTGCGCGGCGTCGCCGCGCCGGTGTTCGCGCCGTCGGGCGAGGCCGTCGCGGCGCTCGGCGTCTCCGGCGAGGGCAACCTCGATCTCGAGGCCGTCGCAGCGCACGTGCTCGCGGCCGCGCGCTCGCTCGGGGAGGCGCATGGCTGAGCTGTTGAAGGCGCCCGTCGGGGCCGCGGGCGGCGCCGACGAGCGCGTGCGGCGCGACGTCTCGGAGATGCTGCTGCGGATCGAACGCGGCGGCGAGCGGGCGGTCCGCGAGTACTCGCGGACGCTCGACGACTGGGACCCGCCGTCGTTCGTCGTGCGGCACGACGAGATCCTCGCCGCCGGCGACGCGATCGGCGACGAGCTAGCCGCGGCGATCGCGTTCGCGCAGGCCCAGGTTCGCGGCTTCGCGACGCATCAGCGGGCGACGCTGACCGACCTCGAGGTCGAGACGCTGCCGGGCGTCACGCTCGGCCATCGCCACGTGCCCGTCGGCGCGGTCGGCGCGTACGTGCCGGGCGGCCGCTACCCGATGCTGGCGTCGTCGTTCATGACCGTGCTGGTCGCGCGCACGGCGGGGGTCGGCGACGTCACCGCGTGCGCGCCGCCGCGCGCCGGCCGCGGCATCCCCGCGCCGATGCTGCACGCCATCGCGACCTCGGGCGCCGACCGGATCCTCTGCCTCGGCGGCGTGCAGGCGCTGGCGGCGATGACGTTCGGCCTCTGCGGCGCCGGCAGCGCCGACATGCTGGTGGGCGCCGGCAACGCGTACGTCGCCGAGGCCAAGCGCCAGCTGTTCGGCCGCGTGGGGATCGACCTGCTCGCCGGACCGACCGAGGTGCTCGTCATCGCCGACGAGTCGGCGGATCCCGAGCTCGTGGCCGCCGACCTGCTCGGCCAGGCCGAGCACGGGCCGTCGTCCCCCGCGGTGCTCGTGACCACCTCGCGCACGCTCGGCGAGCAGGCGGTCGCCGCCGTCGCCCGGCTGCTCGAGCGCTGGCCGACCGCCGACGTGGCGGGCGTCGCGTGGCGCGACCACGGCGAGGTGATCGTCGCTGGAAGCGCCGACGAGGCGGTCGCGATCGCCGATGCGCGTGCGCCCGAGCATCTGGAGGTCCACACCGAGGATCCCGACTGGTTCGGCGACCGGCTGCGCAACTACGGCTCGCTGTTCCTCGGCGAGCAGGCGACCGTCGCGTACGGCGACAAGGCGGTCGGCACCAACCACGTGCTGCCGACATCGCGCGCCGCCCGCTACACCGGCGGCCTCTGGGTCGGGAAGTTCCTCAAGACCGTCACGTACCAGCGGCTGACCGGGGACGGCACGCGGCGGGTGGCGCCGGCCGTCGCGGCGATCTCCCATGCCGAGGGCTTCGGCGGGCACGCGATCACGGCGGAGATGCGCCTGGAGAGGATCCGCGCGTGAGCGACCTCGCCGTCGTCACCGGGGCGACCGGTGGGCTCGGGCGGGCGTGCGCGCATGCATTCGCGCGCTCCGGGGCGCGGGTCGCGCTGGTGAGCCGGTCGCGCGAGCGGCTCGAGGCGCTCGCGCGCGCTCTCGGCGACCGCGCCGAGGCGGTGCCGTGCGACGTGACCGACGGGGCGCAGGTGCGCGCGGCGTTCGCGGCGCTTGCGCCTCCGGCCGTGCTCGTCGCGTGCGCCGGCGGCAACCGTCCCGAGCCGTTCCTCGAGGTCGGCGAGGAGGCGCTCGAGTGGTCGTGGCGGCTCAACGTGCGCGGCGCGTTCCTGACCGCCCAGGCCGCCGCCGCACGGATGGTCGGTCGCGGCGGGGCGATCGTGTTCGTCACGTCGCAGATGGGTCACGTCGGCGCGCCGCGGCGGACCGCCTACTGCGCCGCCAAGCACGCCGTCGAGGGCCTGACGAAGGCGATGGCGGTCGAGCTTGCGCCGCACGGCATCCGGGTCAACGCGGTCGCGCCCACGTTCGTCGAGACGCCGATGACGCAAGCCTTCGACGAGTCTCCCGACGAGTGGCGGGCCCAGATCCCGCTCGGCCGCCTCGGCACGGCGGACGAGGTCGCGGACGCGGTGCTGTTCGCGGCGCGATCCACGCTCATGACCGGCGCGAGCCTGCGCGTCGACGGAGGCTGGACCGCCCGATGACGTTGCGGCTCGCGACCGGACCGGTCAGCTGGGGCGTCGACTTCGCCGACGCCCGCGGCAACCCGCCGTGGACCGACGTGGTCGCGGGAATCGCCGCCGCGGGATACCGCTGGACGGAGCTCGGGCCGGTCGGCTACCTGCCGCCGGAGGCCGACCGCGAGCTCGCGCGTCACGGCATCGGCATCACCGGGGGCTTCGTGTTCGAGCCGCTGGCCGACGCGGGCCGGCTCCCGCGCACGCTCGCGGCCGCGCGCACGGCGGCGAACCGGATCGCCGGCGCCGGCGGCCGCTTCCTGGTGATCATCGATGCGGTCGGCCGCGATCGCCGCGACTGGCGCGCGCTCGCCCACGCCGTGCTGTGCATCGCGGAGATCGCCCGCGACCACGGCCTGCGCCCGGTCCTGCATCCGCACGCCGGCACGCACATCGAGACGCCCGACGAGATCGAGCCGCTGCTGGAGCTGTGCGAGCTGTGCCTCGACACCGGCCACTGCGCGTACACCGGCGCCGATCCCGTCGCCCTGTACCGGCGCTGGGCCGAGCGGATCCCGTACCTGCACCTCAAGGACGTCGATCCCGCTCGCCGCGACGGCGACTTCTGGCGGTCGGTGCGCGCCGGCGTCTTCCGGCCGCTCGGGCAGGGCGTCGTCGACTTCGCGGCGCTGCTCGCCGCGCTCGACGCCCACGGGTTCGACGGCTGGGCGGTCGTCGAGCAGGACCGCAGCCCGGGCGGCGATCCGGTGGCCGACCTCGTCGCGAGCCGCGAGGCGCTGGAGGCGCTGTGCGGCTGACGACGGCACAGGCACTCGTCGCGTTCCTGCGCGCGCAGTGGACCGAGCGCGACGGGCACCGCCGGCCTGCGATCCCGGGCATGTTCGGCATCTTCGGGCACGGCAACGTGTGCTCACTCAGCGAGGCGCTGGCCGCGCCGGACGCCGGGCTGACGTTCCACCAGGGCAAGAACGAGCAGTCGATGGTCCACGCGGCGATCGGCTACGCCAAGGCGCAACGACGGCTCGCCACGCTCGCCTGTACCGCCTCGATCGGCCCCGGCGCCACGAACCTGGTGACCGGGGCCGCCACGGCGACGACCAACCGCCTTCCCGTGCTGCTGCTCCCGGCCGACACGTTCGCCGGCCGCGAGCAGGGACCGGTCCTGCAGCAGCTCCAGCACGCGTGCGGGCGCGACGTGACCGTGAACGACTGCCTGCGCCCCGTGAGCCGCTTCTTCGACCGCATCGCGCGCCCCGAGCAGCTGCTCGACGCGCTGCCGGCCGCGATGCGGACGCTGTTCGATCCCGCCGACACGGGCGCCGTCACGGTGGCGCTGCACCAGGACGTGCTCGGCGCGGCGTACGACTACCCGGCCGCGTTCTTCGCGCCGCGCGTGTGGCGCGTTCCGCGCCGGCCTCCTGAGGCGGAGGTCATCCGCGACGCCGCCGCGCTGCTGCGGCGCGCGCAGCGGCCGCTCGTGATCGCCGGCGGCGGCGTCCGGCACTCCGCGGCGGAGGAGGCGCTCGCGGCGCTCGCCGAGCGCTGCGGCCTCCCCGTCGCCGAGACGTCGGCCGGCAAGGGGTCGGTGACCGGACCGGCCTGCGTCGGCGGCATCGGGGTCAACGGCACGGCCGCGGCGAACGAGCTCGCCGCGACCGCCGACGTGGTGCTGTGCGTCGGCACGCGGCTGAGCGACTTCACGACCGCGTCGCGGTCGCTGTTCGCGGCGCCCGACGTGCGCTTCGTCGCGATCAACGTCGACGCCGGCGACGCGCACGCGCTTGCCGCGCTGCCGGTGATCGCCGATGCGCGGCTTGGCCTGGACGCGCTGGCGGCGGAGCTTGCGCCCGCGCCGCGGCGGCCGGAGATCGCCGCCGCCGTCGAACGCTGGAACGCGGCGGTCGTCCGCGACCTCGCGCCGGTCGACGGCGAGCGGATGACCCAGGGTCAGGTCTACCGCACGCTCAACGCCGCCTGCCGGCGCGGCGACTGGGTGGTGGCGGCCGCCGGGAGCCCGCCCGGCGACCTGCTCAAGCTGTGGGAGGTGCCGCCGGGCTCGTCGGCCCACATCGAGTTCGCGTTCTCGTGCATGGGCCACGAGCTGCCCGCCGCGCTCGGAATCCGGCTCGCCGACCGCGCGGCCGGCGAGATCTTCGCCGTGATCGGCGACGGCACGTACCTGATGGCGCCGGGCGACCTCGTCACCGCGGTCCAGGAGCAGCTGAAGGTCACCGTCGTCGTGCTGGTCAACGGCGGCTACCGGTCGATCGAGGCGCTCCAGCGGGCGACGCTCGGGCGCGGCTTCGGCAACGAGTTCGGCGTCGACGTCGACTACGCGGCCAACGCGCGCAGCTTCGGCGCCGCCGCCTGGCACGCGGAGACGACCGGCGAGCTCGAGGCCGCGCTCGCGGCGGCGCGGGCGCAGCCCGGCCCGGCGCTGATCGCGTGCGCCGTGGAGGCGCGCCGGGCGCTGCTCGGCTCGGGCGCGTGGTGGGACCTCGGCGTTCCCGAGGTGTCACAGGACCCGCGGGTCCGCGAGCTGGCCGCCGCCCACGCGCGCGCCGGGGAAGGGCAGCGCTTCTACGGATGAGCCAGGTTCGCGAGGCATACGACCGGCTCGCGCCGCACTACGACCTGTTCACCGCGCACCATCGCTACGAGGAGTGGACGGCCACGCTGGAAGACCTGGCCCGTGCCGCGGGTCTGCGCGGGAAGCGGCTGCTCGACGTCGCCTGCGGCACCGGCAAGAGCTTCATGCCGTTCCTCGAGCGCGGCTACGCGGTGACCGCCTGCGACATCTCGCCGGCGATGGCTGCGATCGCCGCGCGCAAGGCGGCCGGGCGCGCGCGCGTGGAGGTCCACGACATGCGGGCGCTCCCGCGCCTCGGCGAGTTCGACCTCGTGTGCTGCCTCGACGACGCGATCAACCATCTCCTCGAGGAGGCGGATCTCGTCGCCGCGCTGCGGGCGATGCGCGCGAATCTCGCCGGGACGGGCGTCCTGGTGTTCGACACCAACACGTTGATGGCCTACCGCGGCTTCTTCGCGTCCGCGACCGTCGTGCAGTCCGACGAGCGCGTGCTCGTGTGGGACGGACGCACGCCCGCGGACATGCCGGCCGGCGGCACCGCGGACGCCGAGCTGCTGGCGCTCGAGCGCGACGGCGACTGGTGGTCGCGGACGCGCAGCGCGCACCGCCAGCGGCACTACCCAGAGGCGGCCGTGCGGGCGGCGCTGGCCGCCGCCGGCCTCGGCTCGGTCGCGACCTACGGCATGCACCTCGACGGCTCCGTCACCGACGGGTTCGACGAGATCGCCAACTCCAAGGCCGTGTACGTGGCGCGCGCGAGTGCGCCGGACGATGGGGAGAGGAGGTGAACGCAGATGACGCTGGAGATCGTCGAGCGCCCGCTCGTCTCGGAGTCGGGGATGTGGAAGGGCAACTAGGAGCCCGCTACCGCCTGCGGCCGTCCGTCGAGCTGTTCAGCGCGGCGGACGGCGACATCTACCTGCTGCGCACCGGAGGCGCGCCGACCATGGTCGTGCGCCGACCCGAGCGCGAGGACCGCGCGCTGCTGGAGCGCCTCGTGGTCGAGGCGGTGCCGGCACCGGAGGGCAGCGAGCAGGCCCGTCGCCTCGCCCCGTTGCGGGCGGCGGGCCTGCTCATCGAAGAGCGCGACGGTCCCCCGCTCGCACCGGAGCTGGCGGAGCGATTCGACCGTCAGCTGCCGTACTTCGCCGAGCGTGCGGACCCGAATGCGGTCCAGCGCGCCCTGCGCGATGCCACCGTGGCCGTGCTCGGCTGCGGCGGCCTCGGGACCTGGGCGCTGGCCGCGCTCGCGTCGCTCGGCGTCGGCCGGTTCGTGCTCGTCGACGACGACACGGTCGCGCTGCACAACCTCAACCGGCAGGTCCTGTTCGGCCTCGCCGACGTCGGCAGCGCGAAGGTCGACTGCGCCGCCCGCTGGGTCGGGCGGCTGGATCCGGGCATCGAGGTGCTCGCCCACCGGCGCCGCGTCGAGTCCGCCGACGACGCGGCGGCGATGCTCGCCGGGTCCGACGTCGTCGTGCTGGCGGCCGATTGGCCGCCGTACGCGCTCGGCCGGTGGGTGAACCGCGCGTGCGTCGCCGCCGGCATCCCGTTCCTAACGGCAGGGCAGCAGCCGCCCGTCCTCAAGATCGGGCCCGCGTACGTGCCCGGGCGCGGCCCGTGCTTCGCCTGCCACGAGCGGGCGCTCGCCGCCGAGTTCCCGCTCTATCCCGAGCTCGCCGAGCACCGGCGCCGGCATCCGACGGCGGCGACGACGCTCGGGCCGGCGTCCGGCGTCGTCGGCACGCTGCTCGCGCTCGAGGTCATGCACCTGCTGATCGACGACTGCCCGATCGCCACCGAGGGCCGCGCGCTGCTGATCGACATGCGGACGCTCGAGCAGCGCTGGGAGCCGGTGGCCCGCGATCCAGACTGCCTCACCTGTGGCAAACGCTGAGCAACCGTGTCCGCTGGTACGGTACTCGATCCTGCGCAATGGCCCGCACGGACACTCCCGACGCCAAGGTCGCGAAGGTGCTCAGCCACCCGCTGCGGCCGCAGATCCTCGACATCCTGGAGCTCCGCGGAGAGGCGAGCCCGAACGAGATCGCCGCTGAGCTCGGGGTGCCGCTGGGGACGCTGAGCTACCACACGCGACTGCTGCGCGACGCGGGCTGGATCGAGCTCGTCCGCGAGGTTCCCCGCCGTGGCGCGGTCGAGCACTTCTACCGCGCGGTCGTGCGGCCGTGGATCGACGACACGCAATGGGCGAACCTGCCGCTCGGCGTCCGCCGGCGGCTCGCGTCGATGACCGTCGGGCAGGTCCTGCGGGCCGCGTCCGGCGCGGCGGCGACCGGCGGCTTCGATGAGTCGGCGGCCCATGTCGACCGGCTGCCGCTCGAGCTCGACGACGACGGCTGGCGCGAGCTCTCGGAGCTCCTGGCGAAGACGCTGCAGGCGGCCACCCAGATCCAGGAGCGCAGCAACGAGCGGCGCTCCGGTCGCGAACCCGGCGCCGTTCGCCCGTCGGAGCTCGCGATCCTGCACTACGCCCGCGACTAGGCTCCCGCGTCCACGCGCGAGCTCACGCCCCCGACACTAACCCCAGAGGCCCGGCACCGGCTCGCCGAGCGGGGCCCGCGCGCGGTCGTCGGCGGCGCGCGCGACCGCATCGGCGTGCGTCTCGGCGGCGACGGCGACGCGATCCAGGAAGCCGTCGACGATCGCCCGGTCGCGCTCGGACAGCTCGGCGGCGAGCCGGTCGAGCTCCGCGACGAGCGGCGCGAACGCGGCGGTGGCGTCCTCCTCGGACCGGTTCGTGAGCCGTAGCAGCGTGCTGCGGCCGTCGTGCGGGTGCGCCTCGCGCGTGACGTGCCCGGAGCGTTCGAGCCGCTGCACGAGCGCGGTGGTCCCGCCCGATGTGAGCCGCAGCCGGGCGCCGAGCGCACTCGGCGTGAGGCGCCCCGCCAGGGCGAGCTGCTGCAGCGCGAGCAGCTCGTTCTCGTTGAGCCCGAGCATGCGGCCGGCGGCCGCCCGCAGCCGCGCCGCCGCGAGGTCCTTGCGGGTGAGCGAGCGGCGGATGGTCTGGGCCTCGGTCATCGATGTCGTTCGATCAACTGCTTTGAGGAATTGGCCTAATGCTACCGGCGCGGCGGACGGCTCACGTATCGTCCGCCGCTTGATGAGGCTCTACGACCACCCCGCGTCCGGGAACTGCATGAAGGCCCGGATCCTGTTGCGGCAGCTCGGGCTCGCGTACGAGTCCGTGATCGTCGATCTGTTCCGCCGCGAGACGCGGACGCCCGAGCATCTGGCGCGCAACCCCGACGGCCGCGTGCCGGTGCTGGAGACCGATGACGGGGCGCTGATCCCCGAGTCCGGCGCGATCCTGCTCCACCTGGCGGAGGGCACCGCGTTGCTGCCGCCCCCGGGGATCGCGCGCACGCGCGTGCATCAGTGGATGTTCTTCGAGCAGAACCGGCTCGAAGGCGACCTCGCGATGGCCCGCTTCATCAAGCTCACCGGCCGCGACGGCAAGTACCCAGAGGTGTTCGAGCACCGGCTCGCGCGCGGGCGCGACGCGCTCGCCACGCTCGACCGCGGACTGGCCGACGGCCGCGCGTTCATCGCCGGCGACGCCTACACGGTGGCCGACATCGCGCTGTACGCCTACGCCCACTGCGGCGGCGACGCCGGCGCCGAACTGTCGAGCCACGAGCACGTGGTCGGCTGGCTGCGGCGCGTCGAGGCGACCGCCGGCTTCGTCAACGACCTCGCGCCGTTCCCGGATGTGTAGAAACCGCTGCACATCCGGGTAGACCGCTCCCATGGCCAAAGATCACGGTTCATCCATCAAGGACGACAAGCGGTACGAGGGCCTGCGCAAGAAGGGCATGAGCAAGCAGCGGGCCGCCCGCATCGCCAACGACCCGGACTCGTCGAGCAAGGGCGGCAAGGCGTCGGGCTCCGGCAAGAAGCGCGACACCAAGAGCCAGGGCGGCACGAAGGCGCAGAAGGCCGCCGCCGGCCGCAAGGGCGGCAAGGCGACCGCCTCCAAGAGCTAGACGCCTCGCACGCGGCGCGCCGGTAGCGTGCCGGTGATGCTCGCCGTCTACGCATCCCAGACCGACGCCGACGATCCGCTGCGCGCCCTCGAGGTGGGCGAGCGGCCCGACCCGCAGCCGCCGGACGGGTGGACGACGGTCGATGTGAAGGCCGCTTCGCTCAACCACCACGACCTGTGGTCGCTGCGTGGGGTCGGCCTTCCGGACGAGCGACTGCCGATGATCCTCGGCTGCGACGCGGCCGGCGTGGATGCCGACGGCAACGAGGTGATCGTGCACTCGGTGATCGCCTCCGACGGCTGGACCGGCGACGAGACGCTCGATCCCAAGCGCTCGCTGCTGTCCGAGCTGTACCCGGGCGCGCTCGCCGAGAAGGTCGCCGTCCCGCGCGGCAACCTCGTTCCGAAGCCGGCGGCGCTCAGCTTCGAGGAGGCGTCGTGCCTGCCGACCGCGTGGCTGACCGCCTACCGCATGCTGTTCGTCAAGGCCGGCGTGCGGCCCGGCGACACGGTGCTGATCCAGGGGGCCGGCGGCGGCGTCGCGAGCGCGGCGATCGTGCTGGCACGGCACGCCGGGCTGCGGGTGTGGGTGACGAGCCGCGATGCCGCGCGCGGCGAGAAGGCCAAGGAGCTCGGCGCCCACGAGGCGTTCGAGAGCGGCGCCCGGCTGCCCGAGCGCGTCGACGCGGTGCTCGAGACCGTCGGCGAGGCGACGTGGAAGCACTCGCTGCGCGCCCTGCGCCCCGGCGGCACGCTCGTCGTCTCCGGCTCCACCAGCGGACCCAATCCTCCGGCCGACCTGCAGCGCGTGTTCTTCCTCCAGCTCAGCGTGATCGGCTCGACGATGGGCACGCGCGGGGAGCTGCAACAGCTCGCGCGGCTGTGCGAGACGAGCGGCATCCGGCCGCAGATCGACCGCGTGCTGCCGCTCAGCGAGGCGCGCGAGGGGTTCGCGGCGATGGCCGACGGCGATGTCTTCGGGAAGGTCGTCTTCACGCCATGACGTTCGCCGACATCGACTTCTACGACATCTCCGTCTTCGTCCACGTCGCCGCCGTGGTGGTCGGCTTCGGCGCGACGTTCGCCGAGTCGATCATGTTCCCCGTGGCCATGAAGGCCGGCACGCAGCACCTGCCGTACGTGCACCGCCTGCAGCTTGCGATCAACCAGCGGCTGGCGTCGCCGGCGCTGGCGCTGATCATCATCACCGGCATCTACCAGACCGCCGACCGCTGGGAGTTCGGCGACTTCTGGATCAGCGCGACGTTCCTGATCGCGCTGATCCTCGGCGGGCTCACCGGCGCGTACTTCATCCCGTCCGACCGGCGGCTCGCGCCGATGGTCGAGCGCGACCTCGCGGACGGCGGCGAGCCGTCCGCCGCCTACCTGGCGCAGGCGCGGCGCCAGGGGATGTTCGGCGCGCTCGCCGGCGTGCTCGTCCTGCTCGCGATCTTCCTGATGGTCACGAAGCCGGGAGCCTGACGCCGAGGCGCTCGACGCGCCGGCGCACGATCGCGTCCAGCCACCGCCGCGGGATGTGCCGCATCAGCGCGTAGCCGACCGCGCCGTTGCGCGTGGTGGCGAGGTCGCGCGCCGGCGGCCCGAGCGCGGCGCGGGCGATCGTCCGCGCCGCGTCGCGCACGTCCTCGACCGGGACCTTGCCCTCGAGCCCGATCCCCGCGGCCTCGGACTCGGCGTGGATCGGCGTGCGGATGTAGCCCGGGTAGATCGTCGTAACGGTGATCGCGTCGCCGTGCTCGAGCCGCAGCGAGTCCGAGTACGCGGTCAGGCCGCGCTTGGCCATGCAGTACGCGGTGCCGTACGGCAGCGCGAGATAGGCGAGGCCGGACGCGACGTTGATGACGCGGCCGCGCGCGGAGCGCAGGGCGGGCAGCGCGGCGGCGGTGACGCGCCACGGGCCGACGAGGTTGACGTCGATCACCGCGAGCGCGCGCTCGTCGGGCGCGGAGCCGGCGCTCTGCGGCGTGCCGATGCCGGCGTTGTTGATCAGCACGTCGAGCCCGCCGAGCCGACCGATCGCCTCGGCGACCGCCGCGTCGACGGACGCCTGGTCGCGCACGTCACACTCGACGATGTCGTCGCCGGCGTGCAGATCGAGGCCGATGACCTGCGCGCCGCGCGCGCGGAGCTCGGCGGCGGCGGCCGAGCCGATCCCTCCGGCGGCGCCCGTCAGGAGGACCCTCATACGAGCGCCGGTTCGCGGACGGGGGCGTCGAGCGCGTAGTCGTCCGTGCGCAGCTGGGCGGCGAGCCGGCGGAAGCGCCACGTCCAGTCGGGCCACAGCGTCGCGTTGCGGCCGGTGTCGTCGAGGTACCAGCTCGAGCAGCCCGTCGTCCACACGGTGCCCTTCATGCGGCGGTCGATCTCCGCGTTGTGGCGCTCCTGCGCCTCCGGCCGGACCTCGATCGTCTCGGCGCCGCGGGCGTCCATGTGCCGCAGCGCGGCCATGACGTGGGCGATCTGGGACTCGATCATGTAGACCATCGAGCTGTGCCCCAGCCCGGTGTTCGGGCCGAGCAGGAAGAACAGGTTCGGGAACCCGGCGATCGTCGAGCCGAAGTAGGCCCGCGGGCTGCCGTGCCAGACGTCGTCGAGCAGCGTGCCGCCGCGGCCGCGCACGCGCTGCGCGGCCGGGATGTCGGTGACGTGGAAGCCGGTGCCGAAGACGATCGCGTCGACCGCGTGCTCGGCGCCGTCGCCGTCGACGATCGAGCGCGGGCGGACCGCCTGCACGCCGCTGGTGATCAGATCGACGTTGGGCCGGTTGAGCGCCCGGTACCAGCGGTTGGACGGCAGGATGCGTTTGCAGCCGATCGTGTAGCCGGGCGTGACCTGCTCGAGCAGCCGCGGGTCGTCGATCTGCGAGCGGATGTGCCGGCGGGCGATGCGCTCGATCAGTCGCATCAGCCGGGGCCGGACGACGAAGCCGAACACGAGCAGCTCGCGCGCGCCGTAGATGCCGCCGCGGACGAGCTTCTGTAGCGCCGGGACGGCGCGGTAGACCCGCCGCTCGGCATCGGTGATCGGTCGGTTGGAGTGCGGCATGACCCACGGCGCAGTGCGCTGGAAGACGTGCAGTCGGGCGACCTGCTTGGCGATCTCCGGCACGTACTGGATCGCCGACGCGCCCGTCCCGATCGACGCGACGCGCTTGCCGGCGAGGTCGTAGTCGTGGTTCCAGCGGGCCGAGTGCCAGACCTCGCCCTCGAAGCCGTCGAGGCCGGGGATCTCCGGGATCCTCGGCTCGGTGAGCGGCCCCATGCCGGCGATGAGGATGCGGGCGCGGTACGTGCCCTGCGTGGTCTCCAGCTCCCAGCGCCGCTCGGCCTCGAGCCAGGTCGCGGACTCGACGGCGCATCCAAGCCGGACGTGCGGGCGGACGCCGAAGTCGTCGGCGCAGCGGCGCAGGTACTCCCAGATCTCGGGCTGCGGCGAGTAGGTCTGCGTCCACTCGGGGTTCGGCGCGAACGAGAACGAGTACAGGTGCGACGGGACGTCGCACGCGCAGCCGGGGTAGGTGTTGGCCTGCCAGGTGCCTCCCACCTCATCCGCGCGCTCGAGGACCGCGAAGTCGTGCATCCCCGCCTGCTTGAGACGGATCGCCATGCCCAGTCCCGAGAACCCGCTCCCGACGATGAGGATGTCGTGATCGTGGCTCATAAGTTACGGCACCGTAACATGTACCCGGATGGCCCGAGCCGGTACACGCCGGATGAGCGCGCAGGCGCGGCGCGAGCAGCTGCTGGACGCCGCCAAGGCGGTCGTCGCCGACCACGGATTCCACGGCGTGTCGATCGAGGCCGTCGCCCGCGGGGCGGGCGTCACCCGGCCGATCGTGTACCGCCACTTTCAGGATCTCGGCGCGCTGCTGGACGCGCTGATCGAGCGTGAGACGCTGCGCGCGCTGTTGCAGCTGCGCGACGTGCTGCCCGCCGGCGTCGACGATCTGATCGCCGCGTTCGAGGGCTACCTGCGCGCCGTCCGCAGCGACCCCGTCACCTGGCGCCTCGTGCTCGTCACTCCCGACGGCGCGCCCCCGCTGCTGCGCGAGCGGATCGCCGCCGGGCGCGCACAGGTGGTGGCACAGCTGGCCGCGGCGGTCGGCCCGCGCGCCGGCTCGCCGGATCCCGAGCTGACCGCCCATGCGCTGTCCGCGGTCGCCGACGAGGCCGCGCGCCTGATGCTGGCGGACCCGGCGGCGTTCCCGCCCGAGCGCCTGATCGCCCACGCCCGCTGGCTGCTTAAAGGGGTCTGACCCCTTAAGCTCGGCGCCTCGACAAACTGATTTAGGCATGCCATAATCGCCCTTGTGGCCGAACTGACGCGACGGCGCCTCCTCGCCGGATCAGGTGCGCTCGCGGGCGCCGGGCTGCTGCACCAGACGGTCCCGCACAGCCATCCGTGGGAGCACGAGGCGCGCGCCGCCGAGCACACGCACGCGGGTGGCGGGCACGCGGCATTCCGCGACGGCCGGACGGTCGACCACGCCGCCAACGGCTTCGACCCGCACGAGCTGCTGCGCGACTTCGACTGGGGCACGACGACGCGGCTGGCGAGCGGGCGCGTGCTGCGCGAGTGGGATCTGCACGCGGTCGACCGGGAGATCGAGATCGCCCCCGGGGTGAAGATCGAAGGCTGGACATACAACCAGCGGATCCCCGGGCCGACGCTGCGCTGCCGCGAGGGCGAGCGGCTGCGGATCACGTTCCGCAACGCGTCGCACCACCCGCACACGATCCACTTCCACGGCATCCACCCGGCCGAGATGGACGGCGTGCCGGGCGTCGGGGCCGGCCAGATCGAGCCCGGCAAGAGCACCGTCTACGAGTTCGATGCGCTGCCGGCGGGCCTGCACCTGTACCACTTCCATGTCCGGCCGCTCGCCGAGCACATCGCCA
>DASSUW010000463.1:0-3069 GCA_035706585.1 Solirubrobacteraceae bacterium | reverse complement strand
CGGATGGCCCACACGCGGCTCAACGATCCCGGCCTGCAGCCGGCTGAGCGCGCGTTCATCCAGCAGCTCGCACCGGCGTTCACCGACCTCGCGGAGACGGCCGAGAACACGCTGTACGTCGACGGCGCCGCGCGCCTGCTGTCCGAGCACCGCTTCCAGGACGTGAGCCAGCTCAACGACCTGCTGGACGCGCTCGAGCGCCGCGTCTCGCTGCTCGGGGTGCTGTCACAGGCGCTGGACGAGCGCGACATCTACGTCCGCATCGGCGGGGAGAACGAGATGCCCGCGTTGCGGTCGCTGTCGCTGGTGGCGGGCAACTACGGGCTGCCGCAGCGCAACCTCGGCACGGTCTCGGTGATCGGGCCGACGCGCATGGACTATGCGCGGGCGATCATGACCGTGCGCGAGGCGGCCCAGCAGCTGTCGCGCTTCGTCGAGGACATCTACGAGGCTTCGTGATCGGCTGATGCCCCGCGACTACTACGAGGTCCTCGGTGTGGACCGTGGCGCCGACGAGGCGGCCGTCAAGAAGGCGTTCCGGCGGCTCGCGCGCGAGCTGCACCCGGACGTCAACGCCCACGATCCCGAGGCCGAGGAGAAGTTCAAGGAGGCGGCCGAGGCGTACGAGGTGCTGTCGGACCCCGAGCGGCGGCAGCTGTACGACTCGTACGGGCACGAGGGCCTCAAGAGCGGCGGGTACGCGCCCAACTTCGGCGACTTCGGCTCGATCTCGGACCTGTTCTCGGCGTTCTTCGGCGCGGGCGGGTTCGATGCCGCGTTCGGCGGCACGCGGATGCGCGGTGGCCCGGTGCAGGGCGGCGACGTCGCGGTGGCGGCGGCGATCGCTCTCGCCGACGCCGCGCACGGCAGCCAGGTGGACGTGTCCTACGACGTGCGCGCCCGCTGCGCGACCTGCAACGGCAACGGGGCCAAGCCCGGCACGCCGATCGAGACGTGCCCGCGCTGTCAGGGCGCCGGCCAGCTGCAGGCGGTCTCGCGCACCGCGTTCGGCCAGCTCGTGCGCAACGTCGTGTGCGACGTCTGCGGCGGCGACGGCCGCCGCCCGCGCGATCCGTGCGAGACCTGCGGCGGCGACGGCATGGTGGTCGAGCAGCGGCACGTGCAGGTCGACATCCCGGCCGGCATCGCCGACGGCCAGCGGATCCGCCTGTCCGGTCGCGGGCACGCCGGCGAGCGCGGCGGCCCCGCCGGCGATCTGTACGTCGTCGTCCGCGTCCGCGAGGACGAGCGGTTCCTGCGCGACGGCAGCGATCTCGTGACCGTGATCGACGTACCGGCGCCGCTTGCGGCGCTCGGCACGACCGTCGACGTCCCGACGCTCGACGGCACGGTGCCGGTGGAGATCAAGGCGGGCACGCAGCCGGGCGAGGAGCTCCGCCTCGGCGGTCGCGGCATGCCGCCGCTGCAGCGCGGGCGCACGGGCGACCTGCGGGTGATCGTCAACGTCACGATCCCCCGGCGCCTCACGCGCGAGCAGCGCGACATGCTCGAGCGGTTCGCCGGGACGCTCACCGAGGACAACCAGCGCGCGGACGAGGGCATGATCGCCAAGCTCCGGCGCGTCCTCGCGGGTTGACGCAGCTCGTCCGGCTCGGCATCCGGGTGCGGGCGGACCGCGCGGAGGTGGCGCTGGCGCAGCTGCTGCCGCTGTTCGGTGCGGGGGTCGAGGAGCGCGAGCTGGACGGCGACGTCGAGTTCTCGCTGTACGCGCCGCGCGGCGAGCTGCCGCGACGCGACGACATCGCGGCGCTCGTGGGCGATGCGCTCGTGGACCTCGTGTCCGAGCCGGTCGCCGCGGGCTGGGAGCGGCGCTGGCACGAGTTCCTGCGGCCGGTGCGCGTGGGCTCGCTGGTGGTGCGGCCGCCGTGGGTCGAGGGCGACGCCGGCGATCTCGTGATCGACCCGGGCGTGTTCTTCGGCGCCGGGACGCACGTGACCACGCAGCTGTGCCTGCGGCTGCTCCAGGACGAGGATCCCGGCGGCCCGTTGTGCGACTGGGGAGCGGGGACCGGCGTGCTCGCGATCGCCGCCGCGCGGCTCGGCTGGGAGCCGGTGCTCGCCGTCGAGTCCGAGCCGCGGGCGATCGAGCAGATCTCGCTCAACGCGATGGCCAACCATGTCGCGGTCACGACGCGCTGGCTCGATCTCACCGCCGAGCCGGCGCCGTGGACGCCCGTCGCCGTCGCCAACCTGCCGCGGACCGTGCTGTGCGAGGTGCTGGTCGAGCGTCCGCCCGAGCGGCTGATCGCGTCGGGCGTCCTCGCCGGCGAGGTCCACCTCGTCGCGGCGGCGTTCGGGATGCGCGTCGAGCGGACGGTGGTCGAGGGCGAGTGGGCGGGGGTGGTGCTCGCGTGATCCGGCTCGGCGTCCGCGTGCCGCGCGAGCGCGCCGAGCTCGTCGCCGCCGAGCTGCTCGCGCTGTCGCCCGCCGGCCTCGAGGAGGTCGACCTCGACGGCGGCGTGGTGGAGCTGGCGATCTACGGCGCGCCCGGCGAGGTGGCCGATCTCGGCGAGCTGCGCGCGCTGGTCGGCGACGCGCTGGTGGAGGTCGTCACGTCCGAGGTGCCCGACGACCTGGCCGAGCGCTGGCGCGACTGGCACCGCCCGCTCGACGTCGGCCCGCTGCGGGTGAGGCCGCCATGGGAGCCGCCGCGGGCCGGAGCGCTCGACGTCGTCATCGAGCCCGGCCAGGCGTTCGGCACGGGCGCGCACCCGAGCACCCGGCTGAGCCTCGAGCTGCTCTGCGAGCTGCCCGCCGGCGGCCCGCTCGCGGACTGGGGCTGCGGGTCGGGCGTGCTGGCCCTCGCGGCCGCACGGCTCGGCTTCGACCCCGTGCTCGCCTGCGACCACGACCCCGCCTCGGTGGACGCGACGCTCGCTGCCGCGACCGCCAACGGCATCGCCGCGCGACGCGGCGCGGAGACGCCCGCGGCCGACGCGCCGCGCGCCTCGGGCGGCGCCACCGGGGTCGTCGTCTCGCGCTGCGACCTGCGGCGCGCGCCGGGGCCGCGTGCGCCGACGGTCACGGCCAACCTCGTGCGGCCGCTCC
>DASSUW010000462.1:0-4135 GCA_035706585.1 Solirubrobacteraceae bacterium | reverse complement strand
ATCACCAGCGCGCTCGCGGGCTTCGTGCTCGCGCTCGTCGGCGTCGCCGTCGGGCGCTGGACCGCGCGCCGCTGAGTTCGCCGCACCAGCAGGCACAATCCCAGCTCGGCAGGTCGGTTCACCGAGGAGGGAGACAGATGGCTTCGGTGTGGAGGATTCACGGGGACGGGCGGACGGTGGAGCCGGACGCGGTCGTGCGACCGAACGAACGGCTCGCCATGCCGCAGATGCTCGGACTCGGCGCGCAGCACGTGCTGGCGATGTTCGGGGCGACCGTCACGGTCCCGCTGCTCACCGGATTCCCGGTGACGGCGACGCTCTTCTGGTCGGGCGTCGGCACGATCCTGTTCAACCTGGTCACGCGCAATCGCGTGCCGTCGTACACGGGATCGAGCTTCGCGTTCATCGCACCGGTCACGGCGGCGCAGGCCCACGGCGGCGTGCCGGCGGCGCTCGGCGGCATCCTCGTCACCGGCGTCGTGCTGTTCCTGATCGGCCTGCTCGTCGACCGCTACGGCTTCCGCCTGATCGAGTTCCTGCTGCCGCCGGTCGTGACCGGCTCGATCGTGGCGCTGATCGGCCTCAACCTCGTGCTCCCGGCGGCCAAGCCGCAGTTCTTCGCGCAGCCGGGCATCGCGGTGGTGACGCTGGTGGCGATCCTGCTCATCGGCGTCGCCGTCAAGAACTTCCTCGGACGCCTGTCGGTGTTCCTCGGCGTCGCGGTCGGCTACGTGTTCGCGGCGCTCCTCGGCGATGTCAACTGGGACAAGGTGAACGCGGCCGACTGGGTCGGATTCCCCGACTTCACGACGCCGACGTTCGACGGAAAGGCGATCCTGCTGGTCGTGCCGGCGGTCGTGCTCGTGCTGCTGGCGGAGAACGCCGGTCACGTGAAGGCCGTCGGGACGATGACCGAGCAGGACCTCGATCCGCTGATCGGCCGCTCGTTCATGGGCGACGGCGTGGCGACGACGCTCGCCGGCCTGTTCGGCGGCTCGGGCACGACGACGTACGCCGAGAACATCGGTGTGATGGGCTACACGCGCGTCTACTCGACGCTGGCGTACCTGATCGCCGGCGTCGCGGCGATCCTGCTCGGCCTGCTGCCGAAGTTCGGCGAGGTGATCAGCGCGATCCCGCCGGGCGTGCTCGGCGGTGCGGTGACCGTGCTGTTCGGCATGATCGCGGTGCTCGGCGCGCGGATCTGGGTCGAGGCGAACGTCAACTTCCGGGACCCGGTCAACCTCGTGACGGCTGCCGTCGCGCTGGTCGTCGGGACCGGCGACTACACGCTCAACTGGGGCGATTACGCGTTCGGCGGGATCACGATGGGCACGCTCGCCGCCGTCGTCGGCTACCAGGTGCTGCGGTTCTTCCAGCCCGAGATCCCGGGGCCGCGGACGGCGGCCGGCGACTCGCTGGCCGAGCCGCTCGCGGCGACGCCCGACCCGCGGCGCTCGTGACGGCTCAGCCCCAGACGAACGGCGGGTACTGCGTGGTCATGTAGTAGGCGTACGCGTTGCCGCGGGCGGTCCAGCGCAGGCCCGGGACCATCAGCTCGAAGATCCCGCGCGGGATCTGCTTCGTGAACAGGATCGTGAAGAACGCGATGATCGACAGCACGCCCGTGAGCCAGTAGAAGACGCCGGCGACGAACAGGTACGGGATCACGAGCAGCCAGTGCACGAGCGGCCGCCAGTTGTCGACGTGCTCGGGGTAGTCGATCCTGAACCGCAGCGGGTAGTCGGCCTTGTCGTCGAGCAGGAACGGCGGGTACTCGTCGGTCATCAGGTGCACGTAGGCGGCGACGCGCAGCGCCCAGCGCAGCGTGCCCTCGAGGTAGTCGAACGCGCCGCGCGGATAGCGGCCGGTGAACAGCACGGCGAAGAACGCCCAGATCGCCACGAAGAACGCGCCGATCCCGAGGAACGCGAGCGCGATGTAGTGCGGGAACGCCAGCAGCCACTTGACCAGCGGCAGCCAGCGGTTGAGCTCCGGCTCGTACGAGATCTCGAGCTGCGCCGCGTACGGCGGCGCCGGCGGGCCCGACGGATGACGGACTTCGAGCACCCGGCAACCCTACCCTGCGCCGCCGGCCGCGGCGAGACCTCGCGCCGCGGCGCGGCCTCGCGCGGCGGCGAGACCTCGTGCGGCGGCGAGATCTCACGCCGCGGCGAGACCTCGCGCGGCGGGCGCGGCGTCAGCCCGCCGGTGGGACGTTCTGGTTCAGGCGGAAGACGTTGTCGCGGTCGTACGTCGCCTTGACGGCCGCGAGGCGGTCCCAGGTCGCGCCCGGGTAGGCCGCGCGGACGCGCTTCTCGCCCTCGTCGGCGAGGAACCCGGCGTAGGCGCCGTCGTCGCCGTCGTGCAGCCGCGGGGCGAGGTCGTCGACCCAGGCGGCGTGCTCGTCGTGCTCCTCGGGCCGCTCGTACATGGCCGCGACGTTGACCATCATCCGGCTCCGCCGGTGCGCGAACGCCGTCGCGTCGGCGGGCACGCTCGCCATCGCGCCGCCCAGCACGCGCAGCTGCGTCACCGCCATCATCGCGGTCGAGGCGCCGATCCGCTCCACGATCGTCTCCGCCTTCGCGGGCCCGACGCCGTTGGCGAACATCGTCCTGGCGATCGCGATCGGGTGGTAGTCCTCCGACTCCGGGGGATAGATGTCCGGGTACGGCATCGGCCGGATCATGTCCGCCATCGGCTCGGCGAGCGCGCGGAAGCGGTCGACCACCTTCATGCCCTCACCGGCGTCGCCGGCGTAGGCCATCAGCGCCATCACGACGAGCCGGCCGTGCACCTCGGGCGGCAGGAACGGCATCGGCGGCGCCTTCATGACGTTGCCGATGGCCGACAGCTCCTCGGGCGCTGCGAACGCCTCGGCGACGAAGCCCTCGATGACGTCGGGCGTCGCCGGGAGGATCAGCATCCCGCCGACGACCGTGCTGACCTCGTGCAGGCGGAACCGCAGTCGCGTGACGACCCCGAAGTTGCCGCCGCCGCCGCGGATCGCCCAGAACAGGTCCGGATGGTTGTCCGCGTCCGTGTACACGAGCTCGCCGTCCGCCGTGACGACCTCGGCCGCGAGCAGGCTGTCGATCGTGAGGCCGTGCTTGCGCACGAGGAAGCCCACGCCGCCGCTCAGCGTGATGCCGCCGACGCCGACCGACCCCGTGTCGCCGAAGCCCGTGGCCAGTCCGTGCTCGCCGGCAGCGACCGTGTACTGGCCGGCCGTGACGCCGCCCTCGGCCCAGGCGCTGCGGCCCGCCGGGTCGATCTCGAGGCCCGTCATCTCCGACAGGTCGATGACGACGCCGTCGCTCACGCCGTAGCCCGCAGGACTGTGGCCTCCGCCGCGCACCGCCAGCTCGAGATCGCTCTCGCGCGCATGGGCGATCACCCGCGCCACGTCGTCGGCGTCCGCCACCCGGGCGATCAGCGCTGGGCGGCGGTCGATCGCGCCGTAGAACACGGTGCGCGCCTTGTCGTAGTCCGCGTCATCGGGGCGGATGACGCGTCCCTTGAGCTTGTCGGCGAGGGCGTAAGTGGAGAGCATGCTCCACAAGCTGTCACCCGGGGCCCCTCAGGCCCGTACGGCTGGCGCCAAAATCGATGTGCGGCTAGCCGAATGGCAGTAACGATGCCGTTACCGGTGCTGCGCAGCGTCGGCCGAGGCGGCCCAGAAGCCGTCGATCTTCGTCGCGTCGCCGTGGTCGACCCTTCGCGACACCGCCCACAGCTCGACCGGCTCGTCGCCCTCGTTGCGGTGCGAGCGCGCGGTGCTCGGCGCCACCCGCACGGCGGCGGGCGCGGTCACGCTGTGGATGTCGTCGCCCACCCGCACGGTCAGCGTGCCGCGGGTGACGATGTACAGCTCCTCGACCTCGTCGTGGAAGTGACCGGTGCCCTGCTCGAAGTCCGAATGGGGCGGCACGCGGATCAGCGTCGCGGCGAGCTGCTCCGCGCCGAGCGCGCTCGTGAGCCTGCGGAACTCGCCGGGCACGTCGGTACCGGCGTAGGCGTCCTTGACGTCGTCGGGTCTGACGATGGAGTAGGCGTCGTGAGTCATGCCGGAAGGCATACCCGGCCGGCCCGCGTCCTGGCGGCGCGAGACGCGGCCGGCGCGGCGCGAGAC
>DASSUW010000461.1:0-2414 GCA_035706585.1 Solirubrobacteraceae bacterium | reverse complement strand
CCGGAGCCGGAGGCCACGCCGGCCGCGCGGCGCAGCGTCCTGCCGTTCGTGCTCGCGGCGGTGGTCGCGGTCGCCGCCGTCGTCGGCTTCCTGGTCGGCGGGTCCGGCGCGAGCGAGCCGGTGAGCACGCTGCCGGCGGTCCCGAAGGCGAACGCCGCGATGAAGCTCAAGGTGCCCGAGACGTGGACCGACACGGCCGCGCCGAACGTGCCCGGCCTCACGCTGGCGGACGCCAAGGCGGCCGGGGGCGCGGGCGCGACCGTGCTGTTCGGCACGGTCCGCGACGAGGCGAACAACTCGACGCTGCTGCCGACGCCCTTGCTGCAGGCGGCCGGGGAAGTGCCGAAGAACCGCGAGGCGGTGAGGCTCGGGCCGGACGAAGTGGAGGCCTACCGCTATCGCGACGTCCGGCTCGCGGGGCTCGACAAGCCCGTCACGCTGTACGCGATCCCGACGACCCAGGGCGTCGCGACCGTCGCGTGCATGCCGAGCAGCAAGAGCTGCGACGGCGTGGCGAACACGGTCGAGCTCAACGGCGAGGCGTTCCCCGTCGGGCCGAGCGAGGACTACGCCAAGAAGGTGTCGGCCACACTCGGCGCGCTCGACGCGAAGGTCGCCAAGGCGCGCTCGGCGCTCGCCACGGCCAAGACGCCCGCCGCCCAGGCCAAGGCCACCGCCCGGCTGCGGGACGCCTACCGCCAGGCGGCGAGCGGCCTCCGCGGGGGCCGGCTGAGCCCAGCGGACCGGGGTGCCAACGCGCGGCTGGTGGCCGCGCTCGACGGACTGGCCAAGGCGTACGCGAAGGGCGCCGCGGCCGCGAGCAACACGAACAAGGCGGGCTTCAAGAGGGCTGGAGCCGCTGTCACGACAGCGCAACGCGAGCTGGCGGGAGCATTGGAAGGGCTCCGCGCGGCCGGATACGAGATCCAGTCCTAGGAGCGACATGCAGCCCAGAACCATCCTCATCAGCGTCGCCGTCGCGCTCGTCGCGTTCGCCGCCGCGTACGGCATCGGCACGGCGACGTCGGGGAGCGACGCGTCGACCGGCGGCACCGGCGCAACGGCCCAGACGTTCGACCAGCCGACGGCGACGATCGACGCCCAGGCGCCGAAGGCCGGACTCCCGGAGCTCAAGCCGAAGCCGACGCCGGAGCCCACGGCGACACCCGTGGCCACCGCGACGGCCGTCCCGACCACGACCGGGCCGGCCGGCAGCGGCGGCCAGACGCCCGTCAGCGGCGGTGGCCAGACGCCCGTCAGCGTCGGCGGCCAGACCCCGGCGACGGGCGGCGGCGAGACCCCGGTGAGCGGCGGCGGCGAAGGCCCGTAGCGCGTTCGAGGCGGCTCAGCGCAGCAGCGCCCGGGCCTCGGACAGGCGGAGCTGGTAGCGGCCGCGGTACTGCGCGGCCGGGCGCTCGACGTCGGCGATCCAGTCGCCCCACTTCGCCGGGTCCTTGCCGAAGTTCACGTCGCCCGCCGCGATCCGCTTGCGCTTGACCGCGAGAGCGTTGTCGATGAACCACTTCGCCTGCAGCTCCGGCCGCTCCGGGTAACCCGCGTACCGGCCGCTGTTCCAGATCGAGGTGCGCATCTGGAAGAACCCGACCGAGTCGGCGTCGCCGTAGTTGAGGTTCTTCACGCCGGATTCGACGAGCGCGGCCATGACCGGCAGCTCGGGCGGCAGCCCCGCCTTCTCGGCCTGCTTGGCCAGCCACTTGGCGAGCTGGGCCTGCGAGGCGTCGTTGCCCGGGTAGTCGCGGGTCACGCCCGCGAGGTCGACCGGCGGTGCGTCGGCCGCGAGCTCGGGCGGCTCGGCGGTGGCCGCCGCCTGCTTCGCCTGGGCGGGATCGATCGCCTTCAGGAACTGCACGGTCGCGCGTGACTTCGCGGCCTCCTGCGCGCGCACCGCCTTGAACAGCAGCGAGTCCTGGCGCCGCACCTCCGCGGCGTCGACCGCCACGTGCGCCTGCGCCTTCGCCACCTCGGTGGGGTCGACGGCCGGCGCCGCGCCCGCCGGGTCGAACCGCCGGCCGCCCGCGAACTGCTCGGAGTAGTAGGGCTCGTCGAGGCTGGAGATCTTCACCACGTCACCGGTGTGCGGCGCGTGGATGAACTTGTCGCCGCCCAGCGACATGCCGACGTGGTGGACGTCGCCGCCGTCGGCGAAGAAGACGAGATCGCCCGGCAGCAGCTCGTCGCGGCCGACCGGCTTGCCGTTCGGGGCGTCGATCTGGTCGTAGGTCACGCGCGGGATCTGGATGCCGGCCTGTGCGTACGACCACTGGACCAGGCCCGAGCAGTCGAAGTTCGTCTCCGGCGTCGAGCCGCCCCACTGGTACGGCGTGCCGAGATACTTCTTCGCCTCGGCGACGGCGGCCAGCGCCCGTGCGCCCGCGCCGCCGCCCGCCGCTGGC
>DASSUW010000460.1:0-6320 GCA_035706585.1 Solirubrobacteraceae bacterium | reverse complement strand
CCGGCTGGCACGCGGAGGTCGAGCAGCTGATCGAGCGCGCGGCGTTCCTCGCCGAGGCGCGGCGCGTCGCCGGCGAGCTCGTCGTCGTCGACTCGGCGGGCGCCGGCGAGGAGTGGCAGGAGCGGATCCTCAACGACGGCTCCGCCCACCGCGTCTACAAGCGCTGGTTCCGCGGCCCCGAGCTGGCCGCGGAGCTGGGCGGCGGCGACGTGCTGCACGACGGACGCTGGTTCGTCATGGTCAGCATCCGTCCGTGACGGCCGGCCGGTCGCGGTCGCCGACGTCGAGCCGCACCAGCTCGGTGCCGTCGCGCTCGAGCACGCCGTCGATGCCGGAGCCGGCCACGCGCACCTGGTAGCGGCGGCCGTCGTCGTGCGTGGCGAGCGCGATGTCGAGGTCGTGGCTGAGCGCGAGCCGCATGAAGCGGCCGCCCGCGAACTGCAGCGACGGCACGGTGTCGGCGTAGCGGCCGCGGCGCTGGAAGTAGCACTGCTGCGTGTGATCGACGTCGAGGAGCACGTCGTCGAGCGCCAGCTCGCTCGCGCGCTCGGCGGCGCCTGCGCCCGCGGGGCGGACGGGATCCAGGTCCCGCGCCGCGACCCCCGCGAGGACCACGATGAAGCCGAGGAGGACCAGGCGTCCGTCCACGGCACATAGGATCCCACGCACCATGAGCGAGCCGACCAAGTTCCTGCTCCGCGAAGAGCAGATCCCCACGCACTGGGTCAACCTGCTGCCGGACCTGCCGGGCGACCCGCTCCCACCGCTGCACCCGGGCACGGGCCAGCCGGCCGGGCCCGACGACCTGACGCCGATCTTCCCGATGGGCCTGATCCTGCAGGAGGTCGCGGCCGAGCCCGAGGTCGAGATCCCCGAGGAGGTGCGCGAGGCGTACGGGCTGTGGCGGCCGACGCCGCTGTTCCGCGCCCGCCGGCTCGAGCAGGCGCTCGGCACCTCCACGCGCATCTACTACAAGTACGAGGGCGTCTCGCCGGCCGGCTCGCACAAGCCGAACACCGCGGTCCCGCAGGCGTACGAGAACGCCAAGGCGGGCGTCAAGAAGCTGGCGACCGAGACCGGCGCCGGCCAGTGGGGCTCGTCGCTCGCGTTCGCGTGCTCGCTGTTCGGGCTCGACTGCGAGGTCTTCATGGTCGGCTCGAGCTACGACCAGAAGCCCTACCGGCGGTCGATGATGCAGACATGGGGCGCGACCGTGCACCGCTCGCCGTCCGAGCTCACGCAGTCCGGCAAGGCGAACGCCGGGCATCCGACCGGCTCGCTCGGCATCGCGATCTCCGAGGCCGTCGAGGTCGCCGCGCAGGACCCGACCTGCAACTACTCGCTCGGCTCGGTGCTCAACCACGTGCTGCTGCACCAGACCGTCATCGGGCAGGAGGCGATCCTGCAGATGGAGCTCGCCGGCGACGAGCCGGACGTCGTGATCGGCTGCGTCGGCGGCGGATCGAACTTCGCCGGGCTCGCGTTCCCGTTCCTGCGGGCCGGCTCGCGCGCCCGGTTCGTGGCCGCCGAGCCGGCGGCGTGCCCGACGCTCACGCGCGGCGTCTACCGCTACGACTTCGGCGACACCGCCGGGCTCACGCCGCTGATGCCGATGTACACGCTCGGGCACGACTTCGTCCCACCGCCGGTGCACGCGGGCGGCCTGCGCTATCACGGTGACGCGCCGATGCTGTGCGGCCTCGTGAAGGCGGGCCGGATCGAGGCGCGCGCGTACAAGCAGAACGAGACGTTCGAGGCCGCCGTGCGGTTCGCGCGCAGCGAGGGCATCATCCCGGCGCCCGAGCCGGCGCACGCGATCCGCGCGGTGATCGACGAGGTCGAGCGCGGCGACGCGAACGTGATCCTGTTCGGGCTCTGCGGTCACGGCAACTTCGACCTCGCCGCCTACGACGCGTATCTGTCCGGCACGCTCGAGGACCCGGAGTTCTCCGAGGCCGACATGGAGGCCGCGCTCGCGCGGCTCCCGGAGGCACCGGCGATCGCGTAGCGATGCGCACCCGCACGGTCGTCCTGCTCGCCTACGAGGGCTGCCAGGTCCTCGACGTCACGGGGCCGGCGGAGGTCTTCTCCGTCGCCGCGGCGATGGACGAGGGCGCGTACCGGATCGTCATCGCATCGTTCGACGGCGAGGACGTCGTCACGAGCTCGGGCGTGCGGGTCGGGGTCGAGGCCGCGCTCGGGCAGCTCGCCGGCCCGATCGACACGCTCGTCGTGCCCGGCGGCTTCACGTGGCCGCAGGCGATGGAGCACGAGCCGCTGCTCGCGGCGCTGCGCGCGGGAGCGGCGCGCAGCCGGCGCGTGATGTCGGTCTGCGCGGGCGCGTTCCTGGTCGGCGCCGTCGGGCTGCTCGACGGGCGCCGGGCCACGACGCATTGGCAGTTCCTCGACGACCTCGCGCAGCGCTTTCCGACCGCGACCGTCGAGCGCGGGCCGATCTTCGTCGGCGACGGGAGCGTGTTCACGTCGGCCGGCGGCACCGCCAGCATCGACCTCGCGCTCGCGCTGGTCGAGTCCGACCGCGGCGCGCAGCTGGCCCGGGCCGTCGCCCAGTTCCTCGTCGTGTTCATGCAGCGGCCGGGCGGCCAACCGCAGTTCAGCGTGCGCCTGCACGCCGAGCCCGGGGTCCGCGAGCCGGTCCGCGCGCTGCTCGACGGCATCGCCGCGGACCCGGCGGGCGACCACCGGCTGGCGGCGCTCAGCGCACGCGCCGGCTTCAGCGAACGCCACCTCACGCGCGTGTTCGCGCGCGAGCTCGGCACCACGCCCGCGCGCTACGTCGAGCAGGTGCGCGTGGAGGCCGCGCGGGCGCTGCTCGAGACCTCGGATGCGCCGCTGCACGTCATCGCGCGCCGGTCAGGCCTCCAGTCCGCCGAGACGCTGCGGCGTCGCTTCAGCCGTGCCGTCGGCATGACCCCCCACTCATACCGACAGCGCTACCGGGCGACCGAGCGGGAGCCAGCGGACGCTGCCGCGGATGTCCTCCGGAGCGTCCGCGAGCTCGCGTTCGATCGCGTCGCGCCCCTCGCGGAAGTGCCCCCAGCCCTCGTAGTGGATCGGGATGACCACGCGCGGGCGGACGACGCGGCATAGCTCGATGGCGTCGCGCGCGGTCATCGTGTAGCGAAGCGGCCCGGTGACCAGGAACCGCACGCCGCCGAGGTGCAGGATCGCGGTGTCGACCGGCACGCGCTCGGCGACCTCGCGCACGCCCTTGTAGAGCACGGTGTCGCCCGAGATCCAGAGCGCGCCGCCCGCACCCTCCCAGCGCAGCGCGAAGCCGATCACGTCGCCGACGAGCGGGTGACTGAGCGGCGGCCCGTGGCGGCACGGCGTGGCCGTGACCTCGATCGTCATCCGCCCGGGCGCCGCGAGGACCGTGACCTCCCACGGCGCCAGCCCGCGCGCGGCGCCGCCGAGCCGCCGGGCGCCCGCGGTCGTCGTGACCACGGCGCCCGCCGACGGCAGCAGCGCGCGACCCGCGCCGTCGAGGTTGTCGTCGTGGTGGTCGTGGGTGAGCAGCACCGCGTCGATCGGCGGCAGCTCGGCGGCGGCGATCGCCGGACCGGCGAGCTTGCGCGACGCCGTCCCCCAGCCGAACCGGTATCTGCGGCCGGGGGCGTCGAACGTCGGATCGGTCAGCAGGCGCCAGCCGCCGACCTCGATCAGCGCGGTCGGGCCGCCGATATGGATGATGCGGACGTCGGTCACGCAGGGATCTTCGCGTGCCGCAGCGCCCAGTCGAGCGCGAAGTCGGCGACCTCCTCCCAGCCGGGCCACGCGGGCAGCAGGTGCGGCCCCTCGAACTCCCGGACCTCCGTGACGACGTCGTCGTTGTAGCGCTTGGCGTTGGACTGCTGGATCGACGGCGGCATCAGATGGTCGGCGGCGCCGGAGATGAACAGCAGCGGTGCGCGGTCGCGGTTGCCGTAGTCGACCCAGTTGTCGTCCTTGCCGGGGTGGATGTTCGCGAGCGCGCTGCCCCAGAAGATGTCGCCCGACGCCGGCACGTGGTAGCGCTCGTACAGCCGCCGCGCCTCGTCCTCGGGGAAGCCGTTCGTGAACGCGTAGTTCCACTGGTCGAAGTCGAAGCCCACCGCGCGGTGCCGGTTGGCAGGGTTCTTGAGCACCGGGAACGTGGCCCTGGCCTGCGACAGCGGGACGCGCTTGACGCCCTCGGTCGGCGCCGAGTTGATCGCCACGCCGACGGCGCCGTACCCGTGGTCGAGCAGGATCTGCGTGAACACGCCGCCAGCCGAGTGGCCGATCAGGATCGGCGGCGTGTCGAGCTCGCCGACGATCGACTCGAGGCGCGCGATGATCGCCGGGACGGTGAGCTGCTCGATCGGCGTCGTGTCGGCGTTGAGCGCCTCGACCTCGACGTCGAAGCCCGGATACGCGGGCGCGAGAACGCGGTACCCCTTGCTCTCGTAGTGGGCGATCCAGTCCTCCCAGCTGCGCGGAGTGACCCAGAAGCCGTGGATCAGGACGATGGTGTCGGGTGCCATGCGGCGAGCATCCAGGCGCACGCGCCGGGGCACAAGGACAACCGGCGCTCAGTTCCGGACTTCTATGTGAAGCCGAGGATCAGCTGCGCGGTCTCGAGCGGAACGTCCCACTGCGGGTAGTGGCCGACGCCCTCCAGCTCGACCCAGTCCGCGTGCGGGAGCGCGCGGCGGAAGCGCACGGCGGCGGCCGGGTACGGGAGCAGCCGGTCCTCGGTGCCCCAGACGATCCGGACCGGGCAGGTGATCCGCTCCGCGTCGAGCGGCCATCCGTGGCCGCGGGCGTGCTCGATCATGCGGCCGGCGTCGACGCAGCGCGCGATGCCGAGCATCTGATGGGCGAGGAGCTCGACCGGGATGTGCTCGTAGTTGACGGTGAGCAGCTCGGTGGCGCGGCGGCGCCCCGCCGGCGTGGCCAGCAGCGCGTCAGCGTGCGCGGCCGCCGCGCGGGTCTGTTCCACCAGCCCGGACTGGAGGTCGAGCACCACCGTCCATCCCCCGGCCGGCGCGAAGGCGACCACGGTCCGCGCGCGGCCGCGGGCGGCGAGCTGGAGCGCCACATGACCGCCGAGCGAGTTGCCCGCGATGTGCGCGGTCGCGAAGCCCGCCGCGTCCATCGCCCCCTCGACCGCGTCGGCGAGCGCCCCGTCCGTGATCCGGGGCAGCGGCGGCCCGCCGGCATGGCCGGCCAGCGTCAGCGCCAGCACGTCGCGCGAGCGTTCGAGCGCGGGCAGTACGAGCTCCCACACGCGCCACGTGTCCAGGAACCCGTGAAGCAGGACGAGCGGCGGCCCGGCGCCGCCGCGATGCGCGGGCGTGAAGAGCATCTAGCGCCGCAGCACCAGCACGCGGCCGCTGCCGGTCGTGACCCAGATCGTGTCGCCGATCACCGCCATGCCCATCGTGCCGAACGCCGGCAGCAGCACGCGGCCGAGCACCGCGCCGCTCGCCGGGTCGAGCTTCCAGACGCGATCGCCCGCGTCGCGCACGTTGGCGCCGTGCGCCCACAGCGCGCCGCCGGCCTCGACCACGGTGCCGACCCGGAAGCCGAGCCGCGTGCGCCACAGCACGGCGTTCGTGTCGGGATCGATCGCCGCCACGTCGCCGCCCGCCACGACGACGATGCGGTCCGCGTCCGCGAGTTGGAGGGAGGGCGAGGTGAACGGGAGGCGGACCGAATCGAGCACGCGGCCCGTGCCGGCGTCGAAGCGCACGAGGTGCCCGTCGGCGGTCGTGATCACCGCCGCCACGCCCAGGCGCGCGAAGCCGGTGGTCTCGCCGACGTCCTCGAACGCCACCGGGATGCGGGTCGCGATGCGCCCCTCGGCCACGCGCATCAGGCGGTCCGGGCCCCACACCCAGACGCCGTCGTCGGCGACGACGACGCCGAACCCGAGCGCGGGCAGCGGGATCCGGGCCGTGACGCGGTTGCTGCGCGGGTCGACGCGCAGCAGCGGACCGCGCAGCCCGCGGCCGTAGCCGCCGCCCGACTCCAGCGCCCACAGCGAGCCAGCGCCCTCGGCCAGCGCCAGGCGGCCCTGCACGTCGAGCCGCGCCGTCACGGCACCGGTCCGGTGATCGATCCGCAGCAGCCGCGAGCCCCAGCGGTCGTCCACCCAGGCGTCACCGGCGCCGCCGCTGACCGCGCCGAGCCCCTCGCCCGGATGCAGCACCGCGACCGCCCCCGGCAGCGGCCGGACCGGCCGCGGCTCGCTGTCGCCGCGCGAGAACGCGGCGGTGCTCACGATCAAAGCGGCCAGGACGACGGCCGACCTCACGCCACGAGCATAAGCGTGG
>DASSUW010000459.1:0-5388 GCA_035706585.1 Solirubrobacteraceae bacterium | reverse complement strand
CGTCGCTCGGTGCCCGGCCGCACGACGCCCCGGCGCCCGAGGGGCACGCCGACATCGCCGCCGGGCTGCGGCGCGGCCATGCCGCGCTCGAGGCCTACGTGGCCGCGCTGCCCGCGCTCGTCACCCGCGCCCGCCGCGAGCTGGGCGCCGACCTGCTCGCCGAGGCGGCGGGCGACGTCGCGCTGCTCGGCAACGCGTTCGGCTCCCCGCCCCAGGACCCGTTCCCGGGGACGCCGTCGTGAGGCGCCGCGAGCTGTTCGCGACGGCACTGGCCGCCGGTCTGGCCGCTCCCGCCGCGGCGCGCGGCCGGGATCGCGACAGCGACATCCTGCGCGGCCTGATCGCGCGCGAGGACGCCGCCGCCATCGCGTATCGGGGGAAGGGCGTCCCGGGCGTCGGCGACCCGGTGGCCCAGGACGAGGACCACGCGAAGGCGCTGCGCACCGAGCTGCAGGGGCTGATCAGCCCGGGTCAGCCGCCGACGTCGCCCGACGACCTCGATCCCGTCGCCCGTCGCCTCAGCGACGCCCACGGCGAGCGCGCCCGCGCCGCCGCGATCGCGCTCGAGACCGACCTGGTCGCCGCGTACCGCGAGGCGCTGCTGGGGATCACGGAGCCGGCGATCCTGCAGACGGCCGCCACGATCCTCGCCTGCCACGCCCAACGCCGTGCGCTTCTGCGCGCGGCCAGCTACCCTCCGTAGGTAACGGAGCCACGCTGGAGAGGAACGGGATCATGCCTGGAAGCATCGGGCCTGGAGAGCTCATCATCGTCCTGGTGATCGCCCTGATCATTCTGGGCCCGAAGAAGCTGCCGGAGGTCGGCCGGTCGGTCGGCCGCGGCATGCGTGAGTTCAAGGACTCGCTCGCCGGGGTCAACCTCGACGACGACGACGAGGACGATCGCGACCGCAAGCCGCTGCGCCGGCCCGCCGAGTCCTAGCGCTTGCGGATCTCGCGCGAACTGCTCGAGCAGGTCATCGCGCACGCGCGCGAGGAGGCGCCGAACGAATGCTGCGGGTTGATCGCCAGCCGCGACGGCGTGGCGGTGTCGGTTCGGCGCGTGCGCAACATCCACGCCAGCCCGCTCAAGTTCGAGATGGACGGCAAGGAGCTGCTCGACGCGCTGGAGGAGATCGAGTCCGCCGGGCTCGAGCTCGGGGCCAACTACCACTCGCACACGCGGTCGGCCCCGATCCCGTCGCAGACCGACGTCAATCTCGCCAAGTGGTGGCCGGAGCCGCTGTGGATGATCGTCGGCCTCGAGGCCGACGAGCCCGACGTGCGCGCCTGGAAGATCGTCGACGGCGCGGTCTCCGAGGCCGCGCTCGAGGTACAGGACGGAGCGGGGATCGACGCCTGAGGGCACGCTGGTGTGCCCGTCGTGCGGCATCCCGCACGATCGCAGCGAACGCTTCTGCCGCGCCTGCGGGCTGCCGCTCGTGCTCGGCGACGGGCGTGACGAGGAGCCGCTGAGCGAGGCGCGCGAGCGCGCCCGCAAGGTCCTCCCGCGCTACTCGCAGGGTCCGCTCGTGCGCGTGGCGACCGCGCGCCATCAGGCCGAGGCCGAGATGCTCGAAGGGCTGCTGCTCGAGGAGGGCATCCCGTCGCTCGTCCGCCGCTCCGGCGGCTTCGACGTCCCGGACTTCCTGGCCGCCGGCCCGCGCGACATCCTCGTGCCCGAGTCCGGCGTCGAGCTCGCGCGCGAGATCCTCGGGACGCCGGTCCCGCGGCCGGAGGTCGCGCTGCGCGCGGCGGGCCAGGGAACGCCGGCGTGGGTCAAGGCGCTGGCCGTGGCGCTCGCGGTCGGGATCCTGGCGCTGATCGCCGCGGCCGTGTTCGCCGCGGTGTTCTGAAACTGCGGCATTGACCGGTGACGCGGGAGGGGTGGCTAACGAACGTGAACCCCTGGTTCATAAACGTCGTCCACCCCGCCGATCCCGCCTCCCTCAATGCCCGCAGTTGGTCTGCCCGTGGCATAGTGCAAACGTTTGTGGCCACGGCACGCGCAAAACCGATGCTCCTGCCCGGCGGCGTCGTCCTCGCCGTCGGCGTCGCGACGTACAAGCGCGCGCCGCTGCTGCCCGAGATCGGGGAGGACCTGCGGGTCGGGGCGGCCGACCTGGCGCTGATCACGACCGCGTTCGCGGTCGGCCGGCTGATGATGGACCTGCCGGCGGGGCGGCTCGCGGACCGGCTGCCGCCGGGCCCGGCGCTGGCCGGCACCGGGCTCGGCGTGGCGATCTCCGCCACGATCCTCGGGACCGCCCAGTCGCTCGCGCAGGCGCTGGTCGGCGTGTTCTTCCTCGGCGTCGCGTCGTCGCTGACGAACACGACCGGGATGACGCTGTTCGCCACGAGCGCGCCGGCGGCGCGCCGCGGGGCGGCGATGGCGGGCTTCTCGATGGCGCTGATGACCGGGCAGACGCTCGGTCCGGCGGTCGGCGGCCTGATCGCCGGGATCGGCGGATGGCGGGCGGCGCAGGCCGTGGCGGCCGCGATCGGGATCGGCGTGATGATCGTCTGCCTGACCGCGCGCGCCGGTCGTGAGCGCCCGGCGCAGACGCGCCAGCCGGCCGCCGACGGCCGCCCGCGGCTGACCCGCACGCAGGCCGCCGTGCTGGCGGCGGTGCCGTTCGCCGTGTTCTTCACGCTCGGCGCGCTGCCCCAGACGCTGCTGCCGCTGATCGGCTCCGACGACCTGGCGCTGTCGGCCTCGGTGATCGGGCTCGCGCTCGGCGCGGGCGGCATCATCCGCTTCGCCGGCTCGGCGCTGGCGGGCGCGGTCTCGGACCGCGTCTCGCGCAAGGCCGCGCTCATCCCCAGCCTGCTGGTCATGGCGGGGGCGGTGTCGCTGCTCGCGGCCGAGCCCACGGTCGCGACGTGGCTGGCGGCGATCGCGCTGCTGTCGCTGGCCTCGTCCGGGATCGCGGTCGCGGCCACGATCATCGCCGACAACGTGCCGGCCGGGACCGTCGGGCGGCGGCTCGGCACGTTCCGCTTCACCGGCGACTTCGGGCTGCTCGCGGGCCCGGCGCTGACCGGCGTGCTCTACCAGCACAGCGGCCGGCCGGCGGCGATGCTCGTGACCGCGGCGCTGCTCGTGGCGGTGGCGCTGGCGACCGCGGTTCTGGCGCCGGGGGCGCGTGGATAATGCCCGGCGTGCCGGAGCGAGCGACGCTCAGGGACGTGGCGCGGATCGCCGGCGTCCACCCGGGGACCGTGTCGCGGGCGCTGAACCCGGCGACCGAGGCGCTCGTGCGCGACGAGACCGTCCAGCGCGTGCGCCAGGTCGCCGAGGAGCTCGGCTACCGCCCGAACCCGCTCGCGCGCGGCCTGAAGACCAACCGCAGCTACACGATCGGCGTGATCGTGCCGGACATCCAGAACCCGCTGTTCCCGCCGATCATCCGCGGCCTCGACGATCGCCTCGGGCAGGCCGGCTACACGCCGCTGATCGCCAACACCGACAACGACCCGGCCCGCGAGCGCGTCGACTTCGAGGCGATGCGCACCCGCGCGGTCGACGGCTTCATCACCGCCACCGCCCGGCTCGACCACGAGCTGCTGGACGAGATCGCCGGCGTCGGCGTGCCGCTCGTGCTCGTCAACCGCCGCGTCGAGGACGGCAGCCTGCCGTCGGCCACCGCCGACGACCGCGCCGGCGTCCGGCTCGCGGTCGAGCACCTGACCGCGCTCGGCCACACCCGGATCGCCCACCTCGGCGGCCCGCTGAACGTCTCGACCGGTCACCAGCGCTCCGAGGGCTTCCGCGAGGCGATGGAGGCCGCCGGCCTCGACGGCTCGCTGGTGCGCGCCGGCCGCGCGTTCACCGAACCCGAGGGTGCGCGGCTGTGCGAGGACCTCCTCGCGGCCGGCGGGGCGGGTGGGGACGTGTCCGCCATCGTCGCCGGCAACGACCTGATGGCGCTCGGCTGCTACGACGTGTTCGCCGCGCGCGGCATCCGCTGCCCGGACGACATCTCGGTCGTCGGCTTCAACGACATGCCGTTCGTCGACCGCTTCGCCCCGCCGCTGACCACCGTGCGGATCCCGCACTACGAGATCGGCGTCGCCGCGGCACAGCTGCTGCTCGACCTGCTCGCGGGCAAGGAGGACGGCGCGTCCGAGGTCGTGCTGCAACCGGAGCTGATCGTGCGCGGATCGACGGCCCCGGCGTGACTTCCGCGCGGGCGTCGTGCGTATCGCAGCGGGCACTCGGCGGCTACGCGCTTGACAACTCTCGGACGAGGGGAGTACGGTTGCACACGTTTGCAGCAAACGATTGCAATCGCCCGGAGATCTGGAGGAGGTCCTCGGAAATGCGGAGACTGCGCTGGTTGGTCGCGGCCCTCATGGCCGTTGGGGCCCTCGCACTCGTGGCGGCGGGTTGCGGCGGCGATGACGACAGCGGCGGATCCGCGTCGCAGGGCGATGGCGGCGGCGGCACGATCAAGGTCGGCGCCTCGCTGCCGCTGACCGGCGAGTTCTCCGAGCCCGGCAAGGCGGCGGAGCAGGGCTACAAGGTCTGGGAGGCGATGGTCAACGAGGGCGACGGCCTGCTCGGCCGCAAGGTCCAGATGGTCATCAAGGACGACGCCTCCAACCAGAACACGATCGTCGCCGACTACAACGCGCTGATCAGCAAGGACAAGGTCGACCTGCTGCTGGGCACGTTCTCCTCGCTGCTGAACCTGCCGGCGTCGTCGGTCGCCGAGCGCAACCGGATGCTCTATGTCGAGCCCGCGGGCGGCGCGCCCGACATGTTCAACCGCGGCTTCAAGTACCTGTTCTTCGCGCAGCAGGCGACCGCCGACCATCAGGGCGACGTGTGGGCGAACTACATCGCGTCGCTGCCGGACGACCAGCGCCCGAAGACCGCCGCCTACCCGACGCTCGACGACCCGTTCGCGCAGCCGACCTCCGAGGGGATCGAGAAGATCCTCGCCGCAGCCGGCGTCAAGACGGTCTACCGCGAGACGTACACGATCGACAACGCCAACTACGACGCGATCGCCTCGAGCATCAAGTCCAAGAACGCCGACCTGGTCGTCAACGGCGCGACGTTCGAGGACGGCGTCGGCGTCATCCGCTCGCTGCTGAAGGTCGGCTACACGCCGGACTGGTTCTACCAGACCACCGCGCCGTCGCTCGGCGACCAGTACGCGAAGGCGATCGGCAAGGAGAACACCGAGGGCGTCTTCTACGCGGTGAGCCACTCGGCCGAGGCGCAGACGCCCGGCAACGAGGAGTTCGTGGCCAAGTACAAGGAGATGTTCGGCGGCACCGAGGTGCCCGAGGACGCGGCCGACGCCTACGCGGCCGCGCAGGTCATGCAGAAGGCCGTCGAGGAAGTGGGCTCGATCGACGACCAGCTCAAGCTCGCCGA
>DASSUW010000458.1:0-6983 GCA_035706585.1 Solirubrobacteraceae bacterium | reverse complement strand
TCAACTGGGCGAAGGTCTCGGAAGGTTTCTCCGCCGTCGCCTGAGCGTTTGCCGCGGCGCACTCTCGCTTCGTGACGAGAGTGCGCCGCCTTCGTAAGAATTTCCGCATGTAGGGCGGCGACCGGCCCGCACGCCGGGATGCTGTGCGCCCATGCCGCCACGTGGGTTTCTTCCCGACGATCACTCCCGAGCGCGTGCGTGGGAAGAAACCCACGCCAGAGGACGGAAAGTTCCCAATCGACGCGACGCGAGCGATGGTTGGGAAGAAACCCACACGGGCGATGCCGCGATCGCGGCGCTGGCGGCGCGCCAGCAGGGCGTCGTAACCACCGCCCAGCTCGCTGCGGCCGGCATCGCCGAGCGAGCGGTCGCGCACCGGGTGGCGAACGGGCGGCTGTGCCGAGTCTTTCGCGGCGTGTACCGCGTTGGTCCCATTACCGCGCCGTACGGCATCGAGATGGCGGCGGTACTCGCGACCGGTGGCGCGCTGAGCCATCACACCGCCGCCGCGCTCTGGGGCGTGCGGCCGCCCAGTGACGGCGAGATCCACGTCATGGTCACCGGCACCGCGAAATCGCGGCGCGGGCTCCGGGTCCACCGCACGCGCTCCCTCGATGCCGCCGTTCATCTCGGCCTGCCACTGACCACGGTGCCGCGCACCCTCCACGACCTGGCGCCGCGGCTGAGCCAGGGCGAGCTCGAGCGGGCGGTGGAGGAGGCGGTGATCCGGGGTCTCGCCAAGCCGGAGCAGCTCGCGAGCCGTCCGGCGCTGCGGCGAGCCACGATCGAGGAGCCGCAGATCACCCGGTCGGAGGCGGAGCGGCGGCTGCGGCGGCTGATCCGCGCCGCCCGCCTGCCGCGGGCACTGACGAACACGCGCGTGGCCGGGTGGGAGGTCGACGCGTTGTGGCCGCGGGAGCGACTCGTGGTCGAGGTCGACGGGTTCGCGTACCACGGGAACCGCGCGGCGTTCGAGCGCGACCGGCGCAAGGACGCGGCGCTGGTCGCCGCCGGCTACCGAGTGGTCCGGATCACGTGGCGCCAGCTCGTCGACGAGCCGCACGTCGTCGTCGCCCTGCTGGCGCGGCTGCTGCCACCATTGGCGGCGTGAGCACGCGCGAGTTCTATGAGGCCGGGTACGCGGTGGCCGACCCGCGCGGCGGTCGCTGGCGGGCGATCGGTGCCCGCTCGAAGGCCGCGCACGTGGAGGCGCTGACGGCGCGGGCGGGCCTGACGCCGCGCACGGTCGTCGAGATCGGCTGCGGCGACGGATCGGTCCTGGCGGAGCTGGCCGCGCGCGGCTGGGTGGTCGACGGGTTCGAGCTGGCGGAGAACGCGGCCGCCGCCGCCCGCGAGCGCGGGATCGCCCGGCGCGTCGAGCGCTTCGACGGCGAGCACGTGCCGGCGGAGACCGACGAGTACGACCTCGCTGTCCTCTCCCACGTGCTCGAACACGTCCCGGATCCCCTGCCGCTGCTCGCCGAAGCCGCACGGGTGGCGCCGAGCGTGTTGGTCGAGGTCCCGCTCGAGGACAACCGTTCGGCACGTCGGCCGGCGAAGAAGCGGCTCAGCGAGGAGGCCGGCCATCTCCACGCGTTCAGCCGCGCACGCGTACTACGGCTGGTCCGGGAGGCGAATCTCCACCCGCGCGCGGAGATGACCGATCCGCTCCCCTACGAGCACCATGCGTTCTCCGCCGGCGCGCTGAGAGGCGGCGCGAAATGGCTGACACGGGCGGCGTTGCATCGGGCGGGCGTGGCGGAGCGGCTGATCACGCTCCATTACGCCGTGCTCGCTACGCGCGCGTGAAGCGGCGGCCGTCGACGGGCGAGAGCGCCTCGTCGATCGCGTCGGCGTCCGCGCGCGCCTTCTCGGCCTCGAGCTTGGCGAGCCGCTCGGGCGTGAGCTCGCCGGCGTTCTCCTCCTCGATCCGCTGCAGCCACTCGGCGCCGGCCGCCTGCTCGCCCTCGTCGACGACGATCTTCTTCGTCTTCGCGTACTTGTCGATCTCGAGGAACAGCTCGTCGACCAGGCGCTCCTGCGGCACCTTCTTCAGCGGCTTGCCGCGCGAGAAGATCAGGCCCTCGTTCTTGGCGCCGGTGATGCCGAAGTCGGCGTGCGAGGCCTCGCCGATCCCGTTCACCGCGCAGCCCAGGACCGCCACCTCGACCGGGTCCTCGTAGGCCTCCAGCCGGCGCTCGATGTCGGCCACCACGGTGTCCATGTCGAACTGCAGGCGGCCGCACGTCGGGCAGGCGATCAGTACCGGCCCGCGCTCGCGCAGCTTGAGCGCCTTGAGGATCTCCCAGGCGACCTTGACCTCCTCCTCGGCGTGGAAGGTCGACAGCGAGATCCGGATCGTGTCGCCGATCCCGTCCGCCAGCAGCGTGCCGAGCCCGACCGCCGACTTCAGCGAGCCCGACCACTTCGTGCCGGCCTCGGTGATGCCGAGGTGCAGCGGGTACGGGATGCGCTCGCTCAGCAGCCGGTTGGCCGCGATCGTGTACGGCACGTTGGTCGACTTGATCGAGACCTTGAAGTCCTCGAACCGCAGCCGCTCCATCAACGCCACGAACTCGACCGCCGCGGTCACCAGCGCCTCGACCGGGTTCTCGCGCTCGAGCGCGTGCAGATGCTTGGGCAGCGACCCGGAGTTGACGCCGATCCGCATCGGCGTACCGGCCGCCCGCGCCCGATCGGCCACTTCGGCGACCTTCTCGGGACCACCGATATTGCCCGGGTTCAGGCGGATGCAGTGCGCGCCGGCGTCGATCGCCTTCAACGCCAGCGTGTGATTGAAGTGGATGTCGGCGATCACCGGGATCGGCGACTCGACGACGATCGTCTTGAGCGCCTCGATGTCCTTGTCGCGCGGCACCGCGACGCGCACGACGTCAGCTCCCGCGTCCGCGACCTTGCGGATCTGGTCCATCGTCGCGGCGAGGTTCGCCGTCTCGGTCTTGGTCATCGTCTGCACGACGACGGGCGCCCCGCCGCCGATCTGGACCCCGCCGACGTTCACTGAGCGCTCGGAAGCCACGGCTCAGAAGGATAGAAGTTCGCGCTCACCTCGAATTGACGCCGGTGTGACCAGGCTCGGCGGCATGAGACGTACAACGGCCGCCGCAACACTCGCCACCGGCGCCCTCGCCGTGCCGGTCGCGGGCGCAGGCCAGTCCTCCGGCGGCGGCGACACCCTGCTCTAGCCGTACATCGCCTCGATCTCGGGCTCGTACTTGGCGGCGATGGGCTTGCGCTTGAGCTTCATCGTCGGTGTGATCTCGTCGCCGCCGGGCGCCCAGTCGCCCTGCACGAGCGTGAACTTCTTGATCTGCTCGACCCGCGCGAGCTTCGCGTTGGCGGCGTCCACGCCCGCCTGCACCGCCGCGCGCATGCGCTCGTCGCGCGCGAGCTCGGCGAGATCGGTCGTGGAGATCCCGTTCTGGCTCGCCCATGCGGGCGCGAAGTCGGCGTCGAGCACGATCAGCGCCGTGTTGTAGGGCCGGCCGTCGCCGATCACGCACGCCTGCCCGATCAGCGGGCTCGCACCCTTGAGCGTGGACTCGATGTTCGCCGGCGACATGTTCTTGCCGGCGGCGTTGATGATGATCTCCTTCTTGCGGTCGACGATCCGGATGTAGCCGTCCTCGTCGATCTCGGCGATGTCGCCGGTATGCAGCCAGCCGTCGCCGTCGATCGCCTCGGACGTCTTGTCGGGAGCGTTCCGGTAGCCGGGCATAACGACGTCGGACCTGACGAGCAGCTCGCCGTCGTCGGCCAGCCGTACCTCGACGCCCGGGCCGGCCGGACCGACCGTGCCGATCTTGACCTGGCCGGGCGGGTTGCAGGCGCCCGCGCCGCAGGTCTCCGACATGCCCCACAGCTCGGCGAGCGGGATGCCGATGGCGTGGAAGAAGACCAGCACCTCGCGCGGCGTCGGCGCCGCGCCCACGTTCACGGACACGGCCTCGTCGAGCCCCAGCATCGCGCGCAGGCCGGCGAACAGCTCGCGGTCGGCCTCCTCGACGCTGCGGACGAGATCCGCCGGCACCTCCTCCCCCGCCTGCTCGAGCTCGACCTTGCGCGCCGCGCCCGCCAGCCACGCCTGGTTGCGCGATGCGTTTTCGCCCTGCAGGAGGAACGCCTCCATGCCGGCCTTGAGCTTCTCCCAGATCCGCGGCACGGCGAAGAACCACGTCGGCTTGACCGCGGGCAGGTAGCCGACGACCTCGCGCGGGTTGGGACAGCTCGTGATCGTCATCGCGTAGACGATCGGCAGGTAGTGGTGGGCCATCCGCTCGGCGATGTGGGCCGCCGGCAGCCACGAGATCACCTTCGCCCCGTCGGGGAACTGGATCAGCTGCTCGGTCGACCGCGTGGCGGCCGCGAGGTTGCGATGCTGGAGCTGCACGCCCTTCGGCGGCCCGGTCGTGCCGGACGTGTAGATGAGCGTCGCGACGTCGTCGGGCTCCACGGCCCGCCAGTGCGGCTCGGCGTCGAAGTCCGCGCGCTCGGGCCAGCCGTCCTCGAGGACGAGCACGTGCTCGAGGTCCGGGAACGCGTCCGCGTACTGCGCCTCGATCAGCGCGACCCGGGTGCCGGAGTCCTCCACCACGTAGGCGATCTGCTCGGGCGAGAACGTCTGGTAGATCGAGAACGGCGTCGCGCCCAGCGTCATCACCGCCAGGTCGGCGATGTGGAACTCGGGGCGGTTGCCCATCATCAGCGCGACCGTGTCGCCGCGGCGCACCCCGAGGTCGTGCAGGCCGCCCGCGAGCGCGTCGACGCGCTCGCGCAGGCCGCCCCAGGTGAGGGACATCTCGTCGTCCTTGGTACGGACCGCGACGCGGTCCGCGTGGTCGGCCGCGGTGATCCGGAAGGCCGCGGCGAGGGTCTCAGCGGTCGTGGCGCGCGAAGCAGCGGTGCTCATCGGCCGACACTACCGGACCCCGAAGCCTTCGCCGGTGAGTCTCCCGATGTCGTTCGTGAAGCCGATCATGAACAACGCGATCACGAGCACGAAGCCGATGAAGCCCGCCCGCTCCATCACGCTGAACGGGATCGCGCGGCCGCGGACCTTCTCGGCCAGCGCCCAGAAGATGTGCCCGCCGTCGAGCGGCAGGAACGGGAACAGGTTGATGACGCCGAGCGACAGGGAGATGATCGCCAGCAGGTAGACCGCCCGCTCGAGGCTGAGCTCGATCGTCTGGCGCGTGACCTCGTAGGAGCCGACCACGCCGGACACCTGCTTGCGCTGCTCGGCGTCGAAGATGTTGGCGATCGTCTCGACGGTCTTGGTGGTGAAGAACCACAGCTCCGAGGCCGAGCGGCCCGCCGCGTCGACCGGTCCGATCGGCCGCGGCGGCGTGAGCGCGGCCTGGAAGCCGACGAGCATGTCGTTCGCCTGGGCGTTGTAGACCGGCTTGACTACCTCGGTGCGCTCCTGGCCGTGCAGCCGCACAGTGATCTTCGCCGGCGTGGCCGCCACGCAGCCGTCCGTCGGCTCGCCCGGGCACTTGTGCGAGACGATCTGCTGCTTGAGCGTGTCGAAGTCGGTGGAGCGGACGCCGTCGACCGCGACGATCCGGTCGCCGGGCGCGAGCGTCCCGAGCGCCGGCAGGTTCGTCACGCGCTCGACGCGGTTCGTCGTCTCGCGCACGCCGTTGGCCCAGATGAGCACCCACAGGATCAGGAACGCCAGCACGATGTTCACGGCCGGCCCGGCGCCGATCACGACGATCCGCTTCCACACGGGCTGCCGGAAGTACGCGCGATGCGCGTGCTCGAGCGGGATCTCCTCGTGCGGGTTCATCCCGGTGATCTTCACGTAGCCCCCGAGCGGGATCGCCCCGATCGCGTACTCGGTGTCGCCGCGCTTGCGGCGCGCGATCAGCGGCGGGAAGAACAGCGAGAAGCGCTCGACGCGCATCCCGACCGCCTTGGCCGCCGTGAAGTGGCCGAGCTCGTGCAGGATGATCAGGACGGCGAAGCCGAGGAACGCGAGCAGGAAGCTCATGCGTGCACCGCGATCAGCTCGCCGGCGACGTCGCGGGCGCGCGCGTCCGCGTCGTAGAGCGAGTCGAAGCTGTGCACGCCGCCGGCCCCGACGCGGTCGAGCGTGCGCTCGATCACCGCGGGGATGCCCATGAAGCCGAGCCGGCCGCTCAGGAACGCGTGCACGGCGACCTCGTTGGCGGCGTTGAGCACGCACGGGCCGGTCCCGCCGGCCGCGGCGGCCTCACGGGCCAGGCGCAGGCACGGGAACGCGTCCACGTCGGGCGCCTCGAACGTCAGCGAGCCCAGCTCGGCGAGGTCGAGCGGCCGCACCGGCACGTCGACGCGATCGGGATGGTGGAGCGCATAGGCGATCGGCACGCGCATGTCCGGATGGCCGAGGTGAGCGAGCGCCGCGCCGTCGCACATCACGACCAGCGCGTGGACGATCGACTGCGGGTGGACGACGACGTCGATCCGGTCGTACGGCGTGCCGAACAGATGGTGGGCCTCGATGACCTCCAGCCCCTTGTTCATGAGCGTCGCCGAGTCGATCGTGATCTTGCCGCCCATGTCCCACGTCGGATGCCGCAGCGCCTGCTAGACCGTCACGGACTCCAGGTCTCCGCGCGAGCGGCCGCGGAACGGACCGCCGGAGGCCGTCAGGACCAGCTTGTCGATCGTCCCGACGCGGCCGTGCTCGGCGCCGATCAGCTGATGCAGCGCGGAGTGCTCGGAGTCGACCGGGATGATCTGCGCGCCGGTCGCCTCGGCCAGCGCCGTCACGAGCTCACCGCCGACCACGAGCGACTCCTTGTTGGCCAGCGCGAGATCGATGCCCTCGGTGAGCGCCACGATCGTGGGGCCCAGGCCGGCCGAGCCGACGATCGCGTTCAGCACCAGGTCGGCGTCCGCGTTCGCGACCAGCTCCACGAGCCCCTGCGGCCCGGCGAGCACCTCGCCCTCGGTCCACGCCTCCGCCGCGCGGG